>NZ_JBFUFR010000063.1:0-27630 GCF_056403315.1 Roseateles sp. P2_H4 | reverse complement strand
GCGCCGGCCGGCGCCGCGTGCCGCTGCGCTGCCGGCAGGGGGCTGGGTGTGCAGGCCCGGCACCTGGCCACGCTCGCGTTCGCGGTCGGCTTCGGCCCGGCGCAGAGCGTCAAGGATGTAGGACATGTGGTTGGTCGCTCGATTCTGGGGTCAGCGCGCCACGTCCAGGCGCGGCTCGGCCACGCCGGCGGCCCGGTTGATCTGCATCAGCGTGATGGGACCGACGCGGCCGTCCGGCTGCAGGCCCTGGCTGGCCTGGAAAGCCTGGACCTGGCGGGTCAGCTCGTTCAAGCCTGGCGGTGTGGAGGCGGCACTGGCGGGCGCGGCGATGCCCGGCACGCGGGCGAGTTGCTCGGCCAGCCAGTTGCGCAGAGGACCCATGTTGTCGCCGCGGTTGGCGTAGCCCGGCGGCATGCGCCAGAAGGTGCTGAACTCGCCACGCCAGGCACCGGCCAGTTCCGGCAGCGCGACCCGGCGCGGCTTGCCGTCCACCAGCAGCGTGGCCTGCTGCCCATCCAGCCCCACCAGCGCGGCCAGCGCCGGCGGCTGGCCCGGGCGCTGCAGCGTCAGCAGCACCGGGCGGTCGATCAGGCGGATCAGCGACAGGCTGCCGCTGCTGCTGCGGTAGCACTGCAGGCCGCGCTGTGCGGCAGCGGTGCAAGGGTCGACGTCGGCTGGCAGCGGCAAGCCCCAGCGCTGGGCCAATGCGGCCCAGGCGTCGCTCTCCTGCGGTGTCCAGTCGGCCAGGCGCAGCGGCTCGATGCTGCCGGCCGCTGAGGCGGGCCTGGTGGCGGAAGCCGCGGCCGAGGCCGCGCTCGCGGAGGAAGACGCGGCTGAGGCTGGCGCGGCGACCTTGGCGGTGTCGGCCTTGTCGTTGCGACCCGCCTTCGATGACTGTTGCAGCGCCCAGGTCAGCCCTGCGCCGGCCAGGGCCGCGGCCAGCACCAGCAGGCTCAGGCCGACCGGGTCCGACTTGCGCTTGCGCCGGCGTCGGGCAGGGGTGAGCTGCGCGTCGAACACTTCAGCCGCGGCCTGGCGGACGATGGCCGGCGTGACCTGGGCCTGGCCGCTGGCATAGCCGCCCAGCAGCGCGCGGTCGCACAGCAGGTTGATGCGGCGCGGCACGCCGCGGGTGAGCTGGTGGATCAGGCGCAGCGCCTTGGCGTCGAAGGGCAGGGCACCAGTGAGGCCGGCCACGTTCAGGCGGTGGCGGATGTACTGCGCCGTTTCAGCCTCGGACAGCGCGCCCAGGTGGAAGCGCGCGATCACGCGCTGCGCCAGCTGCTCCAGCTCGGGCCGGGCCAGCATGCCGCGCAGTTCGGGCTGGCCGATCAGCACCACCTGCAGCAGCTTGCGTTCGCTGGTCTCCAGGTTGGTCAGCAGGCGCAACTGCTCCAGCACGTCGGCCGAGAGGTTCTGCGCCTCGTCGATGATGAGCACGTTGTTGCGCCCGGCCGCGTGCTGCGCCAGCAGAAAGGCGTTGAGCGGGTCGACGTAGTCCTTCACCGTCCGCGCGCCCGGCGGCACCGCGGCGTGGAACTCGTCGCAGATCGCCTGCAGCAGCTCGGTGACGGTGAGCTTGGGGTTGAAGATGTAGGCGACGTTGCAGTTCGCCGGGATCTGCTCCAGGAAGCAGCGGCAGACCGTGGTCTTGCCGGCCCCGATCTCGCCGGTCAGCAGCACGAAGCCGCCACCGCCGTCCAGCCCATACAGCAGGTGGGCCAGCGCCTCGCGGTGGCGCTCGCTCATGAACAGGTAATGCGGGTCCGGCGCGATCGAGAACGGCGCTTGTTTCAAGCCGAAGAAGGGCGCGTACATGGGGCGGCAGGATAACCATCCCAACGGGGCCGCTCAGCTTTCCCGTCGACGCCGCGAAGCGCCGACGGTCCTTTGCGCCTTCAGTTCGCCGCGAAGCAGTACAGCAGGCCCGCGCCGCCGGTGCTCACCAGCTTGGGCTGGCTGCAGCCGCGGCTGCCGTGGGCGGAGTTCCAGGACGCATTGCCGCCGCCGGTGCGGTCGAAGTGGCCGAGTTGCACGGAGCCGTCCTCGGCGCCGGACGAGTAGTTGCGGCAGGTCTTGTCGGCGCTGTCCGGGTAGGCCCGGCCCTCGGGTGTGGAGCCGGTCAGGATGTCGTGCTCGTTGGGCGTATCGCCAGCGGCCTTGGGGCGTTCGCCTTTCTCCGTCAGCGCCGTGTTGCGCGTCAGGTTGCTGCCGAGTTGGGCCTGCTCCAGCGTGTCGCCGTGCAGATGGCCGACGTCGCGCGCGACGACCTGGCCGCGCACATTGGTCCAGGGGCCCCTGCCGATGCGGTCGCGGGCATTGACGGCGCCGGTGCCCTGGGTGCTCAGGTAGGCGCGCCAGGTCTTGAACGGCGTGCCGGCCGCGTCGGCCAGCTTCTGGCAATGCGCGTCCGCGCCTTCGAGGCCGCCATAGTTGGCGCCCTGGCCGCCACCGCTGCTGGTGACGAAGAAGCTGAAGGGCGGCGGGGGCGGGGCGCTGGCGGCCGCGGCCGGCGGAGTCTGGGCCTGGGCGGCGCCCGCGAACAGCAGGGCCGTGGCGAGGAGTGAAGTCTTCATGATCAGTTGGAATTCCTGTAATCGTCGTGGCAGGCCTTGCAGGTCTTTTGCAGGGCGGCGAGCTGGGCCTTGACGGCGGCCACGTCGCCGCCCTGGGCGATGCGGGCCAGTTCGTTGGCTTCCTTGCCGAAGGCGGCCTGGGCGGCGGCGGCGCCGGCGGCATCGCTGAACAGCGTGGCCTTGACCGAGGTGTCATGCCAGCCCTTGCCGCTGTCGGTGCCGGCGGCGAACAGGGTCGGCAGGCCGCCATTGGCGACGGCGGCGATCGTGTTCGCCGCGCGGATGACGTCGTCCTTGTTGTAGGCGCCGTCGACATTGGCCTTCACACGGCCGGTGTTCCAGCCTATGACCTGGTAGGCCGACTGGCGCCACTTGATGAGCTGTTCGGGCTTGGGGGCCTGCTGGGCCTGGGCGGTGGTGGCCAGCAGTGCCGCGGTGATGAGGCAAAGTGATTTCATCGTTGTGTTGGATGAGTGGGGAAAGGGATCAGCGGCCGGCCAGGCGCTCGACCTCGGCGAGGGCGGCGGCCACGTTGGCGGCGGGGGCCAGGCCGCCGACGGTGGCGACCACACGGCCGTCGCGGCCGATGACGAAGCTGGTGCGCTCGGCGCGGGCATGGGTGATGTCCTGGCCCTGGGTGGTCTTGCGGCCGGCCGGTGTCGCGGTGGTCGCGATGTCGAAGGCGCGGGCGATGTGGCCGTCGGCGTCGGAGGCGACGGCGAGCTTGCCGGCACAGGTCTCGGGGTCGGCCGAGAACTCGCGCAGGCGCTCGAGGCCGTCGCCCGACACGCCGATGACGCTGGCGCCGGCGGCGGTGAAGCGCGCCAGGTTCTCGGCGAACTCGTGAGCCTGCAGATTGCAGCCGCCCGTGAACGCGGCCGGATAGAAGTAGACGACGACGGGGCCCTTGGCGAGGGCGTCCTTGAGCTGGACGTCGATGGTCTTGCCGGCCAGCGCCGCGGTGGCACGGAAGTCGGGGGCGGCATCGCCGGGTTTGAGGGCCGCATGGGCGGTGCCTGCGAGGGCGAGCAGCGCAAAGGCGAAATGCTTCATGGCAAAGGCTTGTAGGGGTCGTGGCAGTCGTTGCAGGCGAGGGCGATGGCGCGCGCGGCGCCCTTGGCGCCGGTGACATCTCCGGCGGCCAGCGCCGTGGTGATGGCGGCCGCTTGACGCTCGCCGTCGCGCGAGAAGCCGACCGCATCGGCGGCCGGGTAGTCCTTCTCGAAGAAGGTCGTCATGTCGGCATAGAGCTTCTGCAGGGCCTGGGCATCGGCCGCAGCCTCGTCGTGGCGACCGGCGGCGAGGGCCTTCTGCACGCTGACCGACTTGTGGTCGATGGCGCGCATCCAGATGCCGAGGTCGAGCTTGGAGGCGGCGTGGCAGAGCGGCGCGGCGAGCAGGGCGATGGAGATGAGGAAGCGGGCTGTCATTTCTTGATCTTGTAGACCTCGTGGCAGGCCTTGCAGCTGCGCGTCAGGTCGCTGAGTGCGTCCTGCGCGGCGTCGTAGTTGCCGGCCTCGACGGCGGCGGCGATGGCCTGGGCGTGGTCCTGCGACTTGCGCGCGAAGTCGACGCCGCGGGCCGCATCGGGCTGGGCCGTGTAGTGGGCGCCGACCTGCTGGAAGAAGCGCGCGAGTTCACGCGCCTCGTCCAGGGCCTTGCGGTTCTGCAGGCTGACGTTGGAGTCCAGGTCGCGCAGCGTGTCTTCGGCAGTGCGCATGTCGTCGGCACTGAGATCGGCTTGTGCGGCGAAGACGGTGGTTGCAATGAGCACGGGGAGGACGGCTAGGTGTCTCGAGAAGTTCATTCGTTTGTTTTTGCGGAGAGCCTTTCGACTCGGTGCAGTGAGCCGGGAATCCGCCCCGGCAGGGCGGGTAACTTTTCTCTGACGCGCCAGAGAAAAGTCACCAAAAGAGGAGCGCTCAATGCAATCCGCACTCGAGCGGCGGCATGCGCTCGCGGTGCTCGGAACTGGGCCGCGCCTACACGCGATCCGCTGCGCTCTCGCTGCTGTCCCTGTGACGATCACCATCCATTGCTCCTTCACGCCGCTTAACGCCGGCTGCACGCCGTGCTCATCAGGAAATACCGAACAGCCGCGTCGCCCGAGCGACGCTGCATTGGGCTGTTTTGATGAGCCCGGCGTGCAGCCGCGCGTCGAACGGCCCGCAGATCCGATGGATGGCGCTCTTCACAAGTCGTGTGCGAGAGCGCAGCGGTTCGCTTGTGGGCGTCGGGCAGTCGGCTGTTGCACGGCGCAGCTCGTGCATGTGGTGCTCGTGTGCGGTTCAGGGCCTCTTCTTTGGTGACTTTCTTCTGGCCCCGCAGAAGAAAGTTACCCGGCCGCCGGGACGGACTCCCGGCAATGCATCGATGAGGCAGACCGCATCGCAAGAGCAACCGCGCTTAAGCCAGGATCTCCTTGATCACATCCCCAAACACCGTCGTCGCCTTCTCCGCCCGACCCTGATGCGCGAACACCAGCTTCTTGTGATTCAGCCCCAGCTGATGCAAGAGCGTCGCCTGCAGGTCATACGTGTCGACCACTCCAGTCGCAGCGCGCAATCCGATCTCATCCGTGCCGCCATACGTCCCCGGCTTGATGCCGCCGCCGGCGATCCATTGCGTGTAGCCCCAGGGGTTGTGATCCCGCCCGTTGCCCGACTGCCCATACGGCGTGCGGCCGAACTCGGAGGCCCAGACGACGAGGGTCGTCTCCAGCAGGCCGCGGGCCTTCAAGTCCGCCAGCAGGGCGCCCACCGGCTGGTCTACCTGCTTGCACATGACGGCGTGGTTCTTCTCCAGGTTGTTATGCGCATCCCACGAATCCACGCTGTTGTCCGGCGCGCCGGAGATGACGTGCACGAAGCGCACACCGCGCTCCACCAGGCGGCGGGCGCGCAGCAGGGCGGTGCCGTACTCGTCGGTCTCCTTGGTGCCGATGCCGTAGGCGGCCTTCGTCGCAGCGGTCTCCTTGCTGAAATCCACCGCTTCGGGTGCCGAGCTCTGCATGCGGTAGGCCAGGTCATAGCTCTTTGCGCGGGCGATCAGCTCGGTGTCGCCGGGGTAGCGCTCGGCATGCTCGCCGTTCAGCGCACGCAGCAGGTCGAGCTGGGCGCGCTGTTCCTTCTCGGTGATGCCATCGGGCCGCGCCAGATGCAGGATGGGCGAGTCGCCCTTGCGGAAGGGCGTGCCCTGCAGGGCGGCGGGCAGGAAGCCGCTGCTCCAGATGACGGCGCCACGGCCGCCGCCGGCCGCGCCCACGCCGGTGGGCAGCACGACGAAGGCCGGCAGGTCGGGGTTGGCCGAGCCGAGACCGTATTGCACCCAGGAGCCGAGCGCAGGGCGGCCCGGCACCAGGCCTGCGGTGTGCAGCTTCAGCGACGCGATGACGTGGGTGCTGCCCTCGGTCTTGCTGCCCTTCAGGAAGGCGATGTCATCGGCCTGCTTGGCGATGTTGGGCAGCAGGTCCGACACCCAGGCGCCGCTTTCGCCATGCTGCTTCCAGGTGCGCTTGCTGGCGTAGAGGTTGCCGACGCCGCCGTCGGTGGCCGTCTTCAGATCCTTGCCGAAGCTGTCGGGCAGGGGCGTACCGGCCAGCTTGATGAGATCGGGCTTGTAGTCGAACAGGTCCAGCGTGCTGGGCGCGCCGGCCATGTGCAGCCAGATGACGGCCTTGGCCTTGGCCGGGTGGTGGGGCTGGCGCGGCAGCGTCGGATCGAAGAGCTCGCTGGCGAAGGCGGACGAGAGGCCGCCGAAGCTGCCGAAACCGAAGGCGCCTGCGGCTGCGGAGCCGACGGCCGTGCCGAGGAAGTGGCGGCGGGAATGGTGGTGATGGCTCATTTCAAACCTCAGAAGCGATAGGTGAATTCGTTGGTGTTGACCAGGGTGTGGACCAAGTCGACGAAGGCGGCGGCGCGGGCCTTGCTGGCGCCCTTGATGGGGGTGCCGCTGATGGCCGCGGCCGTGGTGGCCGGAGCGGCTCCGCCACCGTCATCCGCCGAGTCGTCGCCGCCATCGCCCTTCTTGCGCTTGGCGGCCTGCTGGTCCAGGTAGCTCAGGAAGGCCGTGCGCTCGTAGCGATCGGGCTCGCGCTTGTAGGCGGCCTTGTAGAAGCCGTCGATCTGTTTGGCCAGCTTGGGGTCCACGCCCCAGCCTTCGGGCAGATGCGGCTTCTTGACCTCGCCGGCCTGGGCCGTCTGCAGGGCCTCCTGAGCGTTCAGGAAGGCGGTGAGGCGCTCCTTTTCCTGGGCCGTCGGCTTGCGCGAGAACAGGATCTCGTAGACGCGGTCGATCCTGGCGGACTCGCTGGCCGGTGCTTCCTGGATGACGCGGCCCGCCAGGGCCTGGCTCCAGCCCAGCACCAGGTCGCTGTTGACCAGGGCCAGGGCCTGCGGGGCCGTCGTCGTCACGTCGCGGCGAAAGTGCGGCGACTGCGGGTTGGCCCAGTCGAAGGTTTCCAGCAGCGGATAGGGCGAGTTGCGCAGCACGAAGACGTAGAGGCTGCGGCGGTTGTGGTCGCGCGGGTCCTCCGAGGTCTGCCAGCGGTTGCGCTGGCCGCCGATGTCGAAGTTGGGCGGGATGGGCGGGTAGACCGACGGCCCGCCGCGCTTCTCTTCCAGCAGGCCCGAAGCTGCCAGCAGCGAGTCGCGCAGCTGCTCGGCCTCCAGGCGCTGGCGCGGGAAGGCCCACAGCAGCTTGTTGTCCGGGTCCTGCTTCACATCCCGCGCCTGGCTCGCTTGGCGGTAGGTGCTGGACAGCAGGATCTGCTTGTGCAGCGTCTTCACGCTCCAGCCCTGCTTGACGAAGTCGGCGGCCAGCTTGTCGAGCAGCTCGGGGTGGGTCGGCTTCGTGCCCGTCTTGCCGAAATCGGCCGTCGTGTCGACGATGCCGCGGCCGAAGAACTGGGCCCACTGGCGGTTGACGAAGACGCGCGCCGTCAGGCCGTTGTCGGGGCTGACCAGCCAGTTGGCCAGGGCCGTGCGGCGGCCCGAGGACGTCGCCGTCGGTTCGATCTTCAGCGAGGCATCGGTCAGCAGGGCCGGCAGGCCGGGTTGCACTTCCTGCAGCGGGCGGTCGTAGATGCCCTTGAACAGCACCTTGGTCGGCGGCGCGTCGGGGCCCAGCTCGGCCATCGTCGAGATGGCGCCCGGGTCCTTGGGCTTGAGCGCGTCGAACTTCTTCAGCTGCTCGCCCAGGGCCTGGTATTTGGCGTAGCCGTCCTTGTCCTTGGTCTTGAGCTGGTTCTCGGCGTTGCGCGTGCGGCCCTGCATCGTCCACAGGTTGCGGTGGTAGATCCAGCGGTCGTAGGCGTTGCGCTCGGCCGCTGGCTTGCTGATGGAGTCGCGCGTGGCCGGCACGAAGCCCGACAGGCGGTCGGTCTCCAGCTTGTCGATGGTGGGCTTGAGGATGGCCTCGCGCTGCTCGCGCAGGTCCTGGGTCGCGTCTTCCCACTTGGCGAGCTGGGCCTTGTAGTCGGCCAGCGCCTTGCCGGTCAGCGGCGAGACGTCGTCCTTCCAGCTCGCGTTCGAGAAGAAGGCCTGGAACTGGTAGTACTCCTGCTGCGTGATCTTCTCGGTCTTGTGGTCGTGGCACTGGGCGCAGCCCAGCGTCGTGCCGAGGAAGACGGCCGAGACCGTGTCGGTCAGGTCGTTGGCAACCTCCTGCTTCTTCAGGTTCAGGTCGCGCGCATTGATCTCGTCGGGCAGGTTGCGCAGGAATCCGGTGGCGATCAGCGCCTCGGTGCGCTCGGGCCAGAGCTCGTCGCCGGCCAACTGCTCCTTGACGAAGCGGTCGAAGGGCTTGTCGGCATTGAAGGCGTTGACGACGTAGTCACGGTAGCGCCAGATGTTGGGCCGGGTGCCGTCGGTGTTGTAGCCGTCGCTGTCGGCGTAGCGGCTCAGGTCCAGCCAGCGGCGCGCCTGGCGCTCGCCATAGCGCGGCGAGGCCAGCAGGCGCTCGACGAGCTTCTCGTGCGCCTTGGGCGACTTGTCGCCCACGAAGGCGTTCACTTCCTCGGGCGTGGGCAGGATGCCCCAGGCATCGAGCGTGGCGCGGCGGATGTAGGCATGGCGGTCGGCTTCCGGCGAAGGCGCGATGCCCTGCGCCTCGAGCTTGGCGAGCACGAAGGCGTCCAGCGGCTGGCGCACCCAGGCCTTGGCCTTGAGGGCCGGCGTGGCGACTTGCGTGTTCAGCGGCGTGTAGGACCAGGGGCGCTCGCTGCCTTTGACGAAGCCGCCGGGCGGCGCGTAGTCTTCGGCGGGGCTGAGGGTGGCGACGCCGGCCAGCAGGGCGGCGAGGGCGAGAGGGGCAATCCGGAACTTGGGCACGTAGGTCTCCCGGGGAAATGACAAGGACGAACTGGAAGGGTCAGCGCAATAAGCGCGCCAGCGAAAACGGCGCGAATCGGGCCGAAAACAGGGCAGTTTTGCGGGGGCGCCAACAGCGCTGTTGAAACGCTGTTGGCGGATCAACAGTGCTTACAACCTGGCCATGAACTGGATGCCCACGCTGCGCGGGATGGCCGGCGCGTAGCTGGTACTGCTGATGGAGCGCACCGTGTCGTCGTTGAACAGGTTCTTGACGATCAGGCTGACGTTGAAGCTCTTGTTGCGCGTGCCGAAGCCGATGCCGGCGTCCACCGTCGTGCTCTTGGGCACCACCGAGTAGGCCGACAGGCCGACGTCCGAGTAGTAGGACGAGGAGAAGGCGACATTGCCTGTGTAGTTGATCTCCTTGTCGCCCCAGACCGGCTGACGGTAGTCCACGCCGATGTTGCCGGTGTACTTGGCCGAGCCGGCCAGCGGCTTGCCGCTCTGGTCGGCATAGGGCGAGGCGCCGGGGAAGTTGTCCTCGGTGCGCTGGGCGGCGTTGGGGAAGGACTTGTACTTGCCGTCGTTGTAGGCCGCCGAGAAGCGCACGGTCAGGTCGCGGATGCCGCCGTAGACGCCGTCGATCTCCAGCCCCTTGACCTCGACCTTGGGCACGTTGCCGGTGGTGCTGGTGTAGTAGAAGGTGCCGTCGTTGTTCAGCGCCGTGGTGTAGCTGTCGACGACGCGCACGCTCTGCTGGTAGTCCTTGATGCGCGTGAGGAAGACGTCGGCATTCAGGATCAGCGTCTTGTTGAACAGCGCCGACTTGAAGCCCGCTTCCAGGCTGTCGGTCTTCTCGGCCTTGACCGGCGAGGAGATGCCGTTGACGAACTGGGCGATGCCGGCCTTTTCGCCGTGCTGCAGCGACAGATAGCCCGTCAGGTCGCGGTTGAACTTGTAGCTGGGGCTCAGCACCCAGGCCGGCTGCGTCGCCTTGAAGGGCTCGGCCGCCGTCGTCGGGAACAGCACGCCGACATTGGTCTTGCGGATGGCCTGGGCGTCGGCGAGCTGGCGCTTCTGGGCGACGGTCAGCGCATTCCAGTTGGCGGCGCCGAAGTACTTGGCGGCGGCCTTGTCGGCGGCGGCCAGGGCGCTGCTGCTGAGCGTGGCGTTGGTGGTGTCGGTCGTCAGCGTGACCGAGGGCGCGCCGGCGGTGCCAGCTGCGGCCAGCACGGCGCCTGCGGTACCGGCCGGCACGACGATGCCGTTCTTGACCCACTTGGCTGCGCCGGTGTTCAGATAGCTGTCGAAGCCGCCCAGCAGCACGCCGTTGACGATAGACGGGTTCAGCTCGGGCGCGCTGCCGTCGCTGGTGATGCGGCTGGTGCCGTCGTTGCGGCGGTCTTCGCGGGTCAGGCGAGCGCCGGTCGTCAGCGTCAGCGCCTCGCTGAAATGCCAGTTGGCCTGGGCGAAGATGGCAGCGCTCTTGTTGCGGATGTCCTGCACGCCGGTCGGGCTGTTGTAGGAGGCCTTCACATTGGCCAGGCTGTTGCGCAGCAGGTCGCGGCCGGCGCCATCGGCATCCAGGCGGTTGTATTGCGCCGCGCTGGCGAACCAGGCGCCGGCGTCGTTGCCCCACCAGCGGCGGTAGTCGGCGGTGTTGTCGACCTTGATGAAGTAGAGCCCGGCCTGGTAGTCGACGAAGCCGCCCTGAGCCGACGTCAGGCGCAGCTCCTGCGTGGCCTGGCGGTAGTCGTTCCAGAAGCCGCCGGCATTGCGATAGACATCAAACGGCGTCGCGTCGTCATTGACCGCGTCGAAGTGATAGCTCTTGAAGGCGGTGATGGAGGTCAGCGTGTGGCTGCCCAGCTGCCAGTTCAGGTCGGCCGTGGCGCCCGAGCTGCCGGTGACGAGGCCGCGCACGGAGTCGGTGGTCAGCAGGTTCTGGTAGTCGGCCAGCGAATAGCCGGTGTTGTCCTTGAACCAGCGGCGGCCCAGGCGCTGCTCGTTGGTGACCGTCGTGATGGGCGCGCCGTTGGAGTAGGTGGTCGGCGGGTTGATGACGGGGAAGCTGCGGCCGTTGGTGGTCTCGCCGGCGCGCGGCTGCAGGTCGAAGGCGAAGCGGGCCTTGAAGTCGGGCGAGGGCGTGACGAGGAACTGCACGCGGCCCGAGATGCGGTCGGTGTTGGTGTAGCTGACGTCGCGGTTGTAGGCGTTCTTGATGTCGCCGGCGCCGCGGTTGGCCGAGAAGGTGCCGCGCCAGGCGATGAGGCCGTCGACGATGGGGCCGCCGATGGCGGCGGTGGCGAACAGGCCGTCGCGCTGGCGAAAGCCCAGCGTGAAGTCGGCCGTCGGCGTGAAGCTGGGGCGCTTGGTCGAGAAGATGATGTTGCCGACGCTGGCGTTCTTGCCCAGCAGCGTGCCCTGCGGGCCGCGCGTGACTTCGATGGTGTCGATGTCGACGAAGTCGAAGCTGGAGGTCAGCGCGTTGTAGGCGTAGGAGACGCCGTCCACGATGATGCCGACGCTGGGGTCCTGCGCCTCGGTCTGGCCGATCTTGCCGATGCCGCGGATGGAGATGGAACTGGTGCGCTGGTTGCCGAGGTTCCAGCTGACGTTGGCGGCGCGCTTGGTGATGTCGTCGATGCCCACGGAACCCAGGCGGTCCAGCTCGGCGCCCTGGATGACGGAGATGGACAGGGGCACGTCCTGCAGCTTCTCGATGCGGTTGCGGCTGCGCACGGTGACGGCGCCGAGG
Source organism: Roseateles sp. P2_H4 (assembly GCF_056403315.1). Taxonomy (NCBI): domain Bacteria; kingdom Pseudomonadati; phylum Pseudomonadota; class Betaproteobacteria; order Burkholderiales; family Sphaerotilaceae; genus Roseateles; species Roseateles sp. P2_H4. Next base: position 15,985 of record NZ_JBFUFR010000063.1, on the reverse strand, counting down.
GCTTGCTGTGCGGGTTCTTCTGCAGGGGCGGTGGCTTCCTGGGCGAGGGCGCTGCCGGTGGCAAGGGTCGCGATGAGGGCGGTCAGGGGGCGGAGGCGAAGGCGGTGTTTTGTCGTCATGGAATGGAGTGATCGAAAGAGCTGGAGCTATCACTTCATTGCAGGGAGCGTGCCCAATACGCTGGGCGTCTAAGCAATTGCGCTTCGCGTTGGCAAGCGGGGTTTGGGCCCGTTTTGAACGTCTTGCGGCCCCGCTCGCGGAAGGCGGGGGCGTGGGCGCTGTTGCGAACTCAACAGCGCCACAGCAGGTGCTGCGCGTGAAGGCGCAGTTCTGAGCCTCGCGGCGTGGTTTTCATGGCCTGCGGGCTGGCACGGAAGCTGCGCTGCTCCCGAGGTCTGCCACTCCCTTGGACCTCACCATGAAAACACTGCACGCCCTGGCCCTTGCCGCCCTGGTCGGCCTGACCGCCGTCGCACAAGCCCAGACTGCCGCTTCCGCACCGGCCGCCGCCGCTGAATGGAAGTACAAGACCAAGCGCCTCAAGGCTGCCGAGGTCGATGCGCTGCTGGCCCAGCCGGACAAGCTGCTGGTGCTGGACCTGCGCCGCCCCGACGAGCTGATCAAGTACGGCAGCTTCCCGGCCTTCCTCAACATCCAGAACAAGGATCTCGAAAAGCACCTGGCCTATCTGCCCAAGGATCGCGCCATCCTGACCGTGTCCAACCACGCGGTGCGTGCCGGCCGCGCGGGCGACATCCTGGCCGAGAAGGGCTACAAGATTGCCGGCGCCACCGGCAGCGAAGACTACGAGAACGAGGGCGGCAAGGCCGTCGCCCACATCCAGCCGCCGCAGCCGCGCGCGCAGGCTGCAGGGAGCACGGATGTCGCAGCCGCCCGCCAGCCCTGACGCACCTGGCGACGTCGCGGTCTGGGACCTGCCGCTGCGCGTCTTCCACTGGGCGCTGGTGGGTCTGGTCAGCGGGGCAATAGCCACCGGCCTGGCCGGCGGCGCCTGGATGAGCTGGCATGCGCGCGCCGGCCAGGCCATCGCGGCCTTGCTGGTGTTCCGCCTCGGCTGGGGCCTGTGGGGAACGCGCTATGCGCGCTTCGCGCAGTTCTGGCCCACGCCGGGGCGCATCTGGGCCTATCTGCGCGGACGCTGGCAGGGCCTGGGCCACAACCCGCTGGGAGCGCTGTCGGTCTTCGCCGTGCTGGCCCTGCTGGTCACCCAGGTGCTGACCGGCCTGTTCGGCAACGACGAGATCGGCTTTGCCGGCCCCTGGTCGGGCTGGATCGATGAAGACCTGAGCCTCAAGCTGACCGGCTGGCACAAGCTCGCGGCCAAGCTGCTCTATGCCTGGTTGGGACTGCATCTGGCGGCCATCGGCGTCTATGTGTTCGTGCGGCGCCGGCCCCTGCTGCGGGGGATGTGGGCCGGGTATCAACCCGGCGCTACGGCCGCGTCGGCGGGCCCCACGCCGTGGCCGCTGGCGGCGGTGGCGGCGTCGCTTGCTGCGCTGGCCTGGGGGCTGCTGTACTGGTCGGGCCTCTGAGCGATCGATGGGATGGCCCTGCACGGGCCGAGGCATTAGGGTCTGCGTCATTGCTTGACGGAGACCCTGATATGAGATCCATGACGAAGCTGATGCAGCCTGCCGTGATCGCGGCCGCTTTCCTGTACGTGGCGACCTTCGCGCAGGCGGCATCGCAGGCCCCCGTGGCCGCCGAGAACGGCATGGTGGTCACGGCCCAGCACCTGGCCACGCGCGTTGGCGTCGACGTGCTGAAGGACGGCGGCAATGCGGTGGATGCCGCGGTGGCCGTGGGCTATGCGCTGGCCGTCGTCTACCCGGCCGCGGGCAATCTCGGCGGCGGCGGCTTCATGACCGTGCAGCTGGCCGACGGCCGCAAGACCTTCCTCGACTTCCGCGAGAAGGCGCCGCTGGCTGCCACGGCGAATATGTACCTCGACAAGGACGGCAATGTCATCAAGGGCTTGAGCACCAAGGGCCATCTCGCCGTGGGCGTGCCAGGCAGCGTGTCCGGCCTGGAGTACGCGCTGGCCAAGTACGGCACGATGAAGCGCCCCGCCGTCATCACGCCGGCCATCCATTACGCCGAGCAGGGCTTCGTGCTGGACCAGGGCGACATCGACATGCTGCACACGGCCACCGACGACTTCCGCAAGGATCCGGCCACGGCGRCCATCTTCCTCAACAAGGGCGAGCCCTTCCAGGTCGGCGAGAAGCTGGTGCAGAAAGACCTGGCCACCACGCTGAAGGCCATCCGCGACCAGGGCGAGGCGGGCTTCTACAAAGGCCCCGTGGCCGCCGCCATCGTCGCGTCCAGCCAGGCGGGCAAGGGCATCCTCAGCCAGGCCGACCTCGACCAGTACAAGACGCGCGAACTGCCGCCGGTGGAATGCGACTACCGCGGCTATCACGTGGTCTCGGCGCCGCCGCCCAGCTCGGGCGGCGTCATCATCTGCGAGATCCTCAACATCCTGGAGGGCTATCCGCTCAAGGAGTTGGGCTTCCGCTCCGCGCAGGCCGTGCACTACCAGATCGAGGCCATGCGCCACGCCTATGTGGACCGCAACAGCTATCTGGGCGACCCGGACTTCGTCAAGAACCCGCTGGAGCGGTTGCTCAGCAAGGACTACGCGGCCAAGCTGCGTGCCGTCATCGACCCGAACAGGGCCGGCGTGTCCAAGGACATCAAGCCCGGCGTATCGCCGCACGAGGGCAGCAACACGACGCACTATTCGATCGTCGATCGGTGGGGCAATGCCGTGTCGGTGACCTACACGCTGAATGACTGGTTCGGTGCCCGCGTCACCGCCGCCAAGACGGGCGTGCTGCTGAACGACGAGATGGACGACTTCACCGCCAAGATCGGCGTGCCCAACCTCTATGGCCTGGTGCAGGGCGAGGCCAACCGCATCGAGCCGGGCAAGCGGCCGCTGTCCTCCATGAGCCCGACCGTCGTCACCAAGGATGGCAAGACCGTGATGGTGGTCGGCACGCCGGGCGGCAGCCGCATCATCACGGCGGTGCTGCACACGATGATCAACGTCATCGACTACGGCATGGACGTGCAGGAGGCAACGGACGCGCCGCGCTTCCACCAGCAGTGGCTGCCCGAAACCACCAACGTGGAGGTGAATGCGTTGTCGCCCGACACGCGCAGGATCCTGGAGGGCTGGGGCCAGAAGTTCGCCGACCCGCAGCCGGCCAACCACCTCGCCAGCATCCTGGTTGGCGCGCCCAAGCTGGGCGGCAAGCCGGTGGGCAAGAACCGCTATTACGGCGCCAATGATCCACGGCGCAACAGCGGCCTGGCCGCCGGATATTGAAGCCCCTCGCCCAGTCGCGCCTCGCTGAACGCGGGCGCGCTTGGTCGGTCCCCCGAGGGGACGGCGATGCTCGCGGCATCGAGCCGCGAGCACATCGCCAGAGCGGGCCGGCTAGGGAGCGGCCCGGCGCTCGGCCCGAATGCCGACGCCTTCGTCATCGGTTTGACACACAGCAACGCGAGCATGCAGCCCTTTGACTGGGGCCTGCATGCGTTTGCCCGTTCTGCTGCTCGCTGGTGTGCTGGGCCTGCTGCCGCTGATGGCGCCGGCCGCGCCGGTCGAGCTGAGCTTCTCTGATTTCTTCTCTTCACCGATCGGCCCGCGCGGGCTCGAGCCCACGGCCAAACTGAAAGCCGCCGCCGGCCACGAGGTCCGGCTGGTGGGCTTCATGGTGCAACGCGAGCAGTCGCAGGCCGGCCAGTTCCTGCTGACGCCGCGCCCCGTGGCCATGGCCGAGCATGCGGATGGCGAAGCCGATGACCTGCCGCCTTCCACCGTCACCGTGCTGCTGCCCGAGTCGCAGCGTGCGCACCTGGTCGCGCACCGGGCCGGGCCGATCGCGCTGAGCGGCCGTCTCGACTACGGCCCGGCCGAGGATGCCACCGGCCGCGTCAGCTGGATCCGCCTGCATCTGGCGCCCGAGGCCCTGGCCGCCGCCCCTGCATCGCACTGAGACCTTCGATGAAACACACCCTGCTTCTTGCCGCACTCGCTGCCGGATCCGCCGTGGCCGCGCCCGCTGTCACGCGACTGACACCGCCCAGCGAACTCTTCTCCAGCGGTCGCGCCGACCCCGTCATCGCCCGCTTCCTGCCCGGCCAGCGCTTCGACCTGCAAGCCACCGTCAAGCCCGACGCCGGCCAGAAGATCACGGCCGCGCGCTATTTCATCGACGGCAAGCCGGTGAACGCCACGGCCGCGCTGCGCGACTGCGCCAGCGGCTGCGTCAAGGGCCTGGCCGCCGAGACCGCCATCGCCACCGTCCGCGCGGTCAGCAGCGACGCCGCCGGCAAGCACGAGTTCAGCGTCGAGGCCACGCAGGCCGACGGCCAGAAGGTCACGGCACGAGGCAACTTCGAGGTCGTTCCATTCACTGCGGCGATGGGGCCGAAGGTCAGGAACATCATCATCCTGCTCGGCGACGGCATGGGCGCCTCGCAGCGCACCGCCGCGCGCATCGTGCATGGCTATGCCCAGGGTAAGGCCCTGCAGCCGCTGGCGATGGACACGTTCACCGCGACGGCCATGGTCAAGACCTCGTCGCTGAATTCCATCGTGACGGACTCGTCGCCGGGCATGACGAGCTATGTCAGCGGCAACAAGAACAACAACAACGAAGAGGGCGTCTTCCCCGACGATACGGTCGACGCCTTCGACAACCCGCGCGTCGAGTACCTCAGCGAGTACCTGCACCGCACCCAGGGCAAGCAGCTCGGCGTCGTCACGACGGCCGATGTCTTCGACGCCACGCCCGCCGGCAACGCCGTGCACACCAGCAACCGCGGCGCGGGCACCGGCATCGTCGACCAGTTCTTCGACGACCGCGGCCACACCGGCCTGAGCGTGCTGATGGGCGGCGGCCGCAAGTGGTTTCTGCCGGCCGGCACGCCGGGCTCGGCGCGCACCGACAGCAACGACTACGCCTTCTCGGCGACCGACGCGCACACGGCGGAGATCGTCAAGCGCTGGGGTGCGTCGGCCGGCTCCCTGGACAAGGGGCGTGACCTCATCAAGGCTTTCGAGGGCGCCGGCTTCAGCTATGCCGCCAGCAAGACCGACCTCGACAAGGCCGATGCCGCCAAGCCGCTGCTGGGCCTGTTCGCCTTCTCCAACATGAATGTGGCCCTGGACAAGATCAACGGCCGCCGCGGCAGCGACAGGAACGGCCTGGGCGGCGCCAGCGTCGTCGAGGACTTCGGCCTGCCCGACCAGCCCATGCTGGACGAGATGGCGGCCAAAGCCATCAGCGTGCTGAAGCGCTCGCCCAAGGGCTTCGTGCTGATGATCGAGGGTGCCTCCATCGACAAGCAGGCCCACAACATGGACACCGAGCGCTGGATGCTGGACACGCTGGAGTTTGATCGCGCGGTGCGCGTGGCCCAGGACTTCGCGGCCGAGCAGGGCGACACCCTCGTCATCGTGACGGCCGACCATGAATGCTCGGGCGCCGCGCTGATTGGCGGTTCCATGGTCACGGACAAGCAGCTCGCCGACCTGGCCGCCAAGAAGGGCGTGGCCAATTTGCGCAACAGCGTCGTCGGCGTCTACGAGAAGGCCGGCTTCCCGCGCTACAAGATCGCCGCCGACGGCTACCCCGAGACGACCGACATCGACTTCCGCCTGCTGGTGGGCTATGGCGCCAACGCCGACCGCTATGAAGACTGGCGCAGCAAGAAGACGCCGCAGCGCGACGCCCAGCAGCCCTTCGCAAGTGACGCCCCGCTGAAGTGGTACCCGGCCAATGCCCAGGAGCGTGACGATGCGCTGGGCGACTACCTCGTCACCGGTCAGGTGCCGGGCGAGTCGGCCGTGCACACGGCCACCGACGTGCCGCTGTCGGCCTATGGCCCCGGCGCCCTGGCCTTCACCGGCGTCATCGACAACACCGATGTCTTCTTCAAGCTCGCCCAGGCAGCGGTCAAGGGTGTCGTTGCGCCCGCTGATACTTCGGGCTCCAAGAAGCCGCCCAAGCCCAAGCGTTGAAACCCCCAGAGACCGCCACCCCCGCGCCCGCTCATCAGCGTTGGCGCTGGCTGGCGGTATTGCTTTTCGTGGCCGGGCTGTGGGGCCTGGTCGAGGTGACTGGCCTGCGCCAGCAGATCAGCCTGCAGGCCGTGCGCGACGGCTTCACCCAGCATTGGCTCTGGGGCGCCACGGCCTTCACGGCGCTGTTCGTGCTGGCCAATCTCGCGCACATTCCCGGCGCCTTCTTCCTCGCCGCGGCGGTGCTGGCCCTCGGGCCGGTGTGGGGGGCGTTGACGACCTATGTCGCCGCCTGCATTGCCTGCGTGGTGACCTTCGTCGTCGTGCGCGCCCTGGGTGCCGATGCGCTGCGCGAGCTGGACAACCGCCTGGCGCGCCGCCTCTTCGCGCGGCTGGACGCCCACCCGGTGCGCAGCGTCGTGCTGCTGCGCACGGTCTTCCAGACGGTGCCTGCGCTGAACTACACCCTGGCCCTGTCCGGCGTGAAGCTGCGGGACTATGTCGTCGGCACCCTGCTGGGCCTGCCCTTGCCCATCCTCGTCATGACGGCGCTGTTCGACAGCCTGGCCGTCTGGATGGGCTGGGCCACGCACTGAAGACCCCTGGCGCACGCGGCTTCACGCCGCTGGCGATGATGGGGTGATGACCGCATCCGCGACCCGCCAGCTCTGGCTGCTGGCCCTGGCCAACTTCGCCATCGGCATGGGCGCCTTCGTCGTCGTCGGCGTGCTGTCGCCGGTGGCCCTGGCTTTCGGCGTCGACCGTGCGCAGGCGGGGGCGCTGATGAGCGTCTATGCCGCCACCTATGCCATCGCGTCGCCGCTGTTGATCGCGGCCACGGGCCGGGTGGACCGAAGGCGGCTGATGTCCATCGGCCTGGCGCTGTTCGCCCTGGGCGCCGTGTTGGCGGCGCTGGCGCCGAGCTTTGCGCTGCTGCTGGCGGCGCGTGCCCTGATGGCCCTGGGCGGCGGCCTCGTCACGCCGGTGGCGGCCTCGGTCGGCGTGGCCCTGGCCGGCCCGGGCCAGCAGGGTCGAGCGCTGGCCATCGTCTTCGGCGGGCTGACCTTCGCGCAGGTGCTGGGCATCCCGGCCGGCGCCTGGCTGGGTTACGCGCTGGGATGGCAGGCGGCCTTTGTCGTCGTCGCCGTGCTGACCGTCATCGGTCTGCTCGCCATCGTCACCGCCTTGCCGGGCGGCATCGCGGTCCCGGTGGCGAGCCTGGCCAGCCTGGGCGCCGTGCTGCGCAACGGCCGGCTGATGGTCGCCGTCGCCTTCACCGCCCTCTTCACCGGGGGGCTCTATGTCTGCTACACCTTCGTCGCGCCGCTGCTCGAGACCATCTATGGCCTGAGCCGCGACGGGGTGACCGGCATGCTGCTGCTCTTCGGCCTGGGCGCCGTCGTCGGCAATGCCATGGGTGGGCGACTGACCGACCGCATCGGCTCGCGCCGCACGCTGGTGCTGCTCTGCCTCGCGCAGAGCCTGTTGATGCCCGCGCTGACGCTGCCGACCTGGCCGCTGGCGGTGGTGGGTGGGCTGATGTTCGTCTGGAGCGTGTTTGGCTGGAGCTTCATGGTGCCGCAGCAGGCGCGGCTGGCGGCCCTGGACCCGGCGCAGCTGCCGGTGCTGTTCGCGCTGAATGCGTCGGCCATCTACGTGGGCGCCACGCTGGGCTCGGCCGTCGGCGGCGCGGTGCTGAAGGGGCTGGGCCTGCACGCCCTGGGCCTGTTTGGCGCCGCGCTGGCCCTGCTTGGTCTGGCGTCTTTGGCATTCCGTCGCTGAGCTTGGACAGCGGCCGACCCGCACCGGATACTGCCCCTTCCACAAGGAGACCTCCCCCATGAAGACTTGGCTGATCGCCACTCTCACCCTGGCCGCTGCGGCTGCACAAGCCCAGGGCACCGACCCGCTGAAGGCCGCCGTCGCCGGCGACAACCGTCTGGTGGGCAATGTCGCCCGCGACGTCTACCGCCACCCCTACGAGACGCTGAGCTTCTTCGGCATCAAGCCGACCGACACCGTCGTCGAGCTCGCGCCGGGCGGCGGCTGGTTCACCGAAATCCTCGCGCCCTATCTGCGCGAGTCCGGCCAGCTCTATGCCGCCGACGGTGGCAGCGTGCGCTTCAAGGCCAAGATGGACTCCATGGGTGTCTACAGCAAGGTCAAGATCTCCAGCTTCGATCCGGCCAAGGGCCAGTTCGACATCGCTCCCGCCGGCAGCGCCGACGCCGTGCTGACCTTCCGCAATGTGCACAACTGGATGAGCGGCGGCACCGCCCAGGCCGTCTTCGATGCGGCCTTCAAGGCGCTGAAGTCCGGCGGCACCTTGGGCGTTGAAGAGCACCGCCTGCCGGCCGCGCGTGCCCAGGATCCCAAGGGCGGCAACGGCTATGTGCAGGAGGCCACCGTCATCAAGTTCGCCGAGACCGCCGGCTTCAAGCTGGTGGGCAAGAGTGAGGTCAATGCCAACCCCAAGGACACGGCCGACCATCCGGACGGCGTCTGGACGCTGCCGCCGACCTATGCCCTCAAGGACAAGGATCGCGCCAAATACCAGGCCATCGGCGAGAGCGACCGCATGACGCTGAAGTTCGTGAAGCCCTGAGAAGGTGTGAACGAACCCCACACGCCCGCTCATCCCGCTGCAACGCCGCCACTCAGCGTTGCAAATGCTCGCCGTAGCCCGCGCTACGGCTGTGCTTTGCGCCTTGATTGGCGACGCCGCATCGGTCTGCTCGGCCGCGCGGGGTCCATTCGCACCTTCTTCGCCCGCGCCCAATCATGAGACATGCTGTGATCGGGTACGGGCGCCTGGCGCGGGCGCTGGTGCCCGCGTTGCAGGCGGTCGGGCAGCAGGTGGTTGTCGGTCGGCGCCGGCCGGTCGGTGGCGAGTTGGGACAGGTGGAGGCGGCCAGGGCCGGAGACTGGGTCTGGCTGACCGTCCCCGACGATCAGATTGCCGCGACGGCGGCCGGCCTGCCCTGGCGGCCGGGCCAGTTGGCCCTGCATTGCAGCGGCGCGACGCCGCTGTCCGCCCTGAGCCCGGYCCTGGCCGCGGCGGGCTTCCATCCGCTGAAGCTGCTGGCCGGCGATGCCGGGCTGGCGGGGACGCATGTCGGCATCGAGGCCGACGCGATACACGGCCCCGCGCTGGAAGCGCTTGCTCACGCGCTGGGCCTGGTGCCGCTTGCGCTGCCGTCGCCCATGAGCGCCCAGGCGCGCGCGRCCTATCACGCGGCCGCCAACCTGGCCGCCAGCGGCGTGCTGGCGGTTCTGGCGGAAGCGCAAGCGCTTTGGAGCGCAGCGGGCCTGGCGCCGGCCGACGCCTTGCCCGCGCTGGCGCCGCTGACTCGTGGCGCCCTGGACACCGCGCTGGCGCGTGGCCTGCCCGGCGCGGTATCGGGCCCGATCGCCCGCGGTGACGCCGGCGTGCTCGCCCGCCATCTGGACGCGCTGGCCGTGGCCGGCCTGGATGCCGACCTGCTGCGGGCCATTGGCCGGCGCCAGCTCGCGTTGGCCGAGCAGGCGGGTCGCCTGGACGTGGCACAGGTCACGGCGTTGCGGGCCTTGCTGGCGAAGTGATGAATACGTTTGCAGTCGGCGTGACAAAGAGCGCGTTCGGCCATGGGTCGGGCGTTTGCGTGCCAGGGCAGCGCTTCTAAACTTCTCGCAGCCCCATCGCTGTTGCTGGGCGCATCCAGGGAGTTCCACATGTCCGACGCGTCCATTCAGGCCATGATCCGGGCCGACGCCGCCCAGATCCTGCACGACGTCGTCGAGGAACTGCCCGATGCGCGCGAGCGCCTCGCCTATGTGCGCAGCATGACGGAGCAGGCCGCCACCAAGGTGCTCAACCTGGTGGAAGCCGCGGCCGACGATGCCGAGGCCGTGCGCAAGAAGGGCCGCGAGCTGTCCGACGCGCTGAACCGCCTGGCCCTGTCCAGCAATATCAGCGCCGATCGCGCCCGCGCGCTGATGAAGCTGTGTGCTGCCTATGCGTCCGACGCCGCGAGCTTCGCCGCGCGCGAGAAGTCGCTGCACACCGAGATCATGATGTCGCAGGACTTCCAGGATCTCTCCGGCCAGGTCATCAACAAGGTCAGCAAGATGCTGGAGCGCGCCGAGCCGCCGCTCAAGGATCTCGTGCAGTCCCTGCCCGCACCGGTCGCTGCAGCCACGTCCGCCGAACTCGGCGGCGTGCAGACGCCGGACAAGGCGCTCAAGCAGGACGACGTGGACGACCTGCTGGCTTCCCTCGGCTTCTAAGCCCTCGCTTCGGGTACCAGGGTATTCCGGGCCGAGCGCTGGGCCTGCCATCGGCCAGAGGCCAATGGCCTTCCGTAGGCACAAGCAGTCCGCAGGGACTGCTTGTGTCCGACTCCAGTTCACCGAGCCGGCCCGCTTGGGCGATGTGTATGCGGCTCGATGCCGCATGCATCACCGTCCCCTCGGGGCCGGTCAGACGCACCGCGTTCAGCGGTGTGCGGCTGGACGAGGGGCTGCTCAACCCCAGCTCGCCGGGTCCAGCCGGTAGTAGCTGCTCAGCTCCCCGTACAGCGCCGGGTGACCTGCCGCCAGCTCGATCGGCCGCTCGAAGAACAGCTCGCTGATCACCGCGAAGAACTCCGCCGGATCGGTGGCGCCATAGGCGTCGATCAGGCCCGGCTCACCACGCGCCAGGCGCCAGCGCAGCGCATCGAACTCGTTCTGCATGACCGTCGACCAGCGCCGGTAGGCCTCGGCCGAGGGCAATGCCGGCGCGCCGTTGGCCGGGCCGCCAGCCTGGTCGAGCTGGTGGGCGAACTCGTGGATGACGACGTTGTGCCCGTCACCCGGCGTGGCGGCGCCGCGCTTCACTTCGTCCCAGGCCAACAGCACCTGGCCCTGGCTCCAGCTCTCGCCGGCCAGCACGCGGCGCTGGTCCGACAGCACGCCGCCGGACTCGGTCACCGGCCGGTCGACGACAAAGGCGCCGGGGTAGACCAGCACCTGGCGCAGTTCGGGGTAGACGCCGCGCGCCGCGCCCAGCAGCGGCAGGCAGGCCAGGGCGGCGATGGTGACGCGGATCTCGTCCGTCACGCGCAGGCCGCGGCAGCCGAGGATGGGTTTCTCGGCCAGGAAGACCTGCATCAGCCCCTTCAGGCGCAGTTGCTGGCGCGCCGGCAGCCGCGACACCAGCGGCACATGGCGGCGCAACAGGCGCCGCCAGGCGGACGGGAAAGGGCGGCTCGCGATGCGCTCGCGGCGGCGGCGCACCCACAGCGGCCACAGCGCGATGCCGGCGGCGGCGAGCAGGACGAGGCAGAAGCAGATGAACAGCGGCATGCTCGGCAACTGGGCCCGGCGGCGCGCATTGCAAGCCCCCGCAAAAACCCCGGCCACCGGAACCCGGGGAGAAGGCGGGACATAACATGGCCCGGGTTCAAGGCCACGGAGTCGCCATGCCGCCCCGTCTCAGAAGAGTCCCCTTCAACGTCTTCTACGGTGGCAGCCTGCAGCCCCGGCAGCGCCGGCCATGACGCAAGGGCCGCTGCGCGCCTGGCAGGTTCTCTTCGGCGGCATCAGCGCGCTGGTGCTGACCATCGGCCTGGCGCGTTTCGCCTACACGCCACTGCTGCCGCAGATGCAGGCCCAGGCGGGCCTGGGCGTGGCCGACGGCGGGCTGCTGGCGTCCATCAACTACGCAGGCTATATGAGCGGCGCACTGCTGGCGGCCTGGATCGAAAGCCCGGCCTGGCGCCAGCGCCTGTATGTCTGGGCGCTGCCGCTGGCGCTGCTGATCACGGCGCTGATGGCGTGGAGCAGCAGCTTCGGCGTCTGGGCCCTGTCGCGCTATGTCGGCGGCCTGTGCGGCGCGGCCGGCATGCTGCTGGGTTCGGGGCTGGTGCAGGGCTGGCTGATGCGCTCGGGCCGCCGGCCCGAACTGGGCATCTATTTCATCGGCCTGGGGCTGGGCATCGTCGTGTCGGCCCTGGGCGCCATGGGCATGACGGCGCTGGACCTGGGCTGGGCCGCGCAATGGCAGGGCTTCGCCCTGCTTGGCCTGGCCTTCCTGCTGCCGGCCTGGGCCTGGCGCCCGCCGGTGCCGCCGCCGGCCGTGAAAGCCACCACCGGTGACGCGCCGAGCCGGCGCTGGATGGCGCTGATGGTGGCGGCCTATTTCTGCGCCGGCTGGGGTTTCGTCATCAACGCGACCTTCACGGTCGCCATCGTCGAGAAGCAGCCGCTGCTGGCGGGGCAGGGCCCCTGGGCCTGGCTGCTGGTGGGCCTGGCAGCGACGCCAGCCGTCTTCGTCTGGGACCGCATCGCGCGCCGCACGGGCGACGTCGGCGCGCTGCTGATCGCTTTCGGCGTGCAGATCGTCGGCGTGCTGCTGCCGATGCTGGCCGGTGGCTTGGTGGCGGCGCTGGCCGGCGCGCTGCTCTATGGCGCGACCTTCATCGGCATCGTCAGCCTGACGCTGGCCCTGGTCGGCCGGCGTTCACCGGCCAATCCGGGCAAGGCGATGGCGAGGCTGACGCTGAGCTATGGCGCAGCCCAGATCAGCGCGCCTGCGCTGACGGGGCATATGGTGCAAGCCAGTGGCAGCTTCAATGCGGCGCTCTGGTTGACGGCCGGCGTGATGGCGGCCGGCATGGCCTGCCTCGCCGCGGTGCGGCGGGAAGCGGGCTGAGCGGCCTTACTTGCCCGTCATGATGCCCGTGATGTTGCGGCGTGCTTCGCCCTGCTGGGTGACCGCTTCCTGATCGGCCTTGCGCTGCTCGGCGGTGCGGCAGCGCAGCTTCGAGAAGTTGGTGCCGGTCTTGGTCTCGCGCTCGCAGACGGTGTCGTTGTCGACCGCGGCCACGGTCACGTCCTTCTGGGCAGGGGCGGCGGCACAGGCGGCCAGGGCCAGGGAAATCAGGGGCAGCAGCATTCGTTTCATGGCAAAAGTCGATTCGTGCGAAGCGCCGCAGAATACCGCGCGCCTGACCTTCCAACCCCATGACATGCGACACCTGCTGACAACCCTGATCCTGTCCACGCTGCTGGGCGCTGCCGCGCTGGCCCAGCCGGCCGCACGCCCCTTCGACGTGGCCGCCGCGAACGGCCTGCAGCGCCTCGTCGAACCCGAGATCTCGCCCGATGGCCGTTGGGTGGTCTATGGCCTGCGCGTGGCCGACCTGGCCAAGGACAAATACCAGACCGACCTCTGGCTCGCGCCGACGGCGGCGGGCGGTGTGCCGCGGCGCCTGACCTTTGGCGGCGACATCGGCGGCAAGCCGCATTGGCTGGGCGCGGACGGCGCGGCCATCGCCTTCCTGGCCACGCGTGGCAGCGACGACGAAAAGAAGAATGGCGCGCAGCTGTGGCGGCTGTCGCTGGCGGGCGGCGAGGCGGAGAAGCTGAGCGACATCAAGGGCGGCGTCGACGACTACGCCCTCGCGCCGGACGGCAATCGCGCCGTCGTCGTCGTGCAGGACGAGGCACCCGATCCGGAGAAGCTGGCCGGCTGGCAGCGCAAGACGCCGCTGCCCATCGTCATCGACGCCTTTCACTTCAAGCAGGACCGCGAGGGCTATCTCGAGGGTCGCCGCAAGCATCTGCAATTGCTGGACCTGGCCAGCCGCAGGATCGAGGTGCTGACGAGCGGCGCCTTCGACGAGGCCGCCCCGGCCTGGAGCCCGGATGGCCGCCAGCTCGCCTTCCTCAGCAAGCGCTCGAGCGAGGGCGACCGCACCGAGGCGACCGGCCTCTTCGTCATGGCCGCCGAAGCCGGCGCCACGGCGCGGGCGCTGGCGACGCTGACGACGGACACCGACGCGCGTCCGGCCTGGAGGCCCGATGGGCGCTTCATTGCGCTGCCGACGGGTGACGACGTGAAGTGGAGCGCCTATCAGCAATGGCGCGTCGGCCTCTACGACGTCGACAGCGGCTCGCTGCAGGTGCTGGGCGCGGGGCTGGATCGTGGCTGGCAGGCGCAACTGGCCTGGGTGAAGGACGGATCGGCGGTGGTGGGTGTCATCGACGACGACCGGCACAGCCACCTGGCGCGCATCGCCGTCGCCGATGGCCAGGTGCGGCGCATGACCGGCTCCGGCACGGCGAGCGCGGCCAGCATCGCGAGCGATGGGCGCATCGCTTTTCTTGCCGCCGGCTGGAGCCAGCCGGCCGAACTGCAAATGCTGGAGGCGGGTCCGCAGCCGCCGCGCGCGCTGACCACTCACCATGAGGCCTGGCGTGCCGGCCTCGTACTGTCGACGGTGCGTGAGTTCAGCGCGAAGAGCGCCGACGGCGCCGAGGTTCACGGCCTGCTGGCGCTGCCCGCTGGCGCGAAGCTGCCGCTGCCGACGGTGCTGCTGATCCACGGCGGCCCGAATGGCCAGGACGCCCAGGAGCTGTCGACCCGCAGCGCACTGCGTGAGCGCCTGGTGGCCGCCGGCTACGCGGTGCTGCTCGTCAACTACCGCGGCAGCAGCGGGCGTGGCCAGGCCTTCCAGCGTGCCATCCATGCCGACTGGGGCCGGCTGGAGGTGCAGGACCTGCATGCCGCGGTGGACTGGGCCGTGAAGCAGGGCATTGCCGACCCGGCCCGGCTGGGCGTCGGCGGCTGGAGCTATGGCGGCCTGCTGACCGACTACCTGATCGCCAGCGACACGCGCTTCAAGGCCGCCGTCAGCGGTGCCGGCAGCGGCAACCAGCTCAGCATGTTCGGCACGGACCAGTACGCCGTGCAGTACGAGCGCGAGATGGGCCTGCCGTGGCTGCAGCGCGAGCGTTGGCTGAAGGTGTCCTACCCCTTCTTCAAGGCCGACCGCATCAAGACGCCGACGCTGTTCCTCGGCGGCGAGAAGGATTTCAACGTGCCCATCGCCGGCAGCGAGCAGATGTATCAGGCCCTCAAGATGCTGGGCGTGCCGACGCGTCTCGTCATCTACCCGGGCCAGTTCCACGGCCTGTCGCTGCCGAGCTACCAGCGCGACTGGGAGACACGCTTCATCGCCTGGATGGACCGCTACCTGAAGCCCCGGACACAGTCCGCCACGGAGTAACTCTGTGTGACGCCGTCATCCGCCGGGCCGCCGCGGCGGTTAGAGGGGCACGGCCGCGTTTTTGCGGCTTGGAGTACCCCATGAAACGACTGGCCCTGGCCATTGCGCTGATTTCTACCGCCCTGCTGTCGGGCTGCATCATCGTGCCGCACCGCCACGGCGGCGGCTACCACCGGGGGGACGGCTACTACCGCGACGGCGGCCATCAACGCGACGGCGGCTACTACCGCGGCAGCGTCTACATCCAGCCCGGCCGGTAACCGACGTGGGCCGCCTCACGAGGCGGCCTGGAGATCGTCATGAAAAGACTGACACTGGCATTCGCTCTGGCCTCGTCCGCGCTGCTCTCGGCCTGCGTGGTCGTGCCTGCCCACCGGGCCGGCTATTACGACGGCGGCTCGACCATCGTCGTTGACGCACCACCGCCGGCACCCTATGCCGAAGTCGTGCCCGTCATGCCCTATCCGGGCGCGGTCTGGATCGGCGGTTACTGGGGCTGGAACGGTGGCCGTCACAACTGGGTGCCCGGCTATTACGAGCGTCCCCGCGCCGGCTATCGCTACGAGCCCCACCGCTGGGACAACCGTGGCGGCCGCTGGCATCTGCGTGCCGGTGGCTGGATCAGGCTCTAGACCCGCTCAATGACCGTCGCGATGCCCATGCCGCCGCCGACGCACAGCGTCACGGCGCCGGTCTGGAGGTTGCGCCGTTCCAGCTCGTCGAGCAGCGTGCCCAGCAGCATCGCGCCGGTGGCACCCAGCGGGTGGCCCAGCGCAATCGCGCCGCCGTTCACGTTGACGCGATCGAGGTCCAGGCCGAGGTCGCGCGCCGTCTTCATTGGCACGGCGGCGAAGGCCTCGTTGATTTCCCACAGGTCGATGTCGGAAGCCTGCAT
>NZ_JBFUFR010000062.1:0-27759 GCF_056403315.1 Roseateles sp. P2_H4 | reverse complement strand
GGCCGAGCCCGTTGCCGCAGCGCCCGTGGCAGCGCCCGCCCCGGCGCCGGCGCCCGTGCCGGCGGAGCCTGTGGCGCGCGATCTGCCCAGCCAGTTCCGCTCGCTGGTGGCGCGGCACAGCGAGGGCTTCGACGTGCACGCCGAGGCCGAGCGGCCGAAGTTGCGCATCGACCGCGACGAGCTGCGCTTCAGCATCAGCTCGACTCGCGAAGGCTATGTCTATGTGCTGCTGAGCGACCCCGACGGCGGCCTGGTCCAGCTCTATCCCAACGACAAGGCCAAGAACAACCATATCGGTGTGGGCGAGACGATGCGCCTGCCCGGTGCCAACTGGCCGCTCAAGGCCAGCGACCCGCCGGGGCTGGAGCACTTCTTCGTCCTCGTGGCCGCCGAGCCGCGCACCTTCCGCCCCTGGTCGACCGAGAAGGACCCGAGCTATGGCTTCCTGACGCTGCCGGCCCAGGGGCCGGCCGGCGGCGCGGCCGCGGGCTCGCCAAGCTGGCTGCTGGGCCAGCCGGACTGCGGCCATGCCCATTGCGCAGCCGACTACGGCGCCGCGGTCTTCAGCGTCGAAGCCGTCAAATAGCCGGCGCTCGCGGAACCTCGCTGCTGTCGCGGTTACCTATGGAGTGCCGGCAGTCGAGGGCCGGCATTCACCGCCGACTCTGGACCGCGTTCTGAACCCCACCCAAGCCCCGGTCGCCCCTTTGCAGGCGACGCCCCAAGCGCCCCGGCTGGACGCCTTCACGAGCGCCGCGTCCGTCGGTCCTCTGCTGTGGGCCAATCAGGTGGAAGGGCAGCTGGAAGTGCATGGCGGCCCGACGCCGGCGGGCGCGGTCTCGGAAGAGATCGGGCGCCTCTTCGTCGCGGCGCTGCGCGAGCATTTCGGCGAGGCGGCCAGCGCCATCGCCGAGCGGGAATGGCGGCTCAACCAGCGCTCGCGTCGCCTGCTGCAGTCGCGCACCGTGCGGCACGCGGTGGCCTGTGCCGAGTCGGCGCAGAGCCTGCTGATGGCCCAGTGCCATCTGGCGCAGATCGAGTTCTCGGCCGTCATGCTGGGCTGGCGCTTCCGGCGTGTCGCCGAAGGCCTGGGCCTGGATCCAGCCTCGCTTGGCATCGAACGGCGCCAGGCGCTGGACGAGGCCCTGGCCCCGGACTTCCGGCTGCCGCCGGCGGATGCCGACGCGCTCGCCGCGCGGCTGCGGACCCTGCTCAGCCAGGGTTCGCATTGAGTTCGTGATGTAGTTCACGGGCTCAGGGGTAAACCCATGCCCGTAAATGTGGGGTAGGGCGGGTTTGGCTTGTCGCGAGCTTCGGCGTGGCGGCGTCTGATCCAACAAGGCGGCCACTTCGGTCGCTCAACCCGCTCGGAGCCCGCCATGCAGCCCCAGTGCCAACCGATCCGCCACGCCGCAGCAGTCGACCCCAACGTCATCTTCTCGGAGCTGTTCGGCGAACACCGCGACCGTCTCTACCGCTTCGTGCTGCGCCATATCGGCGACAGCACCGAGGCGGAGGAGCTGGCCCAGCAGGCCTTCGTCGAGGCGGCACGCACCTTCGAGCATTTCCGTGGCGAGTCGCAGTTGTCGACCTGGCTCTACGGCATCGCGATGAACCTGGTGCGCAACCACCTGTCGCGGGCGCCGTCGCGGCTCTATCGCTTCGAGGACGAGACGGCGCTGGAGGCCACCCCCTGCCTGCACGCCAACCCCGAGCAGCAATGCCATCTGAACCAGTTGATGGGGTTGCTGCAGACGGAACTGGACGGCCTCATGCCCGAGATGCGCGAGGTGCTGCTGCTCGTCGCCATGGACGACATGAGCTACGAGGACGCCGCCGCCCTGCTGTCCGTGCCCATCGGCACCGTGCGCAGCCGCGTGTCGCGCGCCCGCTCGCACCTGCGCACCCGGCTGCAGGCCCGCGGCGCCCAATTGCCCTTCTGAGCGCGCCTCATCTCATCGCCGACCTGGCGCGCCCGGCCTCGCCACCCAGAACAAAGTCCGCCCGACCTTTGCCGGCAAGCCCAAAACTCGTATATACTGCTAGCTTCAGTCGCGGGGTGGAGCAGTCTGGTAGCTCGTTGGGCTCATAACCCAAAGGTCGTAGGTTCAAATCCTGCCCCCGCAACCAAGAAATAAGGAGTCCTGTGAAGGACTCAGCAAAGCCCGCCAAGTGCGGGCTTTGTCGTTTCTGGGCCTTTTCGCGCGTTTCGGCGACGCCTGCAGGCATCCGCAGGTTTGCGGATTGGCGGAGCGCGGCAGGCATCCAGAATCGTCCCGGTCCGCAGCCTCGCCGACGCGACTCCAGGAACAGCCCATGCTGAACATCGAAACGACGGTCAAGGTGATCTCGCTGGCCATTGCCGTGAGCACATTCGCCTGGGGCGTCTATCAGTTTTCAGTGGGCCAGAAGGCGCAGGCAGAGACGCGGCGTATCGAGGCCAGCAAACCCTTTCTGGAGCACCAGCTCGCCATGTACAAGGAGGCGTCGCGCCTGGCCTCGACCATTGCCACCACGGCGGACGAGAAGAAGAAGGCCGAAGCCCTGGACCGCTACTGGTCGCTGTACTGGGGGGAGCTGGCCCTGGTTGAAGATGCCCGCGTCGAGGGCGCCATGGTCAGGTTCGGTGAAGCCCTGAAGGCCAAGGCAGACGCCAGGACGGTCCAGTTGTTGGCGCTCAATCTGGCGCACGAATGCAGGAATTCCCTGGCCGTTTCATGGGGCGTGCCAGCCTGGGAGAGCCCTCACTGGGTCAAGCCGACGGACTAGCGCACGACGTGAGGGCCGGGGAGCTGAACCTGTCCATTCCGGGGGCTTCGAGCCTCATGTGTCGTGCATCGTCGAATGGTTCAAGCAGCATCAGCCGATGATGGCCAACTGGGCACCGCCACCCACCTTGGCGTGCAGGCGGTCTGCCAGCCATTCGCGCACATGGAAGCGGCTGACGAGCAGCCGGCTGCGCAGCAGCTTGTGCGGGATGCGGTCCGCCTTGAGGGCGTCCAGCTGGCTGCTGAGCGAGCGCCGGCCGGTCAGGTCGCGGAGCTCTTCCGGCGTCAGGAATTCCCGCCATTCCGTACCGCTGGGCTGGGCCCGGCGTTCCCGCTGGGCCGGCTCGGCGGCGGGCAGGGGCGTCGGCGCAGGCGCCGAGGCCGGGCGCGGAACGGCAGGCCGCTTGGCGAACTCGACGATGGTGTGGCTCCAACCGCCCTTGACCTCCTCGCCGCAAAGGATCTCGTAGCGCTTGGCCTGCACTTCGCGGCGGCGCCGGGCCTTCTCCTCGGTGACGCGGGCGTGTTCCACGAACCAGCCCGGCAGGCGGCTGATCAGTTCGGCGGTGCGGCTGGCGGTCATGGCTGTCTCCTGTTGATGGAAGCAGTTTCGGCGCCGGCCGCCGCCGGGAATATCGCTCCGAGGGGGGAGCCGAGGGGATGGCGTGGGGGGGGCACCCACCCCATCTCCCCCGAAAGAGGGATAGGTGCCGGATGTCAGGACCGCCGCGGGCGGCCCTGGTCGCAGACCTGGGCCGGATCGGCCCGCGTGAAGTCGGCCGTCCAGTTCGTCTCCCAGGTCCGGTTGTCATAGGAAAAGGCCTGGGACCAGCGGGCGTGGTCGGGGTCCAGGTTCTCCCAGGTGTAGCGCACCTTGATGGCCTTGTCGCCGTCCAGGTCCTCGGTATAGAACTCGCCGCGCTTGCCGCCGGCAAAGCCGCCGACGACGGGGTTGGGATCGAACTTGCCCGAAGGCGTGGCGACCYAGAAGATGGACCATTGGCGCTTTTGCGTATCGAAGCTGCGCAGCGTCAGGCCGCGGCGGCCCAGCGTCGGCATGTAGAGCTCATCGACGTTGGCGATGCCGTCCAGGTAATGCGTCATGCACAGTCTGGCCGGGAAGGCCTCCCAGTCCTGGCTGCCGACGTTGCGCGCCTTGAGCCGGCGCTGCACGGTGGACCAGGCCCCGGCGAGGAAGTCGAAGTCGTGGGCGTCGCCCTGGCGGGCCGTCGTGTAGCCGGGCGGCGCGGCGGCATCGGCCGCGAGCGAGGGCAGGGCGGCCGCCCAGGCGAGCAGGGCAAGGGCCGTGTTTCGGACGGATGATGGGGTCATGGGAGCTGGTCCTTGGAGTGAACAGCGCCGACTCTAGGAAGCCCCCCGCGTCGCTCAAAACGATGAATGCTGAACCTCACTTGAAGCTGCGCTTCAGATGACTTCGTCTACCTTGCCGCTGGAGTCCTTGCGCGTGCTCGCGGCCTGCGTGCGGCACGGCAATTTCTCGCGCGCCGCCGACGAACTCGCGATCACGCCGACGGCGGTCAGCCAGCGCATGCGCTCGCTGGAGGATCAGCTGGGCGTCAAGCTGTTCGGCCGCCATGGCCCCAGGCTCATCGTGACGGAGCGCGCCGTGGCACTGGCGGCGGGCGTCGAGCAGGCGCTCGCGCTGATGCGCACGGCCGTCGACGACTGCCGGCGTGCCCGGCCGCCATTGCGGCTGACCTGCGCGCCCACCTTTGCCGCCTGCTGGCTGGTGCAGCGGCTGGCCGCCTACCAGGCCCTGCCCGGCGCGGACGCGATTGCGCTGGATGCCGGCCAGGGCCTGTCGCCGGCGGGCAGCTTCGACGTCGCCATCCGCAGCGGCAGCGGCCCCTGGCCCGGCTATCGGGCGACGCGGCTGTTGGCCGAGCAGGGCACGCCCATGCTCAGCCCGCGCCTGCTGGCGGATGGGGCGGGCTGCAGCGTCGACACGCTGCTTGCGCTGCCCTGGATCCCTGATCCGCGCTGGCCGGCCTGGCTGCAGGCGGCGGGCCGGCCGAGCGCCAAGCCGAGCTTTGTCGCGACGCGTTTCCCGAATTACGAGCTGGAGGCGCGTGCCGCCGTGCAGGGCCTGGGGGTGGCCCTGCTGTCACCGCTGCTGTTCGGCGAGCTGTGCGAACGCGGTGAACTGCTGGCGCCTTTCGGCACCGTCGTCGAAGGCCCCGACAGCTACTGGCTGCTGGCGCCGGCCGACGCGCCGGTCTCGCATTTCGAGCGGTGGCTGCGCGCGCAGTTCGAGACCTAGGTCGCGTTCGTCAGCACCTCGATGCGGTGGCCATCGAGATCATGGAACATCGCGCCGAAATAGGTCTCGCTGATGTCGGGCCGCGCGCGCGGCGTGAAGATGTCGCGCGCCTCGGCGGCCAGTGCCGCCTCATGGGTCGCGGCCACGGCACCACGGCCCGGCGCACCCAGCGCGATATGGGCGCCACGCGCCGTGACGGCCTCGTCTTCCGGCACCGGATAGAGGAAGAAGCACCAGCGCTCCGGCGTGCCGAAGGCGGCTTCGCTGCCGGTGTCACGCAGCAGGCCCATGCCCAGCGGTGCGAGCACGCGGCTGTAGAAGGCCACTGAATCGGCATAGCGGCGGGTGCCCAGGGACACATGGTCGATCATCGGGAAGAACTCCTGTTGGGAAGCCGCCCATGCTAGGAAGAGGCGCGCGACGAAATCCGGCAAGATGCGGCGCCCCCTTGCCGTTTGGCCGCAATTTCCGACGATGACCGAGCTGGACCGCTTTGACCGCCAGTTGCTGACCCTGGTGCAGCAGGACGCCGCGCTGACCGCCGAGCAACTGGCCGAACACGTCAGCCTGTCGGCCTCGGCCATCCAGCGCCGGCTGAAGCGCCTGCGCGAGCAGGGCGTCATCGTCAGGCAGATCGCCGTGCTGGACGCGGCGCAGGTCGGACGGCCGACGACCTTCATCGCCGGCCTGCAGGTCGAGAGCGAGCGGCCCGAGCTGATGGCCGGGCTGCGCGCCTGGCTGGATGGCGAGCCCGCCGTGCAGCAGGCCTTCTACGTGACCGGCGAGGCCGATTTCGTCCTCGTCGTCACGGCGACCGACGCGACCGCCTACGAGGCGCTGATGGCGAGGCTGCTGGCCGACAACCCGAATGTGCGCCGCTTCACGACCCAGGTCGCGATGGGCGTGCTCAAGCGTGGCCTGGTGCTGCCCATCCCCGCGGAAGAATGATTTGCGGGCCGTTCAAATACATGCCATGAACTGACATGTATTGCGGCGCAGACTGCACGGACCTTGAACTCCGTGGACTCTGAGCCATGCCTCTCCCTCTCGAAACCACACCGCCCGCCGCGCCGGACTGTCAGGTCGTCGAACTGCGCCAGTACACCCTGCACCCGGGCCAACGCGACACGCTGATCGAGCTCTTCGAGCGTGAATTCGTCGAGCCGCAGGAAGCCGTGGGCATCCGCGTGATCGGCCAGTTCCGCGATCTCGACGGACCTGACCGCTTTGTCTGGCTGCGCGGCTTTGCCGACATGGCCGCGCGAGGCGCCAGCCTGCCAGCCTTCTATGGCGGTCCGGCCTGGGCCCAGCACCGCAACACGGCCAACGCGACCATGATCGATTCCGACAACGTGTTGCTGCTGCGTCCGGCTTGGGGCGGCGCCGCGCTGCCTGAGCCGGACCGGCCCCGTGCGGAACGCGGTGCGACGGCGCTGCCGCCCGGCCTTTTGCTGGCGACGGTCTTCCACCTGAAAGCGCCGGCTGGCGCCGAGTTGCTGGGCCTTGCCCGTGGCGCGCTCAGCGATGCGCTGCGCGCGGCCGGTGCCCGGCAGCTGGCCTGGTATGTCACCGAGGCCACGCCCAACAACTTCCCGCGCCTGCCGGTGCGCGTAGGCGAACACGTGCTGGTCTCTCTGGCCCTGTTCGATGACGCCAGGGCGGCCCTGTCGCGTGACTTCGCCACGTCGCTTCAACCCTGGCTGGCCGGGCCGACCCAGACCCTGCGCCTCGCCCCCACGGCCCGTTCCGCTCTTCACCTCTGAACACCATGAACACGACTTCGACACCGCAGGATTTCGACTTCTTCATCGGCCACTGGAAGGTCAGCCATCGCCGCCTCAAGGAACGCCTGCTCGGCTGCGACGAATGGGAGAGCTTCGAGGGCAGCTGCCGCACGTGGCCCGTGCTCGATGGCCGCGGCAACATCGACGACAACGTGCTGGAGCTGCCTGACGGCACTTACCGCGCTCTGACCATGCGCACCTTCGACCCGGCGAAGAAGCAATGGGCCATCTGGTGGGTGGACGGCCGCAACCCGCACAGTCTGGAACCTCCCGTCGTCGGTGGCTTTGACGACGGCGTCGGCGATTTCTACTGCGACGACGAGTTGCGTGGCCAGCCTATCCGCGTGCGCTACCGCTGGACGAACACCACCACCGGCAGCCCGCACTGGCAACAGGCCTTCTCGGCCGATGGTGGCCAGACCTGGGAGGTCAACTGGGACATGGACTTCGAGCGCCAGCCGGAGCCCACCTAACCCCGTTGTGCGCGGGCGGGCGGTGTCACCCATGCCAGCAGCGTGCGCACCAGCTGGCGCGGGTCGATGGGCTTGCTGACGTGGGCGTTCATGCCGGCGGCCAGACAGTCCTGCACGTCATGCTCCATCGCGCCGGCCGTCATCGCGATGATGGGCAGGCGGGCGTGCTGGGGCATGGCGCGGATCAGCCGCGTCGCCGTCACGCCGTCCATCTCGGGCATCTGCATGTCCATCAGCACGGCGTCGAAGCGCTCGCGCTTGAGCCGCTCGATGGCTTCCAGCCCGTTCTCGGCCACCTCGACTTCCAGCTTCACCAGCTCCAGGAAGGCGCAGGCCACCTGCTGGTTGACCGGGTTGTCCTCGACCAGCAGCACGCGCGCGCCGTGCAGCGGGTGCAGGGTTTCGGCCATGTCGGCCAGGCTGCCGCCTGCCGGGGCCGCGGCAGGCGCCTGCTCCTGGCGCTGCAACTGCATGAGGGCGTCGAACAGCCGCGACGGCGTGACGGGTTTGACGAGGACCTGGGTGTCGGCCCGGCCCTGCAGTTCCTCGGCGACGCGCTCGCTCGCGTGCAGGCTGCCCAAGGCGATGACGGCCGGTGGCGGTGCCCCGCGTTCGATCGCGATACGGCGGGCCATGTCGACGAAGTCCGCGCCCGCCGTCTTCCAGTCCAGCAGCAGCAGCTCATAGGGATGCTGGGGGTCGGCCTGGCGCAGGCGGTGCAGGGCCTCGTCGCCGAAGGAGGCCACCGCGACCTGGAAGCGCCAGCTCTGCAGCATCTGCTGCAGGATGAGGCGTTCGGTGGGCTGGGCGTCGATGACGAGGGTGCGCATGCCGCGGATGCGGTGCAGGTCGATGCGCCCGGTGCCCGGACCGGCTTTGCCGAAGTCGCAGGTGAAGGCGAAGGTGCTGCCCTGGTCCGGCAGGCTGCTGACCTCGAAGCTGCCGTCCATCAGCTCCACCAGCCGCTTGCAGATGGCCAGGCCCAGGCCGGTGCCGCCGTAGCGCCGTGCGATGGACGCGTCGGTCTGGCCGAAGACCTGGAAGAGGCGCCCGACCTGTTCGGGCGTCATGCCGATGCCGGTGTCGCGCACGCTGATGCGCAGCCGCATGCGGCCGTCGTGCTCGCCTATCAGGTCGGCCCGCACGACGATCTCACCGCGCGGCGTGAACTTGATGGCGTTGCCGACGAGGTTGTTCAGCACCTGCGTCAGCCTCAGGCTGTCGCCCACCAGGCGATGGGGCAGGAGTTCGTCGAACTCGAACAGCAGGTCCAGCCCGGCCTCCTCCAGCCGCGCCGAGAACAGGTGGCCGACGTTCTCGATCAGCTCCTCGGGGCTGAACTCCTCGGCCTCCAGCGTGATCTTGTCGGCCTCGATCTTGGAGTAGTCGAGGATGTCGTTGAGCAGGGTCAGCAGGGCCTTGGACGAGGTCTGGACCTTGCCGAGATAGTCGCGCTGGCGCGCGTCCAGCCGGGTCTCCAGCACCAGGTTGGTCAGGCCGATGATGGCGTTCATCGGCGTGCGGATCTCGTGGCTCATGCTGGCCAGGAACAGGCTCTTGGCGGCGTTGGCGGCCTCGGCCTCGTCGCGTGCGATGGCCAGGGCCTCGCCCTGCTGGTGGCCGGCTTCGTAGGCCTTGAACAGGCGCGCATACAGCGTGCTGTTCTCCAGCAGCAGTTCCAGCAGCACGACCGAGCAGGCCAAGAGGCCAAAGATGCGGCCGGCATAGAAGCCCAGGTCGAAGCGCGCCGCGTTCAGCATGGCCGACAGCGCGATGTCGAACAGCCAGGTCAGGCAGACCACCATCAGCCACAGGTCCAGCACGGTGCGCGGCCGCTGGCGCCACAGGGCCAGCAGGGCGACGAGGCTGAAAGCCCAGACGCTGCCGACGGCGATCTGGAAGGAGAGCGAGTAGCGCCCGCCCACGAGCAGGTCGGGCAGCCAGGCGTGGCCCAGCGTCGTCAGCGCGATGCAGCCGGCGCCGGCCAGCAGCGTGAGCGCCGGCCAGGTCAGGGTCGGCATGGCGATGTGCGGCCGATTCTTCAACACGACATAGCCGAGCACGAAGAACGGGAAGCCGCCGTGCCACAGCATGTAGAGCCAGACCGTCGTCTGCGTCGTGGCGCCGAGCAGGCCGCTGGGGCTGAACAGGCCCGGGAAGCTCAGCGCATGCGCCGTCGCCATCGCGGCGGTGAACAGATAGCCGCAGCCCAGCACCATCAGGGCCTGGGAACGCAGGATGCGGTACTGGCCGAACAGCAGCACCGCGGTGATGAGGTCGGTCAGCACCAGGGCCGACTCGTAGATGGGGATGAAGGCCGGCACCGGTGCCAGCTTCAGCTTGGCGAAGGGCACCAGGGCCGCGAACACGGCGACCGACAGGCCGGCGACGATCAGCGCATGGCGGCGCTCGCGCGGGCCGGCCGGCTGGTCCAGCAAGAAGGCCGGGCCGTCCCGTGATGGCACGRCCTCGGAAGGGGCAGCGTTCTCCCGGGGCGGGCTGCTGGCTTGCAAATCGGCTCCCTGCGCGCCGGGCTGCGAGGCGCTCCCTAACAGGATAGTCGAACTGCTTTGAGCTCCGCCGATGCCTGCAAATCAGCGGTATGCAGTCGTTACGCCAGCGCGCGAGTCATTTGGCGGCATCGACGAGGGCGCTGATGATCTCCGGGTAGACCTGCGCGCCGCTCGTGCGGTTGAACAGGCCCATGCTGTGGTTCTCGGTGGCCGCGCCGGCGTCCCAGTAGACGGGCACGACGCCATGCGCCCAGGCGGAGCGGGCGATTGCCCTGTCCCAGGCGAGGCGGTAGGCCTCGGCACCGGGGTACTCGGTGCGGCGGATGGCGCCGAACTCGCCCAGGATGACCGGGATGCCCTTGTCCACGTAGGCGAGCTTCATCTTCTGGAACTGGGCGTCCGCGTAGGCCTCGTTGGCCCAGGTTTCGGTCGCCTTGGGGTCGGTCGCGCCGGCGCCCCATTGCCAGATCGTGCTCTTGTCGTTGAGCGTGAAGTTGTAGGGGTCGTAGTAATGCACTTCCATCATCAGCCGGTTGCCGGTGGTGTCGGTGGGCATGACGGCGAAGTTCACCGTGTGGTCGATATTGGTGTTGAAGCCCTGCACGACGAGGTGGCGCAGGGCGTTGTTGCCGCCGGTGGCGCGCACGGCATTGACGAACTGCTGGTTGAAGCCGTTCTGCACCGTGACGTACTCGGCCTTGGGTGTGCCGTAGTCGCCGTCCACCATGACCTCGTTGGTGCCGGCGAACAGCAGCGTGTCGTCGTAGCCCTTGAAGTTGTTGGCGATCTGGGTCCAGAACTTGGTGATGCGCGCATTGGCCTCGGCCTGACGCGCAAAGGTGGGCTGCATCCAGCCGCCGTCCCAGTGGATGTTGATGAGGGCGAACAGGCCGGCCGTCATCGCGTAGTCGACCACCTGGGTCACGCGCGCCATCCAGGTCGCGCTGATGACGTCGCTGGCGTCGGCGTACTGCTTCCAGGACACGGGGATGCGCACGGTCTTGAAGCCGGCGGCCTTGACCGCGGTCATGAAGGCCTGCGTCGTCGCCGGGTTGCCCCAGGCGGTCTCGCCGCCAATGGCTTCCAGCGAGTTGCCAAGGTTCCAGCCCGAGCCCATCAGCTTGGAGAGCTGCAGACTGGTCAGGTCGCGCATGCCGCTGGGTGCGGGAGCTGGGGCCGGAGCCGGAGCCGGAGCCGGAGCCGGAGCCGGTGCGGGGGCAGGTGTCGGAGCCAGCGTCGCCGCGGCTTCCGCGCCGCCGCCGCCGCAGCCGGCCAGGGGCAGCAGCGCGATGACTGCGTGACGCCGCTTCAAGCGCCCACCTTCTGCAGGCTGAGCAGCACGACGTCGTGACTGCGCAGTTTCAGGTTCACGCTGGCCGCGCCGGTTGCGCCGACCACCAGCTCACGCTGCACTTCGGGCTTGTCGGTCGTCAGCGCCTGCAGCTGGGCCAGTTGCTTCGCATCAAGGTTCTTGGGCGAGCCCATCTTCAGGTAGGCGGTGTGCGCGTCGTTGATCTCGTAGCCGGTGCGGCGCTGCGTCAGTGTGTAGCGGCCGGGCTGCAAATGACGCAACTCGACGGTGGCGGTGCCCGCCTCCCTGGCCGGCTGCGGCTTGCCGAAGAAGCTGCGGTTGCTGGCGGTCTGGTCGGGCTGGCGCCAGTCCCAGACGATGGCCTGCAAAAGGTCGCCGTCAACGCTTGCCCAAGCAGAAGCATCGCTTGTCGGCACCTCCTTGCCCTTCAGCGCGGCGAGGTACTTGTACGCAAACCACGCAGGCTTGCGGATGCCTTCGCGCGTCATCAGGCCGAAGCCGCCGTGGAAAGGGGCGTCCGGCGGGCCGGGCTCTTCGAAGAGGTCGCTGTAGACCCAGTAGCTCATGTGCTGGGCCAGGCCTTGCGAAGCTTTCAACTTGGTGAGCACGTAGGGTGCGCTCATGTAGGAGTCGTGGACCAGGTCGCGCGGGTTGTAGCTGGTGCTCCACTCGGTGAAGAACAGCGGCAGGCCGGGCAGGTGCGAGGCCTCGATCTCCTTGCGCACGCGGCGCACGTCGCCCACGATGGCGTCGGGCGACCTGGACAGCTTGCGGTCTTCCTTGCCGAACTCGTCGAGGAAGCCCTCGTCCACGCCGTAAGTGTGGGTCGTGATGAAGTCCACCGGCGTGTTCGTCGCCTTGGCATGCGCCAGGAACTCCGGCACCCAGGCCGCACCGGCCGTCGACGGGCCGCCAACGCGCAGTTGCGCGTCGATCGCCTTCATCGTCCTGGCGGTGCGGGTGTAGAGGTCGAAGTAGGCTTGTCTGTCGGCCTTCTCCCAGAAGCCATCCAGATTGGGCTCGTTCCAGACCTCAAAGTACCAGCTGCGCACCTCGACTGCGCCGTAGCGCTGCAGGATGTGGCGGGTGAAGGCCTCGATCAGTGCGACCCAGCCGGTAGCTTCGGGGTGGGAGGTGTTGCCTTCCCAGTAGAAGATCTTGTTGTCCGAGGTCTTCAGCGCCAGTGGCGTGAAGCCCAGCTCGACGAAGGGCTTGATGCGGCGGGCCAGCATCGCGTCGTAGAGCTTGTCGATGCCGGTGAAATCGAACACCAGCTGGCCGGCGGCATCCCGCGTGACCGTCTTGAAGACGTCGTGGAAGATGGCGTGGAAGCGCAGGTAGCGAAAGCCCAGTTCGTCCACGGCCGTCTTCAGTTGCGCGAGCGCATCCGGGCGGTAGGTGGTGCCGGGATAGTCGGCACCGACGCAGTGGTCGAAGAAGCGGTCCAGCGGCTGTTTGGCCTGGGCCACGTCGAGCACGATGCGGCGGGGTTGCTCGGCGGCCATGGCGGTGCGAACGAGCGGGAGGGAAGCTGCGGCGGCGAGCAGTTGGCGGCGGCGGGTGGAAGTCATGCAGGAAGTCCTCTGTAGACAAAGTTGCGGGCGCGCATCTCGCCTGGCCCGGCGCTGAACAGCGCAGGGCGCAGGCTGACGAAGCCGCCAAAGACGTTGTGATGCAGGCCGGAGACCTCCATCTGCCAGGAATGCTGTTTCCAGGTGGTGCCGCCGTCGTGCGAGTAGTGCCAGGTGACGACGTTCTCGCGGTTGACGAGGCGGATGTGCACACGGCGTGTGGCCATGTTTTCGCGCATCCAAGAGTGCTCCTGGCCGTAGCCATAGGTCAGCATCTGCGTCGTGCTGAAGCCGATGCCGACGTGGCCGCGTTCCTCGTAGAACAGCGCCAGGCCACCGTGGCTATTGGGGTCGTTTCCGCTGATCTCCAGCTCGACCGTGATCTCGTAGCTGCGGTCGCCCGTGGCGCAGGTCAGCGGTGACGAGTCGGGCAGCGACTTGCCCTTGCCGCGGATGATGAGCGCCTTGTCCTCGAAGCGCAGGCGCTTGGCCTCGTCCGGCCCGGGCGCGTGGAAAGCCCATTGCAGGCCGAGCTTGCCGCGGGAAAAGTCGTCGGACAGCGCAAAGCCGGCCTGGCTGGGCTTGCCACCGCGCGGCTTGGGCAGCGGGCGGTCCAGCGTGCCGCCCTTGGCGCGGAACCAGCCGTCCTTCGTCCACTCGATGGGCTCCAGCAGGGCCTGCCGGCCCAGCGTGCGAAAACCGTTCTCGTAGCCGTGATAGACCATCCACCAATCGCCCGCCGGCCCTTCGACGACGCTGGCATGGCCGCGTGACCACCAGGGCTCGCTGGCGCTTCGCGTGCGCACGATGGGATTGCTTGGCGCGTCCTCCCAAGGCCCGTGCACCGAGCGCGAGCGGGCGACGGTCACCATGTGGCTTGTCGGTGGCCCGGCGGTGCCGCCAACGGCGGAGATCAGGTAGAACCACTCGCCTCGCTTGAACAGCTTCGGGCCCTCGGGCGCGAACATCTCGACGACCCAGTCCTTGGGGTATTGCCAGGGCGTCCAGGCTTTCTCTTCCAGCGCACCGTCGGTCGCGAGGCCGTCATCCTTCAGCCGCACGCGGCGGCCGCCGTTGACGAAGAGGTAGCGCCGGCCGTCTTCGCCGACGACATGGCCGGGGTCGATGCAGCCGGGGATCTTCAGGTCGATGGGCGCGCTCCACGGCCCGCGGATGTCGTCGGCGTGGATGACGTAGATGCCCGTGCCGGCGTCGTTCAGCACCGGGATGTAGAGATAGAAGCGGCCCGCGTGCTTGATCAGGTCCATCGCCCAGACGGTGCCGATGGGCTGTGTCAGCGCGGCGGTGACGGGCGTCCAGTTCACCAGGTCCTGCGAATGCCAGATGACGGCGCCCGGGTAGGACTGGAAGGACGAGAACGTCATGTAGTAGTCGGCACCGTCCTTCAGGATGGTGGGGTCGGCGTGGTCGCCCGCCACGATGGGGTTCAGATAGGTGCCGTTGCCCAGGTCGGCCTTGCGCTGGCCTTCGATGCCGGCCGCGGAGCGCGGCGCGGCCAGCGCGGGGCTCACTGCAGCGCCGGCGAGTGCGGCTTGCACCGCCACGCGGCGCGACATGCTCATACCGTGCCCCGCGTCGATTCGAGCTGCCCGCGGATCTGCAGCATCCGCGCCTCTGTCAGCGGAAAGCGGAGGATGGCGATCAGCGCCAGCACCAGGCCGATGACGGGAATGCCCGACAGCAGGATGCGGATCCAGAAGATGGCTTCCGGCGTCTGGATGCTCTGCTTGGCATCGAAGCCGGTGAACTGCAGGATCCAGCCCGAGGCGCCCACGCCCAGCGCGATGCCGACCTTGGTGATCCAGGACTGGCAGGCCGAGAACGAGCCCTCGCGGCGCTGGCCGGTCTGGGACTCGTCGTAGTCCACCACGTCGCCGATGGTGGCCCCGTACAGCGTCCAGAAGCCCGCGCCGGTAAAGGCGACAAAGCCGCAGGCGAACAGTTGCAGATACGGCCGCGTGGGGTCGTACAGCCACCAGTCGCCGACGAAGGCGCAGATCGCCAGTGCCAGCACTGAGGCCAGGCCCGCGCGCTTGCCGTGCTGGCGCGCGATCCACGTGAAGAACGGAATGCCCGCGAAACCGAAGGCCATGCCGGCCAGGCCCATGGCGGTGTTCCACTTCGCCCCCTGCACGACATCGCCCTGGCAGACGTAGTAGATCGTCGCGTAGTAGCCCAGCGCGCCCACCATCGCCGTGCCGATTCCGTAGGCCAGGGCCATCAGCAGCACATGCCGGAAGGGCTTGCAGCGCAGCGTGCGCCACAGCGTGTCGGCAAACGGAATGTGCGTCTGCGTGCGCGACACCAGCTTCTCGTAGTAGCGCTCGCGCACCAGCAGAAAGATGGCGATGGACACCGCCACCATGATGGCGCCCAGGATGGCGCAATAGGTCTGCGCGCCGCGCAGGATGTCGGGCTTGCCGTCGGCACCGTTGAAGATCGACAGCGTCGTGAACTGCGCCGCGAAGAACATCGACAGCTCCGGCAGCTTCTGGATGGCGTTGCGGATGGCCATCACGGTGGTGCGCTCGTGATAGTCCGGCGTCATCTCCGAGCCCAGGCTCACCCAGGGCATGTTGAAGCAGCTCATGATGGGTACGTAGATCACCATGCTGACCAGCATGAAGATGAAGTACTGCGTGTCCGTCCAGCCCCGGCCCACTGCGAACATCAGCGGCAGGCCGATGCCGGCGAGCACACCGCCAACGAGGATGAAAGGCCGCCGGCGGCCGTAGCGCGTGCGCGTGTTGTCCGAGATCCAGCCGAAGACCGCGTCCGACCCCGCGTCGATGAAGATCTTGACCATCTGCACCGTGGAGATCAGGCCGGGTGCGACGCCGAGGAAGATGTTGAAGACCTG
Source organism: Roseateles sp. P2_H4 (assembly GCF_056403315.1). Lineage (NCBI taxonomy): Bacteria > Pseudomonadati > Pseudomonadota > Betaproteobacteria > Burkholderiales > Sphaerotilaceae > Roseateles > Roseateles sp. P2_H4. The sequence continues at coordinate 12,176 of NZ_JBFUFR010000062.1, read as the reverse complement.
GAAGGCCAGCGACGGGTAGAGCCAGTGGCCCCACATGTCGAGGAAGGCGCCGAGGCCAAAGCCGACCTTCTGGCGCATGGGCAGGCGGTCGGCCGCGGGCGGCACGACCTGTGCCAGATGGAGAGTGCTGGCGTTCACAGGATCTTTCTGGTCTTGATGACGTCGGAGTAATAACGGGCCGACAGCTTGGGCGTGCGCACCTGCGTCTTGAAGTCGCAGTGGACGATGCCGAAGCGGCGCTGGTAGCCGTCTTCCCACTCGTAGTTGTCGATGAAGGACCACAGGAAGTAGCCCTTCAGCGGCACACCGGCGGCGATGGCGCGGTGGGCCTCGCGCAGGTGGCTGCGCAGGTAGTCGCGGCGGTGCAGGTCCAGCACCTCGCCGTTGACGACGGGCTCGTCGTCGTAGCCGCAGCCGTTCTCGGTGATGTAGAGCGCGTGGTGGCCGTAGAGCTCGTGGCAGAAGCGCGTGCCCCAGTAGATGGACTGCGGTACCAGGCGCAGCCAGGGGCTGTCGGCGCGCGGGTAGTTGACCGGGTGGGGCAGGGCCTCGTAGGCGGCGCCGTTCCTGCCGGCGCGCACGAAGGTGCCGGAGTAGATGTTCAGGCCGAGGAAGTCTGTCGGCAGGCTGATGAGGTCGAAGTCGCCGGGCTGGACGTCGGGCGCGTCGGCGCCGACGCGCGCCAAAAAGTTCGGCGTGTACTTGCCGGCATGGATGGCGCCCAGCACCTGGGCGTTGCGGTCGACGAACCAGGCCTTGGCGGCGGCGATGTCGGCCGGTGTTTCCGTGACGGGCACCGACACGCTGCAGTTGTCGGTCAGCCCCACCACCGCGCCCGCGCCGCCGAACTTGCGCACCGCGCGCACGCCGTGGCCGTGGCAGAGCAGTGCGTGGTGGTAGGTCTGGTTGACGACCTTGGCACTTTCCTTGCGGCCTGGCGCCTTGCCGCCCGTGCCGTAGCCCAGCAGCGTGAAGCAGACGATCTCGTTGAGCGTGATCCAGTGCTTCACGTCCTTGGCGAAGGCCTTGACGACGGTGTCGGCATATTGGGCGAAGGCATCGACCGTGACGCGCGAGGTCCAGCCGCCGCGGTCTTCCAATGCCTGTGGCAGGTCCCAGTGGAACAGCGTCACCCACGGCTCGATGCCGTGCTTCTTCATGCTGGCGAAGAGGCGGTGGTAGAAGTCCAGCCCCTTCTGATTGACCGCGCCGTCGCCGTTCGGGTAGATGCGCGGCCAGGCGATCGACAGCCGGTAGGTCTTGTAGCCGAGCGAGGCCATCAAGGCGAAGTCCTCGTCGAAGCGGTGGTAGTGGTCGCAGGCCACGTCCGGTGTGTCGCCGTTGTGGACCTTGCCGGGCATGCGGCTGAAGCGGTCCCAGACGGATTCGCCCTTGCCGTCCTCGAAGGCCGCGCCCTCAAGCTGCGCGGAGGCCGCGGCGACGCCGAAGACGAAGTCGGCGGGGAAGGGGCTGTCATATGTCAGCGCTGTCATCGCGGCTGCGATACCGCGCTGCGGCGTGGCGGCCAGCGAAGCAGTGGTCAATGCCGGCAGTGCGGCGGCGGCGAAGAGTTGACGGCGGCGCAGGGGGCGAAAGGATGTCATCTGCAAGGTCCTCGGTAGGCTGCATGGCGGACGGAAGCCCGCTGCGGCGCGAGGGAATATAGGACCTCCTTCATTTCAGAGGATTCGGCGTTCACGGATGACGTCGGCGTAGTAGCGCGCGGACAGCTTGGGCGTGCGCACCTGCGTCTCGTAGTCGCAGTGCACGATGCCGAAGCGGCGCTGGTAGCCGTCTTCCCACTCGTAGTTGTCGATGAAGCTCCACAGGAAGTAGCCGTGCAGCGGCACGCCGTCGCCAATGGCGCGGTGGGCTTCGCGCAGGTGGTTGCGCAGGAAGTCGCGGCGGTGCAGGTCCAGCACCTCGCCGTTCACGACCGGCTCGTCGTTGTAGCCGCAGCCGTTCTCGGTGATGTAGAGGGACTTGTGGCCATAGCACTCGTGGGCCAAGCGCGTGGCCCAGTAGATGGACTGGGGCACGAGGCGCAGCCAGGGGCTGTCGGCGCGCGGGTAGTTGACGGGGTTGGGCAGGGCCTCGAAAGCCGCGCCGTTCCTGCCGGCGCGCACATAGGTGCCGGTGTAGATGTTCAGGCCCAGGTGGTCGGTGGGCAGGCTGATGAGGTCGAAGTCACCGGGGCGCACATCCGGCGCATCGGGACCGACGCGTTCGAGATAGTCGGCTGGGTAGTGGCCGGCATGCATGGCGCCCAGCACATGGGCGTTCTTCTCCAGGAACCAGGCCTTGGCGGCGGCGATGTCGGCGGGCGTCTCGGTGACGGGAATGCAGACGTCGAGGTTGTCGGTCAAGCCGACCTGCGCACCGGTACCGCCGAATTCGCGCACCGCGCGCACGCCGTGGCCGTGGCAGAGCAGGGCGTGATGGAAGGTCTGGTTGACGACGGCCGCGCTCTCCTGGCGGCCCGGGGCCTTGGTACCCCAGCGATAGGCCAGTTCGGTGAAGCAGCGGATCTCGTTCATCGTGATCCAGTGCTTGACGACGCCGCCGAAGGCCTTGACGACGGTGTCGGCATAGCGGCCGAAGGCGTCCACCGTCACGCGCGAGGTCCAGCCACCGCGGTCCTCCAGCGCTTGCGGCAGGTCCCAGTGGAAGAGGGTGACCCAGGGCGTGATGCCGTGCTTCTTCATGCTGGCGAAGAGGCGGTGATAGAAATCCAGCCCGGCTTGATTGAGCTCGCCGTCGCCATTCGGGTAGATGCGCGGCCAGGCCAGGGACAGGCGGTAGTACTTCAGCCCCAGCGAGGCCATCAGTGCGAAGTCCTCGTCGAAGCGGTTGTAGTGGTCGCAGGCGACGTCGAGGGTGTCGCCGTCATGCACCTTGCCGGGTTCGCGGCTGAAGCGGTCCCAGATGGATTCGCCCTTGCCGTCGGTGAAGGCGGCGCCCTCGATCTGCGGGGCCGCGGCGGCAACGCCGAAGAGGAAGTCGGCGGGGAAGGGGCTGGAGTAGGTCAGGGAGGAAGTCATGAGAAGGCTGTTGCCGTCAGGGCGCCAGCATGGGAGTCAAAGTGGTGTCCAGGCTGCGGGCCCAGATTTCGTAGCCTTGGGGACTGAGATGCAGCCAGTCCGGCAGGATGTCCTTGGACAGCGTGCCGTCCGGGTTGGTGAGCTGCTTCCCGATGTCGAGGAAGACGACCTGGCGGCCGTCGGCAAGCGTGGGCAGCATCGCGTTGATCCTGGCGTTATGCCGGCGCATCAGGTCGTCGGGCTTTTCGCCGCGCGGGAAGAGGGCCAGCAGCAGCACCCTGGCCTGCGGCTGGCGCTTGCGGATCTCGTCGAGGTTGCGCTTGATGCCGGCGACGGTGAACGCCGGGTCTTCGAGCCGGTCGCCGGTGTTGTTGGTGCCGATCATCATGACGACGGCCTTGGGCGCCATGCCGTCCAGCTCGCCATGCTGCAGGCGCCACAGCAGGTTCTCGGTGCGGTCGCCACCAAAGCCCAGCGCGACGGCGTTGTACTTGGCGAAGTTCTGGGCCCAGGCGGCCTTGCCTTCGTTCTCCCAGCCCTGGGTGATGGAGTCGCCCAGGAAGACGAGGGCCACACGCCGGCCGGCGTCGCGGTGTGCCTTGATCTCGGCCAGCTTGGCTTCGTGGCGCGGCAGCCACCAGTCCACCGCCCAGGATTCCTGCAGGCGTTCGGGCGTCACCGATTGCGTGCGGTAGTCGGGGCAGGCGGTCGTCGCCTTGCCCGTCTTGTGGATGCGCAGCTTGCTGATCTGCACTTCACCACTGCCAGTGCCTTCCAGCGTGAAGGGCACGTTGACGGCGGAGAAGTCATCGCCCTCGCGCGCGAAGCATTTCAGCGCGAAGGACAGGTGTTGCCTGCCTTTGCCGATCAGCTCACGGCCGGCGAACAGGAAGGGGATCTTGCGCTCGCAGTCCTTGCCGCAGCCGAGCTTGAACTTCATGCCGCCATGGGCGAGGTCGATGACGTTGAGGTCGAACTCGACGGTGCCGGCGGCCAGGTAGGGGTTGAGGTTCAGCGGTGCGCCGTCCTGCCAGCGCAACTGCGCGATCCAGGAGTTGCTGAACTGCAGCGTCAGCGCGCCGTCGTCACCGCGGCGTGCCGCGACATGGCTGTCGGGCACGCGCGGGTTGGCGGGCTTGGGCACGGTCACACGATCGGTGTCGAGCTTGGCCTCGCCTTCGAAATCGGTGACGGCGACGGACCAGCCCTTGGCGGGGCGGCCGATGTCGAGGTCGAGTGACTGCGCTGTCAGTGGCAGCAGGGCAGTGAGTGCGAGCAGCAGAAGACGGTTCATGTCAGAGGAAGTCCTGGGCGTTCAGCTTGCGCGTCTGGCCGGGCTTGAGTTGAAGGTCGACGACGCGTTCGCCCACGCGAACGCGGCCACCGCCAGCGCCGGCCACCGAGCGCACGGAGGCGCTCGTGACGCGGCCGCGGGCCCAGGCGATGTCGACCTCGAAGCCGCCGCGTGCGCGCAAGCCCTTGACCGAGCCCTCGGGCCAGGCGGCAGGCAAAGCGGGCAGCAGGTCGATCACGCCGTCCTGCGATTGCACCAGCATCTCGGCCATGGCCGCGGTCGCRCCGAAATTGCCGTCGATCTGGAAGGGCGGGTGGGTGTCGAAGAGGTTGGGGTAGGTGCCGCCCTGATGAACCTCGGCACCGGCCCGGGCGGCCTTGGCGCCGGGCTGGGCCAGCAGGCCGCGCAACAGGCTGTGGGCATGGTCGCCATCGCGCAGCCGCGCCCAATAGGCCATCTTCCAGGCCATGGACCAGCCGGTGCTGACGTCGCCGCGCGCTTCCAGCGTCTTGCGCGCGGCGGCGGCGAGCTCGGGCGTGCGGGCCGGCGAGATCTGCCGGCCGGGGAAGAGGGCAAACAGATGGGAAACGTGGCGGTGGGTGTCCTTGGGCGTGTCCAGCAGCGGGTCCTTCAGCTCGTCCTGCCACTCCAGCAACTGGCCCCAGCTGCCGACGCGTGGGCCGGCGAGGCGGTCGCGCGTGTCAGCTGCATGCTGGCTGGCGGTGTTGTCGCCGAGCACTTTCGCTGCTGCGGCGATGTTGTCGAACAGGTCCCACAGGATTTGCTGGTCGTAGGCCACGCCGTCCTGGATGGGGCCGTGTTCGGGCGACCAGCCATTGGGCGCGACGAGCTTGCCGTCGGCCGTTTCCCTGAGCCGGTCTTCCCAGAACTCACCGACCTCCTTCAGCACCGGCCAGGCGATGTCGCGCAGGAAGGCCTTGTCCTGCGTGAAGGCGTAGTGTTCCCAGAAGTGGCGGGCATACCAGGCGTTGCCCGTCATGTTCCAGAGGTAGCCCTGGGCACCGAAGGGGTTGGTCTCGGTGCGCAGCGTCCAGCCACGCACGGGCTTGCCGGCGGCGGTGAGAAATGTCTCGATGGGCGGCTGCACCGATTTGTCCCACGGTGGCGTCTCGGCCGGCAGGGCATTGGCGTCTTTGAGCGCGAGTGCTGCACGATCGGCGACGGGACGGCGCCACTCGGGAATGAGTCGCTGCACGAAGCGGTGCAGCGGCCGCGCGGCCTCGGCCAGGTTGGTCGGCTCGGCCGGCCAGTAGTTCATCTGCAGGTTGATGTTGGAGTGGTAGTCCGCATTCCACGGCGGCGTCAGGCTGTCGTTCCACAGGCCCTGCAGATTGGCGGGCAACGAGTCACGCGAGCTGGAGACCAGCAGATAGCGGCCGAACTGGAAATAGAGCGCCTCCAGCTCGGGGTCGCCGCCGTCCTGGGTGTAGGCGGCCAGGCGGGCGTCGGTCGTCAGCGCGCGGCGCTCGGATGGGCTGGTGCCGAGGTCGAGCCGCACGCGACCGAGCAGCGTGGCCACGTCGCGCTCGTGTTCGGCGCGCAGCCGCGGCCAGGGCTTGGCGGCGGCGACCTGGGCCTGCACGCGCGGCAGCGGCGGCTGGCCGTCCGCAAAGCTGGTGCCGGCGGCCAGGATCAGCGTCAATGAATTGCAGCCGCGCAGGACCAGCGTGTTGCCATCGACGGCCACGCTGCCGCCTTCGTTGAGCACGCGCAACTGGCTCGCATAGGCCAGGCCATTGGGCAGGCTGCCGATGGCGGTCAGCGTCTGGTTAGCGGCACTCAGCGCGGCGCCGTGGCGGTCGGTCAGCGCGATGCGGCCGTTGTAGCGGCCGGGCTGGTCGGCCGTCAGCCGCCAGGCAATGACCTGGGCCGGGTGGCTGGCGATGGCTTCGCGGGTGAAGCGGACCCCAGCCTGGATATAGCTGAGGCGGTTCACTGCCCGCGCGAGATCCAGCTCGCGGCGATAGCCGCTCACCGGCCCGTCCTCGAGTTCCAGCACGACATCGCCGAACGGCTGGTAGGCACCCATGGCCTTGGCGTCCCCGGTCCACAGCGTGATGTCGTTGAACTGCAGCCGGTCGCGGGCGACCTGGCCGAACAGCATGGCGCCCAGGCGGCCGTTGCCGATGGGCAAGGCCTGCTGCTCCCAGCCCTTGGCCGTGTCGGGCGCCGGTGCGGCATAGCGCAGCACCCGCTCGGCAGCAGCCAAGGGCAGGGCCAGCGCGAGGCCGCAGGCCAGCAGCAGCGGACGAAGCAGGATCACCTGGCGCGGCCCATCTTGACCTTGAGCATGACGGGCTCGGCGGGCAGGTTCAGGCCGTAGTCGACCTGGTCACCATTCCAGACCCGCTCCATGACCCAGCGCCCCTTGTCGTCGAAGCGGCCCTGCTCGGTGCGCAGCATCATGCCGCTGGTGCCGGCGGCGGGCTCCATGCGCACGCGCACGCGCTGGCCGATGATGAGGAACTCGTCGGGTGCGATCTGAGCGATGGCGGCGCCGCCGTTGGGCTCTTCGGTGCCGGCTGCCGGCTTGGCGAACTCGCCGCCCCAGCTGGCTTCGCCGAAGCGGCCCAGGCGGTAGCTAAGCTTGGCCGTCCAGCCGGGGAAGTCCAGTTGCTGCGGCTTGCGGTCGTCGGCTTCACCGATGCCTTGCGTCTTGCCGTCGAAGGCCCATTGCGCCCACTGGCGCTGGATGGGCGCGAACATGCGGTAGACGCGCTCGAAGGGCTCGACGAGAGTCTTGTCGGTCGCGGTCGTGCCCAGCGGGTAGTTGGTGTAGTTGAAGTAGTCGATGCCGAACGGCGACACGCCGATGGCGCCGCGGCCCAGCATCGCGTAGAGGAAGCGGCCGTAGCCTGGCTTGGTGCCGATCTCGGGCACCCACAGTGCGTTGTCGATGCGGCCGAACAGCCGCAGGTTGGCGTTCACCTGATCGGATTCGACGCTGTAGATGTCGGGGCTGACGATGTCGAGCGCGGGTGCCGCGGCCTTGTAGATGTCGATGACGTCCCAGGTCGGGCCGCCGCTGGCGAAGTCCTTGTTCCAGGGCTTGGGCGGCTGCTCCAGCGGGTTGCGCAGCGCGTTGTTGACGTACATCGGCAGCTCGTAGACGGCCTTGCCGGCTGCGGCGATCTCGCCGATGTAGCGGGCGATCGCCCAGGCGTGGAAGTACTCGTCGGCGTAGTCGCCGTAGACCTCGCGCCAGTTGCCTGCGGTTGTGGATGCCGCAGCGAGCTTGGGCTTCTGACGGGCCAGCACGGCGGCCGGCACTGGCTGCTCGAAGGCGGCCTGCGCGGCGGGCGCGAAATCACGCACCAGGCCATAGGTGCCCACCTCGTTCTCGACCTGCACCATCAGCACGGTGCGCTCGGTCGAATCGATCTTCTTCAGGTGGCCCATCAACGCGACGAATGCCTTCTTGTCGGCCTTCAGCGTCTCGGCGCCAAACGGGCTGAGGCTGTAGTTGGGCTTGCCTTCGCGGTCCAGGTTGGCCGGGAAGCGCTTGGGGTCGAGCTTGACCCATTCGGGCGTGTACTGGGCACTGGTGTTCTTCCAGGTGGCGAACCACAGGATCACCAGCTTCTTCTTCTGCTGGCGGGCTTCCTTGACGAGGGTGTCAACGAAGCTGAAATCGAACTTGCCCTCAATAGGCTCCACCTGCTCCCATGCCACCGGCATCAGCACGGTGTTGGCCTTGAGGTCGTTGGCCGCATCCCAGACGGGCTGGAGGGCGCCGGGGTAGTTGCTGGAGTTGTGGGCCTGGGCGCCGAGGATCAGGAAGGGCTTGCCGTCGACGAGCAGCGCATGGCGGCCGTCGTGCGAGACCAGGCGCGGCGCCTCGCTCGCGAGGGCGGTTTGCGTGATGAGCAGGCAGGCCAGGGCCGCCGCCAGAAGGGAAGGGGTCTTCATCGGAACTCCGGAAAAGCCCGGCGGCGATTGCGCCGCCGGGCCGTTGCCAATACTCAGAAAGAGTAGCTGGCCTGCACCGAGTAGCGGCGGCCGGTGTAGTTCACACCCCGCGTCATGTAGCCGATGTGCTGCTGCATCAGCTGCCGGGCCAGCGCGTTGTTCAGGTTCTGCCCTTCCAGGCTGAGGCTGAACTGGTCGCTGACCTTGTAGGTGACGCCGGCATCGACCTGCCCATAGGAATCGCTCCAGGTGGGCAAGGCCCAGGCCACGCTGGTGCCGTTGGCCAGGCGGCCATCGCCGCCGTTGGTGCCATTGACGTTCACGCCCTGCAGGTACTTGGAGCGCCAGCTGTAGGCCACGCGCGCCGAGAACGGGCCCCAGTCGTAGAGCAATGCCAGGTTGTAGGCGTTCTTGGACAGGTTCACCAGCGGCAGGTCGCCGAAGCTGCGGCCGTCGGTGTCGCAGCCGTTGATGTTCAGGTTCAGGTTCTCCGCGCCGGTGCTGGTGCTCGAGCAGTAGGCATTGCTGACCGGGTTGTAGAGCTTGGTCTTGCTGTCGACGTAGGTGTAGTTGGCCTGCACGCCGAAGCCCGACAACCAGCCCGGCAGCATGTCCAGGTAGCGCTGGAAGGCGATCTCCACGCCGCGGGCGTGGCCCTTGGCGCCGTTCACCGGCGAGGTGATCGTGAAGTTCACCGGGTTGCCCGCGCCGTCGCGGATGGTGGCCACGGCGGACTGCCCGACGATGACGTCCTTCAGTTCCTTGTCGAACAGGGCCACCGTCAGCGATCCGCTTTTGGAGAAGTACCACTCGCCGGTCAGGTCGAGCTGGTTGGATTTCACTGGCTTGAGCAGCGGGTTGCCGTTGGCCTTGCCGTTCAGCGAGACGCTGTCGATGACGACGGTGCCCGGATCCGACGGCGTCGGGCCGGGAACGGTGTGCTGGGTGGTATCCAGCGACAGCGCCGTGTAGGCTTGCAGTTGCGAGAAGTCCGGCCGGGCCACGGCCTTGGCCAGGGCGGCGCGGAACTGCAACTCGTTGCTGGCCTTCAGGCGCAGGTTCAGGCTGGGCAGCACGTTGGTGTAGGTCTGTGCTGCGTTGATGGGAATGCCGAAGGCCGTCACGGGTGGAACGGTGACGCCGCCCTGCGACTGACCCGGCTGCAGCGTCGGCGCATTGTTCTTGAAGACCATGTAGCCATCGGCCTTCATGTCGGTGCGCACGACACGCAGACCGACATTGCCGTCCACCGGCATGGGCATGTCGTCGAAGCCGAAACGCAGCTGGGCGTAACCGGCCTGCGAACGCTCATGCTGATCGTTGGTGCCGATGGGGTCGGTGCCGAAGGTGGCCGGCGCCCAGGTGGCGCAGCCGCTGCTCCAGCCCTGCGCCGCGGCTTGCTCGGCACAAAGGATGTCGTGGTACTTGTGCAGGTCGGCGTAGCTGCCGGGGTAGCCCTTGGCCAGCGATACGTCCGGCACATAGATGGACGGCACGTTCTGGCCGCCGAAGAACTTCTTGAACTGGTGCAAGCTGACCGGCGCGTTGAAGCGCGGGTCGTTGAGGTAGGCGAGGTGGTTGATGTCCCAGCCGCGCTGCCAGGTCTGGGTGATGGCCGACCAGTTGTAGCTCGGCGAGGAGTTGATGGTCGTCGCGTCCTTGTCGGTCAGGCGGATGCCGAATTGCAGGTCCTGCAGCACCGGGTGATCGAAGTTGAACTTGGCATCCGCACGCCAGGCCTTGGACTCGGCCTTGCTGCGGTCCATGTGCTCCATCGTGAACGCCCAGTAGTAGTTGCCCTTGTCCTGCAGCGCGGCGAGGTCTGAAGCGTCGAAGACGACGCGCGGCGTCGAGCCGGTCAGGTCCAGCGTCTCCTTGGGCATCTGCAGGCCGGTGGCGACGGTGGAATCGAAGGCGTTCGTCTTGGACTTCACCAGTTGCAGATCGGTGCTGAAGCTCCAGCGGTCGCTGGCCTTCCACTTCAGGTTCCAGCCGAGGTCACGGGTGCGGGAGTCGCGCGTCATGTAGCGCGTGTCGGCACCGAAGTTGATGCCGCCATCGGTCGGGTCGGTCAGCGTGCCGGTGAGCAACTGGCCGTTGGCACCATAGGTGGCGCCGCTGCCGATGATGAGGTTGGACGGCGTGGACTGGGCGAACAGCGCGTTCTCGTCCCAGTGCATGCGGTACTTGGACTCGAAGTAGGTCAGCGAACTGCTGACGTTGTCCTTCTTCCACTGCAGCGCGCCATAGGTGCCCTGGCGGGTGCGGTCGAAGTTGGAGTCGCGCCATTGCGCGCCCTTGGGCGCCCAGTGCGTGCCGTCGACGTTGTAGTAGGGCTCGACCTGCCAGAGGTCGGTACGCGTCGTGCTCTTGCTGCGCGCCAGGCTCACGAGGGCGCCGAATTCCCCCAGGTCGGTGTTCCAGCGGTTGGACACCAGGCCCGAGGCGGCGGGGCTCCACTTGCCCTGCAGCTGGTTGTAGTTGCCGCTGATGGTGATGCCGCCCTTGAAGCCGGCGTAGTCGAAGGGCAGGGCGGTGCGCAGGTTGACCAGGCCGCCGATGGCGCCTTCGGTCTGTGCCGCGGACGGGTTCTTGTAGATGTCCACGCCGGCCATCAGCTCGGGCGGCACGTCCTCGAAGTTCAGCGCGCGGCCGCCGTTGGCAGAGAAGGTGTCGCGGCCGTTCACTTCCGAACGGACGTAGGACAGGCCGCGGATGTTGACGCTACTGCCTTCCACCGAGTAGTGCTCGGGGTCGCCCTTGGCCATGGTGCGGTCGATGGTCACGCCGACGATGCGCTGCAGCACCTCGGTGACCGAGCGGTCGGGCAGCTTGCCGATGTCGTCGGCGACGATGGAGTCGACGATCTCGTCGGACTCCTGCTTGATCTTCTGCGCTGACTGCAGGGCCGCACGGCGGCCGCTGACGGTGACGGTTTCGATCTTCTGGGTCTTGACCTCCGGCGCCGAGGCCGGTGCGGCGGGCGCGGGTGCGGTCTGCGCGAAGGCCATGCCGCTGCAAAGCAGGGCGGCCTGTGCGGCGGCCAGGGAAATGGCGGTGCGTTGAAGTGTCTTCACTGTGTCTCCTCTCGTTGTCGTGGGGCTCTTGGCCTGTGTCTTGGCTGGTTCGGCGGGGATGAAGGACGGGAATCAACATCGCCCCAGCCGACAGCCGCTGGGCTTCCGATCGAGGGGGTTCGTCATTGGCAGCGTTGTCGGTTGGGGCGTGTTGGGCGGGGTGAAACGGTGGGCCGTGGTCAAGCGCAGAAGCGGTTGACGAGGTTCTCGAAGACTTCCTGGCGGCCGGAGACCGGCGCCACATCCGTGTTCGCAATGAGCACCTGCTCGGCCAGGTCGGCGAGCGTGCGGCGGCCTTGCAGGATGTCCTGGCCGGCACTCGTGTCCCAGCCGGCGTAGCGGCTGTCCACAGCGGCCTTCAGGCGGCCGTCGTTGATCATCTTCTCGGCGATCAGCAGCGCCTGGGCGCAGACGTCCATGCCGCCGATATGGCCGTGGAAGAGGTCGGCCGCGTCGATGGACTGGCGGCGCACCTTGGCGTCGAAATTCAGGCCACCCGAGCCCAGGCCGCCGGCCTGCAGCACGTGGTACAGCGCGATGGCCGTCTCGGGCACGTTGTTGGGGAACTGGTCGGTGTCCCAGCCCAGCTGCGGATCGCCGCGGTTCATGTCCAGGCTGCCGAGGATGCCGAGAGCGCCGGCGGTGGCGATCTCATGCTCGAAGCTGTGGCCCGACAGCGTGGCGTGGTTGGCCTCGATGTTGACCTTGACCTCTTTCTCCAGGCCATAGCGCACCAGGAAGCCGTAGACGGTGGCGGTGTCGAAGTCGTACTGGTGCTTGGACGGCTCGCGCGGCTTGGGCTCGATGAGGATGGCGCCCTTGAAGCCGATCTTG
>NZ_JBFUFR010000061.1:0-28692 GCF_056403315.1 Roseateles sp. P2_H4 | reverse complement strand
CTGCCGCCCGACACGCCCTTCGCCTCCGGCACGCCTCGCTTTGCCGACCGGGCCTCCGACGCCCTGGCTGCCTGGAGCCAGGCCTATGCCGCGCGCGGCACGGCCTGCGCGGCCGACGTGGGCGGCGAGTTCTCGGTGGCGATGAGCCTGCCCAGCGGCGGCACCTATCTCGCGGTCGACCGCTTCGCCGTGCACAGCCTCTGCTATGCGGTCCACGACGGGCGCCTGCACTTCGCCACACGTGCCGATGACCTGGCCCGCCAGCTCGGCATCCGCGAGCTCGACACCCAGGCCCTCTTCAACTACCTGTTCCACCACTGCATCCCGTCGCCGCGCACCATCTATGCCGGCATCCACCGGCTGCCGCCCGCGCACTACGCGCTGTTCGAGAACGGCCAGCTGACGGTCGCGCCCTACTGGGTTGCGCGCTTCAACGAGCAGGCCAACCCCAACTTCGACACGCTGCGCGACGAGTTCCGCAGCATCCTGCGGGCATCGGTCAAGGACAGGCTGAGCGCCGATGGCAAGACCGCCTGCTTCCTGAGCGGTGGTACCGACAGCTCCAGCGTCTGCGGCCTGCTGCGTGAAGCGACCGACCGACCGCCCGCCAGCTATTCCATCGGCTTCGAAGCCGAGGGCTATGACGAGATGGAGTACGCGCGCATCGCCGCCAAGGCCTATGGCGCCGATCACCACGAGTACTACGTGACGCCGGCCGACCTCGTGAAGGCCATTCCCGACGTGGCGGCCCACTACGACCAGCCCTTCGGCAATTCCTCGGCCGTGCCGGCCTTCTACTGCGCCAGCAAGGCACGCGCCGACGGCTACACCCGCATCCTTGCCGGCGACGGCGGCGACGAACTCTTTGGCGGCAACACCCGCTATGCCAAGGAGCGCATCTTCCACGTCTACAGCCAGATCCCGTCGCCGCTGCGGGCCGGCCTGCTGAACCCGCTGTTCATGAACCCCGTCACCGGCAACATCCCGTTGCTGAAGAAGGGCACGAGCTATATCCGCCAGGCCCGCGTGCCGATGCCGGACCGCATGCAGAGCTACAACCTGCTGGATCGCCTGGGCCTGGCCAATATGCTGACACCGGCCTTCCTGGCCGCCGTCGATACCGATGGCCCGCGCCAGCACCAGCGCGCCACCTGGGCCGCCGGCCCGCGCGAAGCCAGCCTCGTCAACCAGATGCTCGCCTTCGACTGGCGCTACACGCTGGCCGAGAACGACCTGCCCAAGGTCGTCGGCACGACAGCCCTGGCCGGCGTCGACGTCGGCTTCCCGCTGCTGGACACGCGCCTGCTGGACTTCTCGCTGAAGCTGCCGACCAGCTACAAGCTCAAGGGCATGAAACTGCGCTGGTTTTTCAAGGAGGCGCTGCGCGGCTTCCTGCCCGACGAGATCCTGACGAAGAAGAAGCACGGCTTCGGCCTGCCCTTCGGCCCGTGGGCGGTGAAGGACGCCGCGCTGAACGCGCTGGCTGCCGAGTCGCTGCGCGGCATCGCCGCCCGCGGCATCGTGCGTGCCGACTTCGTCGAAAGCCTGTTGACCGAGCGCCTCAAGGAGCATGCCGGCTATTACGGCGAGACGGTCTGGACGCTGATGATGCTGGAGCAGTGGATGCGACGCCATGCGCCGGACTACCGCATCGCCGCCTAACTTTTTTGGATACACGCCATGTCTGATCCTCGCCCCCTCGTGCACCTGATCGCCGGCGCCCGGCCCAACTTCATGAAGATCGCGCCGCTGCTGCGCGCGATCGCGGCCGACGGCCGGTTGCAGGCGCGACTGATCCACACCGGCCAGCATTTCGACAAGGACATGAATGACGTGTTCTTCCAGGAACTCGGCATCCCGACGCCGGACGTGCGCCTGAACTGCGGCGGCGGCACACATGCCGAGCAATCCGGCAAGATCATGATGGCCTACGAGGCCTGCGTCGCCGAGGACCGCCCGGCCTGCTGCCTGGTCGTGGGTGACGTGAACTCGACGCTGGCCTGCGCCATCGTGGCCAAGAAGGCCGGCGTGCCGGTGGCACACGTGGAGGCCGGCCTGCGCAGCGGCGACCGTGCCATGCCGGAGGAGATCAATCGCCTCGTCACCGATGCCATCACGGACTGGTTCTTCGTGACGGAGCCTTCCGGCCGTGCCCATCTGCTGCGCGAAGGCCAATCCCCGGACGCCATCCACGACGTGGGCCATGTGATGGTGGACAACCTGCTCTACCAGGCCGCCAAGCTGGGGCAGGATTTCGACACCACCACGCTCGAAAGCGATGCGCTGAAGCGCCAGCTGGGGCGCTACGCGGTGGTCACGCTGCACCGCCCCAGCAACGTTGACGGCGAAGCCAATCTGCGGCGCGCAGCCGGCGTCGTCAATGCACTGGCCGCCGAGGTGCCCGTCGTCTTCCCGATGCACCCGCGCACCCGCAAGAACCTGGAGGCGCTCGGCGTGGCGCTGGCGCCCAACGTGCATGTGCTGGGCCCTCAGCCCTATATGTCCTTCCTGCACCTGTGGAAGGATGCCGTCGTCGTGCTCACCGACAGCGGCGGCCTGCAGGAGGAAACAACCGCCCTGGGCGTGCCCTGCGTGACGATGCGCGAAAGCACCGAGCGGCCCGTGACCGTGGACGAGGGCAGCAATGTGCTGGCCGGCACCGACCCGGCGCGCGTGCTCGAAGCCTGTCGCGATGCGCTGGGCGGGCGTGCCAAGGCCGGGCGTCGCCCCGCGCTCTGGGACGGCCATTCGTCGGAGCGCATCGTCGAGGCGCTGGCGGCGCGCCTGCACGCCTGAGGCGCTCCCCGGCGCGGTGGCTGCGCCGGCTTGGCGCTTACTTGAGCCGCTGCAGTACGGCCGGCACGATCAGTGCAGCGCCATGCATGCTGAGGTGGTTGCTGTCGAAGTAGAGCGGGCTGTCGCCTTCGAGCAGGCGGCAGCGCTCGCCCGAGCACAGCTGCTCTCGCACTGATACACGCGTGGCGCCGCCCTGCGTGGCCAGACGCTCCACCATGGCCAGTGCGGCCGCCTGCCGGTGGTCGTACTGCAACGGCGTCTGGCCTTGAGGTTCCAGTTCGTCGCCGCGCCGCCAGCGCAAGGCCAACGCGGCCGGGACCGGGTAGTGATAGGTCGGCACGGGGTCCAGCAGCAGCACCTGCTTGCCGGCGTCGCGCAGGCGCTTCACGCTCTGCGCAAGGCCGGCCTCGAAGGCTGCCGCGTCGGCGCCATCTATATACAACTCGTATCGCGCCGTCAGAAGCACTGCGTCGACGCTCTCATCGCGAATGATGTGCTCCAGCAAGGCCCGATTCACGGCCTCGCAGCGCCCCCGGCCCGGCACGGCAAAGCTCAATGCTGGGGGGCAGCTGGAGCTCGTCAGTTGCGCGACGCGGTGGTCAACCGCTTGGTCACCCAAGGCGCGAGCGATCTCGACCCCATGGCTGTCGGCCCAGACCACCAATGTCTTGGTCGCCGTCGGCGGGCCGAACAGGCAGCGCGCGTTGTAGTCCAGCCAACGGCTACCGGACGAGTGGCAGCGCTTGCGGTCCGGGCTAGAGTCGTCCGCGCCCGCCCGCAGCAGCGCGTCGCGCCCTGGCTGCGCGGCGCGATGGTCCGACGCCAGCGTCAGGCCCCAGGCGCCAGCCAGGCTGAGAAGGATGGTCGACGCGCCAGCGAACAGCAGCACGCGTTGTGGTATCGCCGCGTGGCGCACCGGTGCCTCGACCCAGCGCAATGAGGCCCAGGCCAGCAGCACGGACGCCGCGACGGCCACGGCTGCCTGCAGGGCCGTGGGCTCGTCCAGCAACCAATGGCGCGCCAGCACCAGCATGGGCCAGTGCCAGAGGTAGAGCGAGAAGGACTGCGCGCCTATCCAGCGCAGTGGCGCTACCGACAGCCAGCGCGTGGCATGGCAGCGCCCGGTTTCACCGACCCAGATCAGCGCCGCCGTGGCCAGGCAGGGCCATAGCGCTGACGGGCCGGGGAAGTCGTGTTCTGCCCGCAGCAGCAGCAATGCGGCCACGAGCGCCAGCGATGCCGTCAAGCCGACGACGTCATTCACCCAGTCGGGGCGCGCCATGCGTCCACCACCTCGGCTCACCCACCATGCCAGGACAGAGCCCGTCATCAGCTCGAACGTGCGCGCCGGCGCGGCGTAGAACGCGAGGTCGGGGGCATAGGGCATCAGCCGCAGGCAATAAGCCAGTGACACGGCACCGATACCCAACAGCACCCAGCCGATGAAGCGTGGCGCAAATCGCCATAGCAAGCCCAGCAACGGAGGAAAGACGATGTAGTACTGTTCCTCGACAGCGAGCGACCAGGTGTGCAGCAGCGGTTTCAGTTCGGCCGCGCTTTCGAAATAGCCAGTCGTTCGATACAACTCGATGTTGGAAACGAACAGCCCCGTGGCGCCCAGCAGTCGCGCGAATTCACGCAGCGGCTGCGGCTCCATTAACCATAGGCACAGCGGCCCGACGATGGCCAGCATCGCGAACAAGGCCGGGAAGATGCGCCGGATGCGCGCTGCGTAGAAGGACGCAATGCTGTACTTGCCGGCCGCCAGGCGCTGCAGCAGCAGCGTCGTGATGAGGTAGCCCGAGATCACGAAGAAGATGTCCACGCCGACGAAGCCGCTGGGCAGCAGCGCGGGCCAGGCATGGAACACCACCACGGGCACGATGGCCAGGGCTCGAAGGCCTTCGATGTCGGGGCGGAATTTCATCTGTGATGCAGCGTCTCCGCCTTACTAATGGCTCGCCTCAAGCACGGGCTGAAGCGCCCGCTTCGCCAGCAACCGCGATCCGGCCATGCTCAGATGATTGTTGTCGAGGTACAAGCCCTGGCCATCCGTGCCGATGACGGCACAGCGCCCTTCGCCGCACAGGGCAGCGTCGATCGCGATGCGCTGCGCGCCAGTGGCCGCAGCCACGCGTTTCAACGTCGCCAAGCCCGGGCTTTCAGCACGGAGGTAGTCGCCGCTCGGCATGCCGAACGCCGCAGGATCTTGGCCGCGGTGCTCGTATTGGGCAAGCGCGGCTGGCACCGGATAGTCATAGGTCGGCACGGGATCCAGCAGCCAGACCTGCTTGCCGGCGTCCACCAGCGCTTGCGCGGCCTTCTGCAGCCCGCGTTCGAAAGCGTCAGCCGACTTCGGGTCTCTCAGGTAGGCGGATGTACGGCTGACGACCAGTACACGATCCACTTTGGCATCAGCCATGAGGCCGGCCAACACCGCGTCGTTGTGTTTCTCACAGTAGAAACGGCCAGGAAGCGCGAAGCCGAGCGCCGGTGGGCAAGCTGCGGCCGTCATCACGGCGAGGCTGCGACTAGGCTCAAGCGACTCTACCAGCACATGACCAATCTCCACGCCATGGCTGTCGCCCCAGACGAAGAGTTGGTGTGGTGCATCGGCAGAGCCGAACTGACAGCGGTCGACGTAGGCGACCTGTACTCGCTCGCGCGTATGGCAGCGCTCGCGGCTAGGGCTGTGGTCGACCGCTGACGCCAGCAGCTTGTTGGCTGGCGACGGTGCCTCAGCCGCAAGTCGAGCGGCAAACAGTAGGCCGCCCGCCAGCAGCAGGCAGGCCGCGATGGCGGCAGCGCCCGACAGCAGGAAGCTGCGCTGGCTCCAGGACGCATGGCGCACCGGCGCCTCGACCCACCGCAGCGACGCCCAGGCCAGGCCGACGGCCAACAGCACGGCCACTCCCGCCTGCAGCGCGTCCGGATGGCCCAACAGCAGATGGCGTGCAAACACGAGCATGGGCCAGTGCCACAGATAGAGGGAGAAGCTCAAGGCGCCGATCCAGCGCAGCGGCGCCAGCGCCAGCACACGGCTGGCGAGGCTCCCCTCCCCTCGCCCGGCCTCGATCAGCGCGGCCGCGCCCAGACAGGGCCACAACGCCGTCATGCCGGGGAATGAGGATTCCGGCGTCAGCAGCAGGCAGGCCGACAGGATGGCCAACAGGCCTGCCAGGCCGAGCACTTGCCGCGCGCCGGCCGACAAAGGTGCGCGACCGCTGGCGACGCGCACGGCCAGCAGCGAGCCCACCATCAACTCGCAGGTGCGCGACAACGCGGAATAGAAGGCCAGCGCGGCGTCGCTACCGATCAGGTACTGGGCATAGGCCAGCGACAGCAGCCCCACGCCCGCCAGCACCAGGCCAACGGCGCCGCGTGCCCAGCGGTACAGGGCCGCCAGCAGCAGCGGGAAGACGATGTAGTACTGCTCCTCCACCGCCAGCGACCAGGTGTGCACCAGCGGCTTGAGCTCGGTCGCGCCTTCGAAATAACCCGTGGTGCGGTAGAGCTCCAGGTTGGATGCGAACACGCCCGTCGCACCGAACACGCGCGCGAGCTCGCTCATTGCCTGAGGCGCCAGCAGCAGCCACGCCGCCGGCACGATGAGGGCCAGCATAACGAACAGCGCCGGGAAGATGCGCCGGATGCGCGCCGCATAGAAGGAGGCGATGCTGTAGGTGCCGGCCTGCAGCCGCTGCAGCAGCAGCGTCGTGATCAGGTAGCCCGAGATCACGAAGAAGATGTCCACACCGACGAAGCCGCCGGTCAGCAGCGCTGGCCAGGCATGGAACACCACCACGGGCACGATGGCCAGGGCTCGCAGTCCTTCGATGTCGGGGCGGAATTTCATGCGCGAGGAATCAGCTCAGCGCATGCGCTAGCGCCGTGACGGCATGGCCCTGCCGACCATCCCCCGCAACTTCAGGAAAACCGGGTCGCGCGTCAGCGGATGTCCGGCCAACAACAGGCCAGGAATCCACGTCAGCATGCAAAGCAGGATCGCCAGCGCAAACGCACCGGCAGGCATGGGCGTGCTGCGTTCAAGGCCGTAATGCCAGGCAATCGCCATCGGCGCCGCCAGGCTGACCACAGCCGCCAGTGCGCTGCGTGCCAGATTGCGTGCCCAGGCGCGCCAGTGGGTCTGCATGAATCGCGCCTTGGCCGCGTACAGCAATGGCACCTGCAGCAGCAACGCCAGCAGCAGCGCAATGGCGCAGGCGAGCATGGAGCGGAACCACAGCGCCGCCACGATGACCATGGCCGCCCGCAGCGGCTGCCAGAGCAGTTCGACCTTGGTCAGCAGGTCGATCCGGCCGGCCGCCAGCATCAGCGGGTTGATCAGGTTGGCCGTGGCTGCCACGGCCCCGCACAGGCAGTACCAGGGCACCAGCGTCGCGGCGGCATCCCACTGGCTGCCGAACAGCAGCCTCAGGGTTTCGAGCGCGTAGAGGCTGACGAAACCGTAGAAAGGCCAGGCGGCCGCCGTGACATGGGTGACGCCCATCATGTACTGGGCCTCAAGATCCTGCCCCTCGCGCACGGCCTTGGCGTAGGCGGGATAGGCCACGTTGCGGATGGCCGTCATCACGTCACGGTGGAACAACTGCATCAGCCCCTGCGCCTTGCTGAGGATGGCAACGGGCTCGAAGCCCATCAGCTTGCCGACGGCAAGATCGTTCACGTCCATCGAGATGGAGGTGATCACGCCGGTCAGCGAACTCTGCGCACCAAAGCCCAGCAGGCGGCGCCACGCCTTCAGGTTCGGCCTCAGCCTGGCGCTGTCGGGGCGGGCGATCCATGCCCCCACGCAATTGGCGGCGTTGGTGACCACGGAACCGATGGCCAGCGACATCACGCCGTGGCCGGCCCATGCGAGCCCGATGCTGACGATGGCGCCCAGGGCCGCGCTGGACAGGCCGATGACCGCCAAGGCCCGGAAGGCCATCTCGCGCCGCAGCAGGGCCAGCGTCACTGTCGCAAATGGCAGCAGCAGGAAGTTGAGTGAGCAGACCCACAGGGTGTCGCGCACCAGGTGCTCCCCGTAGAAGCCAGCGATGGCAGGCGCCGCAACGGCGACCACCAGGAACAAGCCCCCGCCCAGCAGCAGCGACAGCCCAAAGGCCGTGCTCAGCGAGTCCTGCTGGAGTTCCTTCTCCTGGATGACGTAGTTCACCACCCCGAAGTCGCGCAGCACCTGAGCGACGCCGATGACGGACAGGCTGACCGAGAAGATGCCCACCTGCTCCGGCGACAGCAGCCGTGCCAGCAGCACATTGCTGCCCAGCGCAATGACGATGCTGAGCCAGCGTTCGATGAACGAGAAAGCCAGCGCCCGGCGAACGCCTTTGCCGCTGTCGGTCACCCCGCGACCGCCTTGTCCAGGATGCGTGCCATCTGTTGGGCCGTGGCGGCTCGCGTGTAGGCGAACACGCGCTCGGGACGCGGCGTCGAGAAGCCCGTCAGGCCCCGGCCGGCGCACAGGTCGGCCAGCACGCCGGCGGCGGCTTCGACATCGTCAGGCAGGACCAGCTGGCCGCCGCCCACGTCTTCGATGACCCGCGCCACTTCGCTGCCCGGCAGCGTGGCGGCCAGGATGGGGCGGCCGCTACCGACATATTCGAACAACTTGCCCGGCAGGGACGCCATGGCGAAGAAGCCGTTGGACACGGGCAGGAAGACCATGTCCGACTCGGTCATCAGGCGCAGCGCCGTCGCGTGCGTGACGCGCCCATGCTCGTGCACGATGTCCTGCACGCCAAACTCTTTTGCAGGGCCAGGCGGGAAGCCGGCCGTGTCGACGCGCAAACGCTCCAGGCCGGGCGCACCGCTCTCCTTCAAGCGCTTCAAAGCCTGGTAGAGCAGGTCCGGCCCGTAACCCGGCCGCCAGACGCCGGTGTAGCTGACGCGCACCAGGCCATCGCCCGGCGGCGCCGGCAAGCCGGCAAAGTCGGCGGGCACGAAGCCGTTGGTGATGCACTGCATGTCATCACGGCCGTTGTCCTTCTGCATCGTGCGCGTCAGCGTCTCGGTGGTCGTGACCACGGCCGCAGCCTTGGCCGCGGCCATGCGCTCCAGCCGCGGACTGAACCAGCGCTGCAGCCGGCTTTCCGTCTCCCAGGCCACCGTGTTGCTGGGTCGCCAGGGGTCGCGGTAGTCCAGCACATAGGGAAGGCCAGTGCGCTTGGCGACATCGTGCGCCACCAGGAAGGAGGTCCAGGGCGAGCCCGTCGCCAGGATGGCGTCGAAGGGCGTCTCGCGATGCGCCTGCAACGCCGCTGCCACGGCTTCGCTGCGCCAGGTTGCGGCATCGTCGGGGACGGCCCACAACTGGTCCAGGCGCCAGGTCAGCCCTTCGACGACGCGCTGACGCAGGCTGGTCGGCACCAGGCGGCCCAGGTTGCGGGCCCAGCGGCCGCTGGCATGCGGCACCGGCAGCACGCGAGTGCCCGGCCTGACCTCGTCCAGCAGTTTGTCGTCGCGGTCTCGCGGCTTGGGGTTGGCAAACGAAATGACGGTCGGCTGCCAGCCATAGTCCGGCAGGTTGTTCGCGAACTCGAGTGAACGGCGCGTTCCCGAATTCGCAAACGGCGGGAACATATAGGCGATGAAGAGCAGCGAACGCATGGGAATTCTTTTCAAGAGACCGCGCTGGCGTCGCTGCGGGCCAGGTTGTTCATCAGCCGCATGCCGAACTTGATCCGCCCCCGATCCCAGGGCGTGAAGCGGGGAATCTGGAAGACGTCGTCGCTGCGAGTCGCTGCGGCCCAGCGCGTCGACACGGCCGCATCAAACCCCAGCTCGCGCACGATGGCCGGGTGAACGTCGGGCAGGTAGTCGGTGCCAGGCTTGCCGTTGGGGTAGGCGAACAGGCCGACCTTCTCGCCCAGCAGCGCCTGCAGCACATCGCGGCTGCGGCCGATCTCGTCGCCCGCCTGTTGCGTATCGATGGAGGCCAGGATGGGATGGCTGACCGTGTGCGCGCCGATCTGCATGCCGGCACGGTGCAGGCCACGCACCTGATCACTGCTCATCATCAGGTCGTTGGGAGGACTCACCTCGGCACGCACGGCGATGGCGTCCACGCAGGCCAGGCGCGACTCGGGCGGCAGGTATTTGACCCGCTCGATCAGTCGGCCGAGCGCGGCGCGCCGGCCGGCGGTATCGCCCAGCGCGTGCTGGCCCAGGTCGTCACCCTGGGCATCGCTCAGGCCGCGCAGATCCAGCGTCGGCAGCGCACTCAGGCGTACGGATTCGATCAAGGTGTCGTTCCACATGCGCCCGCCATCCAGGAAGCCCGTGGCGACGAAGAAGCTGCAGGGCAGCCCGTGCTTGCGCAACAGCGGCAAGGCCACGTCGTGGTTGTCGGCATAACCGTCGTCGAAGCTCAGCGCCGCGGCACGCGACGGCAGGCTGCCTTCATGCAGCTGGTGGATCGCCGTGTCCAACGGCAGCACGTTGAACCAGGACTTGATCCAGCCCAGCAGCTCGTCGAAGCGCGCCGCATCGACCTCGTCAGGAAAGAGCGGATCGGGCTGCGGCAGCACGCGGTGAAAGATCAGCACGCTCAGACGGCCGCGCGCGCCGGAGGGTGACAAAAGACTGAACAGGGGTTTCATGGCTGGTCTGGTGCCTGCTTGCGCTGCCCTGGAAGCCGCTTTTTCAGGGATTCCGGCCAGTAGATGACGGGCTCTTCCTTCTCGCGCAGCCACTCCTTGCGGTCCAGCCAGCGGCGGCCGATGACGGCCAGCACGAGCAGGTTATAGGGCAGGTCCCAGTAGCTCAGACTCAGGAAGGCGCCGCCCACCGCATACCCTGCCAGACTCACCTGCAGCATGCCGCCGAGATCGGACAGCCATTGGGTCTGCGGCTGCGCTCGCCCCTTGACGCGCAGCGTGCCCGCCGTGAACCAGACCATCGTGAACAGCACCAGGAACAGGATCAAACCCAGGATGCCCTGCTCGCCGAGCACCTGGAAATAGATGCTGTGGGCGGCGTGGACGTCGTTGGGGTCGGGCGCATAGACCGTGAAGATGGGGCCGACCCAGATCATGAAGCCACCACCGAAGAAATTGGCCTTGGCCAGGTTCCAGGCCATCCACCAGGCATTGATGCGGCCCATGGCCGACTCGTCTTGCTGGTAGGTCTTGATGGTGTTCATGCGCTCCCACCATTCGGCCGGCATCACCGACAGCAGTGCCAGGGCCACCACGACAGTGACGACGGCGCCCACCACCTTCTTCTTGCCACGCCACCAGAGCACCAGCGCCATCACGGCAATGGCCAGCAATGCACCGCGTGAATGGCTACCGAGCGCCGCCATGGCCATCAGCACCATGCAGATGGTCATGGTCGTCTTGGCCCATTTGGCCTGCATCTGCATCTGCAGGAAGCGCATCAGGGGAATGACGATGACGATGGCCAGCGCCACCTCGTTGTTGCCTTCGATATAGGTGTTCTCCGGCCCCCAAACCCGGTAGCTGCCACCGGTGGCAAGCGTGAAAGCCCCGCCCTTGACCCCGAAGAAGCCAATGGAGATGACCAGCACCCAGGTGAGCAGCATCATGTGCCGCTTGCTGTGCAGCAGCACCATGGCCACCAGGATCATCAGGTCAATCTTCATGACCCGCTTCCACAGATCGAACGACTCGTCGAAGATCATCGAGAACGGCAGCGTGATGCACATCCACACCATGAACACCATCAGCACGATGCCCTCGCGGCTCTGGGAGTAGTCGCGCCGGTCCCGCGTGATGAACAGGCCGACCAGCGTGGCGCCGCCGATGGCGGCCGCGAAAGGCATGGTCTTCAGCGTCCAGGTCAACTGGTGCGGATTCATGATGCTGAGCCAGGTCCAGCCCAGGATGCCGATCCAGGGGCGCCGAAAGGCCTGCAGGATGACAAAGCCGAGAATGGCAAGCAGAACGATTTCACGCATGGCAGGCCTCCCCGGCGGCCACCGCCTGCATCAGCGCGGCGAGTTGCGCCGCGCTGGCATCCCAGGCATAGGCCTGCGCCGTGCGGCGCACGATTGCGCGGTCCACGTCGCGGGCCAGCCAGCGCTGCACGGCCTCGGCAATCGCGGCAGCGCTGCGCTCGCGCAGCAGCTCGCCGGCTTCGGGCACACCGGCCAGCACCTCCGGGATGCCGCCGACGGCCGTGGCGAGCGCGGGCGTGCCGCAGGCCAGCGCTTCCAGCAGCGCGTTGGGCAGGCCTTCGCGGCTGGAGGGCATCACGAACAGGTCCGCCGCCGCGTACCAGCGCGCGAGGTCGGCATGAGCGACAGCCCCCAGCAGGCGCACGCGGCCGGCGAGGCCATGGCGGGCCACCAAGGCCTCGAGGGACTCGCGCTCCGGCCCTTCGCCGGCGATGGCCAGTTGCAGTCGCGGATGGGATGCGCTCAACAGTTGCACGGCCTCGATCAGCAGCGCATGGCCCTTCAGCTCGATCAGGTTGCCCACCGCAAGCAGCAGCGGCGCGTCATCCAGGCCAAGGCCGGCGCGTGCATCCTGCGGGGACAGCGGCGCGAAGCGGTCCAGATCCACGCCGTTGCGGATGGTGTGCAGCTTGCGCGCCGGCACGCCCCAGCCATGCAGCACGTCCACCAGCGCCTGGCTGACGCCGACACAGGCCGACGCCTGCTCGCAGGCCTGCAGCATGCGGGCACGGGCACGGGCGTTCTGGCCGATCAGGTTCAGGTCGGAGCCGCGCGCGGTGATGACGAGAGGCTTGCCGAAATGACGCGACAGCGCAGCGGCGGCAACGCCATCGGGATAGAAATAGTGCGCATCGATGAGGTCGAAGGCCATCGCCTCACGCTCGACACAGGCAATGGCAGCACGCGCCATCGCATCGGGCTGCATGGCCATGCCGATCTTGGGCAGCATCAAATAGCGCGGATGGTGCACCTGCTGACCCTGCCAGGTCTCCTGTCGCGGCGTGCGCGCCCATTCGGCATAGTCGCCAAACCGATCGGCCGTGAACGGGAACCAGGGCACTGGTGCGATGACCTGCGCGTCGAAGCCGTGCCGCTGGCGCAGCTCGCGCAAGCGCGCGGCGACGAACAGGCCGTGGCGCGGGCGAGCGCTGCTCGGGTACAGCGACGAGAACGTCAGCAGCCGCATCAACCAACCAGTCGGGTATAGGGCTCGACGTAGTTCGACACCGAGCGCGTCCAGTTGCGCTCGGTCTCGACGAAGCGCCGCCCCGCCGCGCCGATGGCCGGCCACAGCTCGCGCTTGGCCAGCATGTCCAGCGCGGTGGTGGCCAGTGCCTGGGCAGAGCCGGCCTTGAACAGGCGCCCCGTCTCGCCGTCGCGGATCAGCTCACGATGGCCGCCGACGTCCGAGGCCAGCATCACGCGTGACTGGGCCATGGCTTCCAGCGGCTTCAGCGGCGTGACGAGCTCGGTCAGCCGCATGGCGTGGCGGGGGTAGACCAGCAGGTCCACCAGGTCGTAATAGCGCGTGACCTCGGCATGCGGCACGCGGCCGATGAACAGCACATGGTCCTGCAGCCCCAGGCGCGCGGCCTGGGCCTTCAGCGCCGCTTCCTGCGGGCCGCCGCCGACCAGCAGCACGCGCACATCGGGCCGCTGCTGGACGATGGCCGGCAGCGCGTCCAGCAACAGGTCCAGGCCCTCGTAGGCGTAGAAGCTGCCGAGGAAACCGAGAACAGTGCAGCCCGTCAGGCCCAGCTGCGCCTGCAGGGCCGGGTCGGCCTGGCCGCCGGGCGTGAAGGCCTCGATGTCGACCGCGTTCGGGATGACGGTGACGCGAGCGCTCGGGATGCCGCGCGCCACGATGTCGCTGCGCAGGCCCTCGCAGATCGTGAAGACGTGGTGGGCGCGGCGCAGCGCCCGCGTTTCCAGCCAGCGCGTGAGGCGGTAGCGCGCACTGCCCTCGCGCGTGGTGCCGTGGTCGACCGCGGCGTCTTCCCAGAAGGCACGCACCTCGTACACGACCGGGATGCCCAGTCGGCGACCGACCCGCTCCGCCGGCAGCCCGTTCAGCACCGGCGAATGGGCGTGGATGACTTGGGGCCGCACCTGGCGCGCCACCGCTTCCAGCCGCGCCTCCAGGGCCTGCATGAGGCGGTACTCGCCCAGGCCCGGCAGCGCGCCCGCGGGCACGGTGGGCGTGCGGTAGAAGTGCCAGCCGTCGACATCGTCTTCCAGCGCGCCGTCGGCCTTCGCGGCGAGGCCGGCACTGTGCTTGGGGCTGGTGATGTGGAAGGTCTCCCAGCCCAGCGCGCGCTGTCCTCTCAGCAGGGACAGTGACCTGAAGGTGTAGCCCGAATGCAGTGGGATCGAATGATCGAACACATGCAGCACTCTCATGCCACGGCCTCCGGCACCGGCAGGCCGATGGAATCGGGCGCATCGACCACCTGGCGCAGGAAGGCCTCGAACATCATCAACGTCCACAGCGGCGCGCTGAAGTCGCTCTGGCCGTTCTGATGACGGTCCACCAGGCGCTGCAACTCATCCCGGTTGAACCAGCCCGTGTCGGCCAGGCGCTCGCCCAGCACGGCCTCACGCACGCGCTCGCGCAAGGGCCCACGGAACCAGCGCGCCAGCGGCACGGCGAAACCCATCTTGGGGCGGTAGAGCACGTCGTTCGGCAGCAGGGGCTCCATGGCCTTCTTGAACAAGAACTTGCCTTCGCCATCGCGCAGCTTCAGGTGCGAGGGCAAGGTAGCCAGCCACTCCACCAGCTTGTGGTCCATCAGCGGCTCGCGCACCTCCAGGCTGTGCGCCATGGAAGCCCGGTCGACCTTGGTGTTGATGTCGCCGACGAGGTAGGTCTTGGTGTCCAGGTACTGGATCATGGCCAGCGGGTCTTCGGTGCCGGCGTTGGCGGCATGGCGCTCGAAGACCGAGAACGCGTCGTAGCCGGCCAGCTCGCGCTTGAGCTTGTCCGAGAACAGCGCCGCGCGCATCGGCCCGCGCAGGATGGACATGGAGTGGAAGTAGGCCTGCACGCTGGTGCGCGCCAGGCCTTCGAAGGTCGTCTTGGCGCGCACGAAGCGCGGCGCCCAGTCCATCTTGGGATAAAGGTTGCCCAGCGTGCCGAACAGCGGCTTGCGCAGCCCATGCGGCATGGCGGCGCGCAGCCGCTCCTCCATCATGTGCAGGCGGTAGCGGCGGTAGCCGCCGAAGCTTTCGTCGCCGCCGTCGCCGCTGAGGGCCACCGTGACGTGCTGGCGCGCCAGTTGGCTGACGCGGTAGGTCGGGATGGCGGAGCTGTCCGCATACGGCTCGTCGTAGAGGCGGGCCAGCGTGTCGATGAGGTCGAAGTCGTCGCTCGCCACCGTCTGCACGCGGTGGTTGGTGTGATAACGGTCGGCCACCATCTGCGCGAACTCGACCTCGTTGAACTTCGGATCGTCGAAGCCCATGGAGCAGGTGTTGACCGGCATGTCGCCCTGCAGTCCCGCCATCACGGCCACCACGGCGCTCGAATCCACGCCGCCGCTCAGGAAGGCACCCAGCGGCACCTCGGCCTTGAGCCGCAGCGCCACGGCCTCCTTCAGGCGCTCGCGCAGCTCCTGCTCGGCATCGGCCTGGGAGATGGGGTTGTCCAGCGTGAAGCGCACGTCCCAGTAGGGCTGGGGCTGACGCGGGCTCTCACCGCGCTTCCACAACAGGCGGTGGCCCGGCTCCAGCTTGCGCGCCGCCTTGAAGACGGTGCGCGGGTCGGCCGCGTAGCCCAGCGCGAAATACTCCTCGACGGCATGCGGGTCGAGGTCGCGCGGCATGCCGCCATGCGCCAGCAGGCTCTTCAGCTCGGAGCCGAACAGCAGCCAGCCATCGTCGAGCAGCGCGTAGTGCATGGGCTTGACGCCCAGGCGGTCGCGCGCCATGAAAAGGCAATCGCGGCGACGGTCATGCAGCGTGAACGCGAACATGCCGCGCAGGTGCAGCACGCAGTCCTCGCCCCACTGCTCCCAGGCGCGCACGATGGTCTCGCTGTCGCTCTTGGTGCGGAAGTGGTGGCCCAGCGCGCGCAGCTCGACCATCAGCTCCTGGTAGTTGTAGATCTCGCCGTTGAAGACCAGGGCGACGCTGCGGTCGTCGTTGAAGATGGGCTGCTGGCCGGTCGCGATGTCGATGACGGACAGGCGCCGGTGACCCAGGCCCAGGCCGGGCTCGATGTGCAGCTCACCCTCGTCGGGGCCGCGGTGGTGCTGGGATTCGTTCATCCGGTGCAGCCGCTGGCGCTCGGGGAGGCGTTGGCCGCGGGTGTCGAACAAACCGGTGATGCCGCACATGAAGAGTTCAGCCCATTGAAAGACGCCGCGCAAAAGCGCGGCTAAAGACGGATTCTTACCGAGCTTGGCCGCCGCGCCGGCCTTGGCGGGCAGGCAGCGTGACGTCGCACACGACTACCCCCCTGTACGAGGGGCCTCCCCAGCGTACAACTGCGCATAGGCGGACAGCATGCCATCGAGGCTGAACTGCTCGCGGGCGCGCCGCAGCGAGGCCGCGGCGAGGCTGGCGCGCAGGCCGGGGTCGTCGACGAGGCGGGCCAAGGCGGCGGCCAGGGCCGCGCTGTCGGCCGCCGGCACCAGCAGGCCGTTGACGCCCTCCTCCACCAGCTCCGGATTGCCCCCCACATCGGTCGCCACCGGCACGCAGCCGCAGGCCATGGCTTCCAGCAAGGTGTTGCTGATGCCTTCGGCCTGCGACGGCAGCGCAAAGATGTCGACCTGGGGCAACAACTGGGCGACGTCGCTGCGATCCCCGGGCAGCCAGGCCTGGTCCGCCGCGCCGGCCTGCGCCAGCCGCTCACGCGCGGCTTCGAGCAGCGGGCCGCCCCCCAGCATGGCCAGCCGCAACCGGGGCCAGGCAGCCGGGCAGAGGTCGCGCAGACGCAGGAAGGCGTCGACGAGATTCAAGGGGTCCTTGACCGTCTGCATGCGCCCCACGGCGCCGATGACCAGATGCTCACCGCGCCGGAAGGGCCAGGCTCCGATTCCTTCGGGCACGCCGACAGCGGGTGCGAAGCGCCGCGTGTCGACGCCATTGCAGATGCGCTGCACGCGTCGCGCCGGGAAGCCGACGGGACCGGTCAGATAGGTCTCGATCGCGCGCGACAGCGCGACGAAGCGGTGGGCGGGCGTGCCGTAGACGCGCCGGATCAACTGGTTGCGACGACTGACGCCGCCCAGGTCGTCCATGTCCCAGCCATGCTCGCTGTGGATGCGCAGCGGCACGCGCGCCGCCCAGGCTGGCCACTGGAACTCCATCGCGCCGATATTGCGTGTGTGCAGCACCGCCGGGCGCAGTTCGCGCAGCAGCTTGTAGACCTGCGGGTAGATCCAGAAGCCCTGCCCCGGCGGCTTGCGCAGCTCGATGAACCGGGTGCCCGGCGCCTTGACGCGATCCTTGAAGGCGGTGATCTCGGTCACCGCCACCACGGCGTGCCGAAACTGCGGCGTGTGGTTGATGATGTTGACGACACCGTTCTCCAGCCCGCCGGTGTCGAAGCGGTTCAGCAGATGCACGACCAGCGGTCGCGCATCCGTGCTGATTGCTGGGGTCACAGACGCCAGAGGCGGAAGCCCGCGCCGAGCAGCGCCTTGGCGTCGAACGCGGCCTTCACGTCGATGAAGGCGCCGCCCTTGACGAGCTTCTTGCCGATGTCGGCGAGGCTCAAGGCGGCGTACTCACTGTGCGACACGGCGGCCACGATGGCGTCGGCCTGCGGCAGGTCGTCGAAAGGCATCAGGCGCACGCCGTACTCGTGCATGGCTTCCTCGGCCTCGGCCTGCGCGTCGGTCACGAAGATCTCGACGCCATAGGTCTTGAGCTCGTTGATGATGTCGATGACCTTGGAGTTGCGCAGGTCGCCGCAGTTCTCCTTGAAGGTCAGGCCCAGCACGTTGATGCGGGCGCCCTTGACGTGGCTGCCACTGGCGATCATCTGCTTGATGGTCTGCTCGGCGATGAACTTGCCCATGCCGTCGTTGATGCGGCGACCCGCCAGGATGACCTGCGGGTGGTAGCCCAGCATGTCGGCCTTGTGGGTCAGGTAATAGGGGTCGACACCGATGCAGTGGCCGCCCACCAGGCCCGGCTTGAACTTCAGGAAGTTCCACTTCGTGCCGGCGGCTTCCAGCACCTCGGAGGTGTCGATGCCGAGCTTGTCGAAGATGATGGACAGCTCGTTCATCAGCGCGATGTTGAGGTCGCGCTGGGTGTTCTCGATGACCTTGGCGGCTTCCGCGGCCTTGATGCTGGACGCGCGATGCACGCCCGGGACGATGATCTTCTCGTAGACCTTGGCAACCTTGTCGAGCGTCTCGGGCGTGTCGCCGGAGACGATCTTCAGGATCTTGGTCAGCGTGTGCTCCTTGTCACCCGGGTTGATGCGCTCGGGGCTGTAGCCGACGAAGAAGTCCTGCTTCCACTTCAGGCCGGATTCGCGCTCCAGCACGGGGATGCAGACCTCCTCGGTCGCACCCGGGTAGACGGTGCTCTCGTAGACGACGATGGCGCCCTTCTTCATGTTCCGGCCGACGCTGGTCGACGAGCCGATCAGCGGGCGGAAGTCAGGGATGTGGGCCTCGTCCACCGGCGTGGGCACGGCCACGATGATGACGTCGGCCTCGGCCAGCATCTTGGGGTCGTCGGTATAGACCGCATGCGTGGCAGCCTGCACTTCTTCATCCGTCAGCTCGCGGCTCGGGTCCGTGCCGCGCTGGCAGGCCTCGACCTTGTTCTTGGCGATATCGAAGCCGATGGTGCGGATCTGCTTGCCGAACTCCACCACCAGGGGCAGGCCGACATAACCAAGGCCGATGACTGCGAGCGTATTCATGGGTCGTTTCTCGTTGCTGTGATTTTTCGAAGGCGCGTGATTGTCACCGCTTGGGCGTGACATCCCGATCCCGGACGTCCCGCAAAGCGGTGTCCAGCGCGGCCCAATGCTTGTGAAGGAAGTCGCGCAAAAGGGCATCGTCGGGCCCGGCAGCGGCCTTGTCGACATAGACGATGACGACGGCGGCATCGTCGCCGTGGCCCAGCAGGCTTTGCCAGGCGCCATAGAGCTTGGCTTGCCAGTCGCTGATGAATGGTTTGCCGTTGATCCAGTAGATCTGCCAGGCGCGCAGCCGCGGCGCCTGGCTGCCGTCACCGCTGATCTGGCTCAGCGCCTGACCGCGCAGGTCGGCGGTCCGCCAGGTCCGGGCATCGAGCTGATCAAGCCCCGAGGCCGTGACCGCCCATTCCTTTTCTGCCTCGGAATTGACGAACTCGTTGACGGACGTCACCAGCTGCCGACCATAGCGCTGGTCGCGGTAGTAGCCGACATACAGCCCCACCGACACACCGCCCTCGGCGGACTCGAAGCGGCCGTGCAGCGTCGACGCCGGGTTCATGAAGTGCGGCTTCCAGTTGCTCGGCGCCTCGGCAACCCAGGTCCAGCCCGGCAATGCCGGCGCTGCCAGCATCGGCTCTCCGTGGGCGCCGGCAAGCGCCAGTTGGGCGCGCACGCCCGTGGGCAGGGCCACGAAAACCAGCGCGGCGACCAGGGCCGTGGCGAAACGGTTGATCGGCTGTGCGCCCGCCCGGTCGGCCGGGGCGCCCGGTACAGGCTCGGGGTCAGGATCGGTCCAGCGCGCGCCGATCATGAACATCGCCAGCATGATGAGGCCGAAGAAGACCCAGCCGTAAATGATGTGATCCACCCCGACGGCGAGCTTGTTGCCGGACAGGTGGCCCAGCATGACGATCATGTAGGCACGCAGCCAGTTGGCGATCAGGGGCGTGACGATGGCCACGCCGACAAAGATCCAGCGCTTCTTGTTGGTGCTGTAGTTCAGGTACGCGAACAGCGTGCCCACCATGAGCGAGGCCATCAGATAGCGAATGCCGCTGCAGGCCTGCACGACAGACCAGGAGCCGGTTGGAATGACGAACTGATTACCCTCGCGAAACACCGGAATGCCGGTGCCACGCAGCGCGAGGACGGTGAAGTCGGCGGTGCGATCGATCAGCCAGGGCGTCAGGAAATCACCGAAGGGAACGGCAAAGAACAGGAAGCCCAGCGGGAAGGCGATGCGACCGGCAGCCTCCGTGCCAAGCAGCAGAGGCACCAGGGCCACGCCCATGCCCAGCAGCGCGAACTGCGTGGCCGCGTTGGCGGAGGCCAGGTCGCCCGCCAGCCAGAGCATGCCCAGCGGTGGCAAGGCCAGCAGCCACAGCGGTGACGGGCGCGGCGTGATGGAGGCCAGCTCGGCACGCCGCCGCCATACCAGCCAGGCCGAGATCGGCGGCACGACCCAGGCGTGGGCGAAGGTCTCGGAGCGGTTCCAGATCCCGACCATGGCGGCGCCGGTCGCGAAATACAGGAAGGCGAGCAGGCCCCAGGCCAGCACCAGGCCGAGCAGGGGCAGCCGCCAGGGCTTGGGCAGATGGATCACGCAGTCTCCAGATGACGGTCCAGGCCGGACAGGTGGGCATCCCAGCTGTAGGCGCCCAGCACGAAATCGCGCGCCGTTCGGCCTGCGCTGTCGGCGGCTTGGGGGTCGGTCAGCATCGCGCTGACGCGTTCGACATAGTCGGACTCGGTATCGGCCGGCTGCAGACCGGGTTGCCCGCCTGCCGTGATCGCGCGCACGCAGGTGCTGGCAGCGACAACCGGCCGCGCCATGGCCATGGCTTCGAGCACCTTGTTCTGTATGCCGCGCGCCAGGCGCAGCGGCGCGACGACGGCGGCGGCGTGCTGCAGATAGGGGCGCACGTCCGGCACGGTGCCGGTCACGTGGATGGCATCGCTCGCCAAGGCCTGCACGGCAGGCGCCGGACTGCGGCCGACGATATGAAAGCGCAGCGCCGGAAAGCGCTCGCGCAGCGCCGGCAGGATGTCACCGGCGAACCAGGTCACGGCGTCGACGTTGGGCCAATAGTCCATGGCGCCAGTGAACACCAGCGGCAGCTCATTCGCCGAGAAGGGGCTGGCGCGCGCCGCGTCCGGCGTGAAGAAATCGGCATCAACGCCGTTGCCCAGGGCCGCCAGGCGCAGGTCGCGGCCCGGGCTCAGCTCGCGGAAGAGCGCAACCTCGTTGTCGGTGACGAAGAAGCTGCAGGCGGCCTCGTCCGCCACGCGCTGCTCGAAGCCGAGCAGCTTGGCGAACTCGCGCCGGTAGAGCCAGGACATCGGCCAGGCATGCTCAGGCGCGTAATCGCGCCATTTGGCGGAGTCGACGTCGACGAAGTCCACCAGCGTCTTCACGCCCTTCAGGCCGCGGGTGTACTGGGCCATGACGCCGCTGAACACGACGATGGCATCGAAGCCCACGCGGGCGGCCGTCTCGTTGACCCAGGCCTGCAGGCCGGCGTCGCGGTAGTAGGGCAGGCTCAGCGCCTCGCCACCCAGCAGGCCGCGCAAGCTCAACAGCTTGGCGGATCGCGGGTTCAGCCGGGCGGCATGCATGCTCTTGCACAGCGCCTGAACGCGCGGCAGGTGCTGCTCGTCGTCCGGGTCGTCGATGAAGGTGCCCAGATGCACCTCGTGCCGCGCCGCCAGATGCTTGAGCAAATGGTAGGAGCGCACCTTGTCGCCCTTGTTGGGCGGGTAAGGCAAGCGGTGGACGAGGTAGAGGATCTTCAAGGTCAGCACCGCCCGGCCGCCCGAAGGCGCTGACGCGCCCCCTCGGGGGGCAGTGAACGAAGTGAGCGTGGGGGCATGCTCATCTCAGCCCAGGTTCTTGACGATGAAGGGCCCGAGCCAGTTGGCAAAGCCGATGGGCAGCTTGCGCCAAGCCTTGATCATCAGCTGGTACTTCGGGTTGTTCGGGTTGTTCTGGGGAATCGCGTCGCGCTTGAACAGCCGGTACTCGTAGCTCAAGGGCTGCGGCTCGAAGCCCCAGTTCTTCTTGAAGGCGTACGGCCCGGTGCCCTGCTTGCTGCGGCCGTAGTCGAAGACCTTGAGGCCGCGCGCGCAGGCGCGGCGCATCAGCTCCCAGTACTTGAAATCGTTGGCGGCGAGGTCACGCGCGGCCTCGTCGTCACCGGCGTAATAGGGCAGGCATTCGTCGCGGAAGTAGAACGTCAGCACCGTCGACAGAGGCTTGCCGTCGGGGCCGGTGACGGTCAGCACTTCGGCATCGGAGCCGAATTCGTCCAGCAGCGCCTGGAAATACTTCTTGGGCATGGCCGGCGTGCCGTGGCGGTGCACGTTGTCGGCGTAGAGGTCGAAGAAGCGGTCGACATTCGCGTCGATGTCGGCCTTCAGCTCGTTCTTGATGCCCTTGCGCACCATGGCGCGCTGCTTGCGCGGGATGGCCAACATATTGGCCTCCTCGTCGGCCAGGATCTCCTTGCGGAAGGTCACATAGAGGTCCTGGCGCGGCCAGTCAGCGTGGCGGGTGGGACCCAGGTTGCGGTACTCCAGGTGCTCGGCGCCCTGCCCTCTGGCGATCTTCTCGGCCTCGGCTTCAAGCGCCGCCGTGGCCTCGTCGTTCAGCGCCGCGACGCCGCCATAGACGCCGAACGGCAGGCTCGTGACCGAATGGCCGAACAGCCGGCTCTTGACCTCGGCCAGCGGCAGCACGCCCTCGATGAGGCCATCACGTTCGGCATAGAGGAAGAAGCCTTTGTGGCCGAACACCGACTCGATGATGCGCAGCCAGCCGCTGCGATGGAAGAAGGTCGCCTGCGGGTGGGCGAAGACGAACTCGTCCCAACGCGCGGACACAGCCTTGTCTTGCGCGGCGAGGCGCGCAATGCGAAGAGAGCTGCTCATTCAGACGGGGGTCAGCGAGGGCGCCGGAGCGCGCGGGCTGGCCTCGCGGCCGAGGAAGATCTCGTCCATCCGGCCCCAGCGGAAATCGCCGAGCAGGCGCGCGATGCGGTCGTGGGTGCGCGGGATGTTGACGTAGTGGCGGAAGCGCGTCTTGGCATTGATGCCAGGGATGCGCGGCTGCTCGGCGTCGATCTCCCAGGGGTGGAAGTAGAAGACGGCCGGCTCGCCGTCGATCTCGTTGACGCGGCGGATCATCCAGCGCGACAGCGCATAGGGCAGCAGCCGGAAGTAGCCGCCGCCGCTGCTGGGCAGATTGCGCGAGCCCATGCGAACGGTGGTCACCGGGATCTCGAGCAGGCCTTCGCGCACAGGGTAGGCGAAACGCGGCGAGTCGGGCATGCCGTAGTGGTCGTGAGCGATGGGGTAGACGCTGCTGGAGTAGCGGTAGCCGGCATCGCGCAGCACGTCGAAAGCCCAGAGGTTGGACTTGCCGATGGAGAAGCTGGGCGCGCGGTAGCCCACGACGGGCACGCCGCCCAGGTCTTCCAGCATCTTCTTGGCGCGGCTGATGTCGTCCAGGAAGGCGGTGGGGCTCAAGTCGCTGGCGCGCTCATGGCCGTAGCCGTGGCTGGCCAGTTCATGGCCGCCGGCCACGATGGCCTTCACCACCTGCGGATAGCGCTCGGCGATCCAGCCCAGCGTGAAGAAGGTGGCCTTGACGTTCTTCTCGGCCAGCAGCGCCAGGATGCGCTCGATATTGCGCTCGACGCGGCACTCCAGGCCGTTCCAGTCCTCGCGGCGGATGTAGGGCGCGAAGGCGGAGACCTGGAAATAGTCTTCCACGTCAATGCTCATCGCATTGCGCAGGGCCGGGGTCTTGGTGGGCATCAGCATGATCAGGACTCCATCAATGCTGCTTCACGGCGTCCACCAGCTTCTGCAGCAGCGCCAGCGTCTGCAGATTGATGCGCTCCAGGCGCATCATGCTCCGCTCCAGGCGCTGCAGGCGGTCGGTGTGGTGGTCGGCGCTCAGCGCAGCGATCTCGGTGGACAGGCCATCAACCTCGGCGACGCTCAGCTTCAGTTTGGAGATGTCCAGCGCGCCTGGCGCACTGTCCAGCGCGCCGGGGCGGCTGTCCGGCAGCCTGGCGGGCACGCTGTCCAGCGGGCTGGCGTCGCTGTGGCGCGGCGTCTCGCTTTCCTGGGCGATGTCGCGCAGCACTTCCTTCACATCGGCCAGCGTCAGATGGCTGCGGCCCTGCATGAAGCCCAGCAGCAGCAGGCGGTCGCAGAGGCGGTTGATGCGGCGCGGGATGCCGTTGCTGGCCTTGTGGATGGCCGGGAAGGCATCGTGGTCGAAGGTGGGCTTGCCGGTGGAGCCCGCGCACTTCAGGCGGTGCTCCATGTAGCGCTGGGTCTCGTCCTCGTCCATGGGGCCGATGTGGCAGGTCGCCGCGACGCGCTGGCGGAACTGCTCCATCTCGGGCTTCTGCAGGATGCCGCGGAACTCGGGCTGGCCGACCAGGAAGGTCTGCAGCAGCGACTGGTTGGCGAACTGGAAGTTGGACAGCATGCGCAGCTCTTCGACCGCGCGGGCGGTGAGGTTCTGCGCCTCGTCGACGATGAGCAGGCAGCGCTTGCCCTGCGTGACCTGGTTGACGAAGAAGGCTTCCAGCGTCATCAGCAGCTCGGACTTGGGCGCGTCCTTGACGCGCACGCCGAAGGCCGCGCCCACCATGCGCAGCGTGTCCTCGGCATCGAGCTGGGTCGTCACGACATTGCCGATGACGACGTTGCTGCGGTTCAGGCTGTCCAGCAGGCCACGCAGCAGCGTGGTCTTGCCGGCACCGATCTCGCCGGTGATGACGATGAAGCCGTCATTGCGCAGCACGCCATAGTCCAGGTAGGCCTTGGCCCGGCGATGCTGCTTGCTGCCGTAGTAGAAGTTCGGGTCGGGGCTGAGCTGGAAGGGCTTGCTGCTCAAGCCATAGAAGGCTTCGTACATGTCAGTGGCGCCCGGCCGCCCGTAGCCACTGACACGCCCCCTCGGGGGGCAGCTGGCAGGGCGAGCTTGGGGGCGTTTTCATTTAAAACTGTTGGGTCAGGTTGGCGTAGACCGCATTCTCGGAGTACGGCGTGAAGCCTTCAAAACGGCTGTGCCGAGCGCCGAGCTGCATGCTGATGCGCGTGCCCAGGCGGGTATTCCAGTTCGCCAGCAGGCTGGTCAACTTCGTGCGCTGGCTGCTCGAGTCACCCGAGGTCTCCTGGCGCATGGCGGTCAACGACAAGCCGGACACCGGCGTGAGCTGGTAGCTGCCCGCCAGCGAGTAGGAGCGCTGCTCGATGAGAGCGTGGCTGGCCAGATCACCTTGATTCAGGCCGCTGCCGAGTCGGGTCGTGACGGAGCGGCTGACGCTGGCCGTCACATTGCTGCGCACGCCCTGCAGCATGAAGCTGAGCATCTGGGCGTGCAGTTGGCTCGGCCCAGTGGACAGGAAGCCCACGGAGGAAGGCGCGTCGGCCGACAGGCCCAGCGCCGCCAGCGCCGCGCGCGCCATGGCGTCGCGTTTGATCGGATCAGGCTCCGACGCGAACATCAGGTAGAACAACTCGTAATTGGTGCGCACGCCGCCCGACGCACCGGTATTGCCCAGCGTGACGTTGCGGGAGTCCGAGAAGCGCCAGACCGAGTTGCGCATGCGGTGCTCGAAACTCAGACCGTGGCTGTTGCCATAGCTGTGGTGCTGCCAGTTGCCGTTGACGCGGGTGCGCGGCGTAGGCGTCCAGTCGGCGGTCACCCCCCCGGTGAAGCCGTCCTGGGGGGCACTGCTCCCACCCTGGTAGTCGTTGCGCTCCTTGCCGACGTTGACGCTGGCGACCCAGTCCGGGTTGGGTCGATAGTTCAGGCCTGCCGTCGCCGAGCTGTTGCGGTTGGACGGTGCACTCTTGGGCCGGAACTGCTGGGTGCTGGCCTGCAGATACCAGCCCAGCACGCCCGCGTTGAGCTGCGTGATGCGCAGCGAGCCGCCAGTGCTGTGGCTGTCGCCCAGGGCACTCTCGCGCACCTCGGTCATCGAGAAATTGCCGCGCAGATCCAGGCTGGCCAGCCCACCGAGCTGGCCATGCAGCAGCGGCGAAACCATCAACGTGCCGGTCTCGCGCCGGTTGGGATTGGCCAGGGCGGAGTCCTGCGTGGGCGTCGACTGCAAGCCGAACGCGGACGTGTTCTGCTGCCCGATGCTGGCCTGCACGTCGACCGACAAGGTGCGAGGGACGAGCTCGGCCTGCCCGCTTGCCGTCAGCGCGTTCTGCACGCGCGTGCCATAGCTGGTCTTCACATAGGTGATGCCATTGAGCGAATAGTCCAGGCTGCCACGCAGCGTGCCGCTGTTGCGCACGATGCTGATGCCGGGCGACAGCGTCGCGATCACCGCACCGTCCTTCTCGCGGTCGTTCAGACGCAGGTTGTCGGTCACCGTCACCGCGACGCCAAGGCGTGGCTGGATGCCGCCGCCGGAACCGGCGCCCTCACCCTGCTGGGCGTGGGCCGTCATTGCAAGGACGGCGAGGGCCAGAGGCAGATGGYGCAGCTCAGGACTGAGCCGAGTCATTACTGCCATATCCGTAGCCGTAGCCGTATCCGTAGCCGTAGCCGTAGCCATAGCCATAACCGCCGGCGGCGTTCGGGCTGGCCTGGTTGAGCAGCATCATCTTGACCGGGCAGGTCTCGATGGCGGCCAGGGCCTGCTGGACGGCGCTTTGCGCGGTCTTTTCGGCATGGACGACGATGACGATCTGCCCCATGTGCGAAGCCAGCACGCGGGACTCCGTCGTCAGCAGCAGCGGCGGCGAGTCGAAGATGATGATGCGGTCCGGATAGCGCTTGGCCATGGCGTCCAGCAAATGGCTCATGGCATCGCTGGCGAGCAACTCGGTCGCGCGGGGATGGGGCGTGCCACTCGGCAGGATGGTCAGCTTCTCGACGTTGGTCCGCAGCAAGACCTCGGACATGTCGACGCGCTCTTCCAGCACGTCCAGCAGGCCCGGCCCCTGGGTCAGGCCCAGCATGCGCAGCACCGAAGGCCGCGCCACGTCGGCATCGACCAGCATGACGGTGTTGTCCAGCTCGGCCGCGATGCTGAGCGCGAGGTTGATGGAGGTGAAGCTCTTGCCCTCGCCCGCCAGTGCGCTGGTCACCATCATCAGGTTGGCATGGTTGATCGTCGCCGCACCCTTGCCCATCGCGTTCTTGATCAGGGGGCGCTTGATGACCCGGTACTGATCGCCGGTCTGCGAACGCGGCGTATGAGGCATCAGGAATCCCTGGGCGGCCAGGGCGACGACGTCCAGCTCCACCCGCTTGGACGAGGGGTGATGACCATCGTCCTGGATAGAAATGCCCACATGAGGCCGCGGTCCTGCTGGCGCCGGCACGGCGGCGGCGGGTGGCGCCGCTACCGGCAGGACAGCCGGCGGCTGCGCCGCCACTGGCGGAGCCTGCTCATCGCCGGGCAAAACAACCCCGGCCTGTCGCAATTGCTCGAGCCGCTGGGCGGCTTGTTCGATCAAGCTCGTCATGTCAAACCACCTGCCGGCTCAGTTGAACAGCCAAGACCGTCAACGCGACGGCAAACATCGCCAGCAGGCCACCGGCCCCCGCGGAGAAGCGAATCAGCTCGACCCGCTGGCGCGCGCGATCAGCGTCCGTCACGAGGCGGGTCACGACCCCCAGGATGGGCAGCTCGACACGGGCACGCAGGTCGTTCGCATCATGGAAGACCGGACGCAGCTGGCTGGCCGCGAAGGTCGTGAAAAGGCCCACGCCCAGAGCCGCGGCCATCGCCCCGGCGAGCAACAGCAGGCGGTTCGGTGCGACGGGCTTGGGATTCGCGCGCGGCGGGTCGATGACGCGGAAGTCAGCCACCCCTGATGCCACGTCGAGTTCGCCGGAGATCGAGGCCTGCTCGCGGCGCTGCACCAGATCTTCGTAATTCTTCTTGTGGATCGCATAGTCGCGATTCAGCTGCGCCGCCTCGGCTTCGACCTGCGGCGCCGTCTTCATGGCGATCAGGGCCTGCGAATAGCGGCTGGAATACTCGTCGACCCGCGCACGCAATGCCGCCACCTGCACCTCGGTGGTCGCGACGATGCGCACCAGCTCCTGCATGGCCAGGCTGCCACCGCTGTTCTGGGCCATGGAAGCCGTCGGCACGTTCATGGCGGCCTTGCGCAGCTCGGCCAATTCCTTCTTCTTCTGCTCTTCCAGATCCTTGATCAGCTTGCGCGTCGCGATGATGTCGGGATGCTGATCGGTATAGCGTTGCAGCAGGGCATCGAGGTTGCGGCGATGCTCGGCCAGGCGCGCATCGAGTTCAGGTGTGCTGACGTTGGCGTTGGACTCCTGCATCAGGCTCTGAGCCGTCGTCTGCGTGCCACCGCGGGCCTTCTCCGCCTCCAGCTGTGCCTTGGCCGCGTCGCGCGCGTTGCCGGCCTCGCGGAACTCCAGGCGTGCGCGCTCCAGCTGGCTGCTCAACTCCGCGATATGAGCCGCGGAGTCCTTGCCATCACCGGCCATATTGGCCAGATTCTTGAGGCGGAATTCCTTGAGCCGCGTTTCGGCCTCTTCGAGCTTGGCCTCGTAGGCCTTGATCTGCTCATTGATGAAGGTCGTTGCCGTGGACGTGCCCTGGCGCGTCTGGCCCAGGCTGGATTCGACGAAGATCGATACCAGGGCCTGCACGACGCGCTTGGCCGTTTCGGGTTCGTTGTCCCGATAGCCGAGGATGTAGAGGTTGTCCCGGCCGCTGCTCTGGATGGACAGGTTGCTGGTCACCGTCTCGATGGTGGCTTCCTGCTGGGCCTTGGACTGGTTCTTCAGATCCAGATCGGCCATGCGGACGAGCTTCTCGACGTTGGGCCGGCTGATCAGCGTGCGGCTCAACATCGTCACCTGCTGCTTAGCCGAGGATGTAGAGGTTGTCCCGGCCGCTGCTCTGGATGGACAGGTTGCTGGTCACCGTCTCGATGGTGGCTTCCTGCTGGGCCTTGGACTGGTTCTTCAGATCCAGATCGGCCATGCGGACGAGCTTCTCGACGTTGGGCCGGCTGATCAGCGTGCGGCTCAACATCGTCACCTGCTGCT
>NZ_JBFUFR010000060.1:0-31218 GCF_056403315.1 Roseateles sp. P2_H4 | reverse complement strand
GTGTAGCCCTGCCCTGCCGATGCAACGAAGAGAGCGAAGGCCGCATGCTGCTGGCCGGCATCGAAGCGCTGGCAGTCGTCCAGCAGCAGCAGGCTCTCGTGGGCCGGCAGCTCCCAGGGCAAGGCGGTGTCGGCGTCATACCAGGCGACACGCTGGCCGGCGGCCTGCCAGCGCTCGGCCAGGGCCTGCAGCAGATGGGTCTTGCCCGAGCCGGTGGCGCCCCAGAGCAGCACGGGCGGGTCGCCGGGCATCAGGCCCATCAGATAGGCCAGCGCCTCGGCATTCGCGCCAGGCAGGAAGTTATCGAAGCTGGGCGTAGGCGGGGCCAGCAGCGCCAGGGGAATCTGCCTCATCGTCAGTGCCGCGCGGCCGCCCGGAGGCCCTGACGCGCCCCCTCGGGGGGCAGTGAACGTAGTGAGCGTGGGGGCATTCTTGCGTCAGCGAAACAATGAGCTCGCGAGGTAGGCCTTGTGCAGACGCTTGACGGCAACGGCCGCAACGGCCGACAGCGGCAGCGCGATCATCACGCCGACAAAGCCCAGCAGATGGCCGAAGGCCAGCAGCGCGAAGATGACCATCAGCGGACTCATGCCGATGCGCTCGCCGACGAAGCGCGGCGTCAGCACGAAACTCTCCAGCAACTGACCGATGCCGAAGACGATGGCGACGGCCACGACACCATAGAGGCTGGCGAACTGCAGCAGGCCCGCCAGCAGCGCCAGCACCAGGCCCAGGCCGAAGCCCAGATAGGGGATGAAGACCGCCAGTCCGGTGAAGACGCCGATGGGCAGTGCCAGGTCGAAGCGCGCCAGCGCGAGGCCGACGCTGTAGTAGATGGCCAGGGCGCCCATGACGAGCAACTGGCCGCGCAGGTATTGGCCCAGCGTCTGGTCGCATTCGTCGAGGAAGCTGCCGACCGAATCGCGCGCCGCGGGCGGCACCAGCGCACGGATGCGCTCGACCAGGCCGGGCCAGTCGTCCAGCAGATAGAAAAGCACGACCGGCAGCAGCACCGCATTGCCGATGAAGGCGAGCAGGAAGCTGCCGCCGATGCGGGCGGAGCTCAGCGCCGTCGCGAGCCATTCCTCGAAATTGGCGTCCAGATACTTCAGCACGAAGGCCTTGATGCTGGCCGGGTCGAGCTGCATGTAGATGCCGTGCTCGGCGAGCCAGGGCGAGAGCTTGTCATTGGCCAGCTTGGCCAGCGCCGGGATCTGTTCACGCAGCGCCGGCAGCTCCTTGCTGAGGATGGGCAGCACCAGCAGCACCAAGGTCAGCAGCGCCATCCCGAACAGCATCTCGACCATCAGCACCGCCAGCGCACGCGGCGTGCGCCGGTCCACCAGGGCCTGCACCACGGGCGCCAGGGCATAGGCCAGCACCAGGGCGGCGATGAAGGGCGCCAGCACGGGCGACAGCAGCCACAGCAGCAGGATGAGGGCGAAGGCGACGCCGGCCCAGGCCAGGGCGGTGCGTTGGGGCTTGGTGAGCTTCATCATGGTGTCTGCGGGCGGGCGCGGATTGTCACTGAAGCGGCGGCGGTGCCTGGTCGAGCAGCAGCGCCAGGCGCGCGCGCAATTCGGCGGCATCGGGGGCATCGCCGCGCTCGGCAAGGTAGAAGGCCAGGTCCTGGGCCGCGGCGGCGAAGGCGCCCAGGGAGGCCAGCACCAGGCCGCGGTCGCGGCGCTCGGCCGGGTCGCGCGGCAGCAGGATGACGAGGCGCTGCTGCACGGCCAGCAGGCGCGGCCAGTCCTCGGCGGCGCGATGCACTTCCTTCAGGTTGCGCAGCATGCGGGCCAGGATCTGGCGTGGCGCGGCGGCGCGCAGGAAGAACTCCAGCGGCAGCTCCAGATCATCCGGCAGGCCGCTGCCGTGGCGGTAGTGGCCCAGCCGCTCGTCCAGGCGCGAAGGCGACAGGGACTCGCCGGTAAAGGGATCGATGACGGCCTCGCCCAGGCCGATCTTGCATTTGACGAGGAAGTGGCCCGGAAAAGCCACGCCGGCCACGCGCAGGCCCGCCTGCTCGGCGAGTTCCAGCAGCAGCACGGCCAGCGCGATGGGCAGGCCGCGGCGGGTTTCCAGCACGCGGTGGATGTAGCTGTTGTCCGCCGCGTAGTAGTTGTTCAGGTTGCCGGCAAAGCCGAGCTCGCCATGGAAGAAGCGGGTCAGATGGCGCAGGCGCTCGGCCGGGGCGGCGTCGCGGGTAATGCGCTCGCGCAAGCGGCGCGACAGGCGGTCGACCTCAGCCAGCACGCCCTGCACATCCAGGCCGGGGTGCTCGTCCTGGGCCAGGCTGATGGCCGCCTCGAGCAGGTTGATGCTCTGGTCCTCGGCCACCAGCGCGGCAAAGTAGTCCAGCGGAGAGGGCGCCGCGTACTTCATCAGTTCGGGCGGCCGAGAGCGCGAGGCCGCATGCCGACCAGCAGCAGCACCGCGAAATAGACGACGGCACTGCCGGCCAGGCTGGCCGCCATGATGAGGCCGCGCTGGATCTCATGCGTGCCCAGGGCCAGCCAGTCCAGCCGGGTCGCCAATTGCCATTGCAGCAGGCCCATGGCCGCACAACCCAGCACCACGCGCAGGCCGAAGGACAGCCAGCCCGGCTCGGGGCGGTAGCTGCCCAGCTTCTTCAGCCCCCAGAACAGCCAGCTCGCGTTGACCAGGGCGCCCAGGCCGATGGACAGCGCCAGGCCCGCGACACCGATCCAGGGCACGAAGACGAGGTTGAAGCCCTGCGTCAGCACCAGCACCGCCACCGCGATCTTGGCCGGTGTGCCGGTGTCCTGGCGGGCAAAGAAGCCCGGCGCCAGCACCTTGACGGCGATCAGGCCCATCAGGCCGACGCCCCAACCCATGACCGACTGCGCCGTGTGGGCCACGTCGGTCGCCGTGAAGGCACCGCGGTGGTACAGCACGGCCGTCAGCGGCTCGGCAAACACCAGCAGCGCCACGGCGCAGGGCAAGGCGAACAGCATCACCATGCGCAGGCCCCAGTCGAGCAGGCGGCTGTAGCGCTCGCTCTGCCCCGAGGCCTGGGCGGCGGACAGCTGCGGCGTCAGCACGGCGCTGAGGGCCACGCCGAGCAGGCCGATGGGGAATTCCATCAGCCGGTCGGCATAGTTCAGCCAGGAGGTCGCGCCCTCTGCCAGGTGGCTGGAGATCTGCGTGTTGATCATCAGCGACAGCTGCGACACGCCGACGCCCAGCAGCGCCGGCCCCATGCCCAGGATGACGCGACCGACGCCGGGGTTGGCGCGTGATTCCTGCAGGCCCCGCCAGCTCAGGCGCATGCGCGGCGTCACACCGACGGCCCGCAGCGCCGGCCACTGCACCAGCAGCTGCAGCACGCCGCCAAGCATGACACCGAAGGCCATGGCGTAGATGCCCGGGTAGCCGGCGCGCTCCAGCGGCTTGGCCAGGGCCCA
Organism: Roseateles sp. P2_H4; assembly: GCF_056403315.1. Lineage (NCBI taxonomy): Bacteria > Pseudomonadati > Pseudomonadota > Betaproteobacteria > Burkholderiales > Sphaerotilaceae > Roseateles > Roseateles sp. P2_H4. The sequence goes on along the minus strand of NZ_JBFUFR010000060.1, from coordinate 27,793 downwards.
GCCGACGGCGATGACGCTGAGGTTGAGCAGCACCGGCGTCGCTGCCGGCACGACATAGCGCCGCCAGGTGTTCAGGATGCCCGCCGACAAGGCCACCAGCGACATGCAGCCGATGTAGGGAAACATGTAGCGCGTCATCACGACGGACGCATCGAAGGCCGGCCCCGGCAGCCCCGAGCCGAGCAGCCAGACCAGCAGCGGCGCCGCGACGACACCGATCACCGACGTCACCAGCAGCGCCCACAGCAGCACGGTCGCCACCGCATCGATCAGGCGATGCGTGGCCTCCTCGCCTTCGGTCGCCCGCGTCGCCGCCAGCAGCGGCACGAAGGCCTGGGAAAATGCCCCTTCGGCAAACAGCCGGCGCAGCAGGTTCGGGATTCGGAACGCGACGAGAAACGCGTCGGTCATCGCCGTGGCGCCGAAAAGCCCGGCCACCATGGTTTCACGGACAAGGCCGGTGATGCGCGAGGTCAGGGTCAGCAGGGATATGGTCGACGCAGCGCGCAGCAGATTCATGGCGGCGGATTATCTGTGTCGTGAATGACGTCACTTTCGATACTGCGCCCAGGCACTTGGCTTTAACCCTGATTTCGGGCTATACTCGTCGTCTTTGCACCAACTGGGTATAGATACAGCATGGCAACCAGCTCCAAAGCCAAGAAGAAGACGGTTCGCCTGGCATCGGGCCGCAAACGCGCCCGCCAGGACGTCAAGCTCAACGCCGCCAACACGGCGCTGCGTTCCAAATTCCGCACGGTCGTCAAGAACGTGCAAAAGGCTGTGACCGCGGGCGACAAGCCCAAGGCCGCTGACCTGTTCAAGGCTGCCCAAGCCGTCATCGACTCTGTCGCTGACAAGGGCATCTTCCACAAGAACAAGGCTGCTCGCCACAAGAGCCGCCTGTCCGCCAAGATCAAGGCGCTCGCCGCCTGATAACAAAATCCAGCTCTGGTGCAAGGCAGAAGGCCCGCGAAAGCGGGCCTTCTGCTTTGAGAGGCCCGCTTTCGCGGGCCTTTTGCATTTTGGCTAGTGCCACTCCCCGGCAACGACGCCTTGAATGCTGCGATCGCGCAGCCATTCCGCCACGGCGCGGGCCACCCATTGCGGGTCGTCCAGCGGCAGATCGTGCCCGGCCTTGGTGTGCAGGCGCAGTGGCGCGCCCCAGGCCCGGCTGATGGCCTGGGAGCAGCGCCAGTCGACGAGGTTGTCGCCCTTGCTGCACAGCAACAGCATGGGCGCACTGGGGCGGGTGCGGCTGGCGCGGTAGCGCATGCTGGCCAGCAGCTGGCGCGCCGTGTTGCGCACGCCCAGAGGATGTTGGCGCTGCAGTTCCACCCAGCGGTCGATGACGGCCTGCGGCGGCGTCAACCGCGTCGTCAGACTGAGCACGCGCTCCTCGCGCATGCGGGCGCTGAAGCGGCTCAATGACAGCAGCAGCAGGCCGAGATAGTTCAAGGGTCGCGGCTTACGGAAGAGTTCGCTGAACGGCCGCAGGCTCGGGTTGATCAACACGCCGGCCTCGACCTCCTTGGGATAGCGGCTCGCCCATTCGCTCAGCACCGCGGCCCCCAGCGACATGCCGACCAGTGACACCGGCCCCGTCACGCCGTGGCGCTCCAGCTGGGCACGGCAGGCGTCGACGATGGCCGACACCTGGGTGGGGCTGGCCTGGCGGCGCAACGCACCGGTACCGGGCAGGTCCAGCATCACCATCCTCGACGCCGGTTGCAGCGCGCGCAGTTCGCGCAGCAGATGCTCGGGGAAGACGCCCCAGTGCCCGCTCTCCCGTGACAGGCCACGCAGCAACACCCAGACCGGCACCGGCGCTTCGGCCACGGGCGGCGCCACGGTGACCGCGGCAGCGGCGCTGGGGTTTATGGGCATGTGTCCAAACATTGCCAGCGAGGATAACGGCGCCGCGGCGTGGCGCGCCTCCGGAGTCTCGCTAGGAGACAGGCTTTCAAGCGTCCGGTTTGCCGCCCGGCCCATCGGGCAGCAGGCAGGCATCGGCGACTTGCAGGTTGTTGTCGCGCGCGAAGTTCATGACGAAATCCCAGGCCATCGGCTCGAGGCGCTTGAGCTCCTCGTTGACGATGACGCACTTCACGCCGTTGATGACGGTGGGCACGCACAGCGGCGAATAGCCGATATAGGCGCCGATGCCGCCCCGCGCGCCGCCAGGCCGAAAACAGGACATTGCACCGGCCAGTCGCTCGGCCCAGTCGCTCGGGCGGAAGGTGCGTCCATCCAGAGTGACACCTTGGATGAAGACTTCGCGCGGCGGGGGAGCAACGGTCATGAACAGAGGGGCTTCGCGTCTACAGCGGGGCACCGCTGCCAAAGACCGCTATTGTGCCTCGACACAGGCCGATCTGCTGCGCCGCAGCAATTGCCGCCCGTCTCGACTCTAGAATCAAAAGCCCATTTTCCTCAACCTCTTCTGGAACTTCTGGAGACCCGATGAACGCTGTCCCCGCCTCGTCCGAGCCCCATGTCATGCCGACCTATGGCCGCCTGCCCGTTGCGCTTTCGCACGGCCAGGGCTGCTGGGTCTGGGACACGGAAGGCCGACGACTGCTGGATGGACTGGGCGGCATCGCGGTCAACACCCTGGGCCACAACCACCCGCGCCTGGTGCCGGCGCTGCAGGATCAGCTCTCCAAGCTGATCCACACGAGCAACTACTACCGCGTGCCGCTGCAGGAGCAGCTCGCCGCCAAGCTTTGCGAGCTTTCGGGCCTGGCCAATGTCTTCTTCTGCAATAGCGGGCTGGAAGCCAACGAGGCGGCGCTGAAGATCGCCCGCAAGTTCGGCCACGACCGCGGCAACCCCTCGCCCGAGGTGGTGGTGTTCGAGGGCGCCTTCCATGGCCGCTCGATCGCGACGCTGTCCGCCACGGCCAACCCCAAGATCCAGGCCGGCTTCGGGCCGCTGGTGCCGGGTTTCGTGCGCGTGCCGCTGAACGACATTGCCGCCCTCGAGGCCGCGCTCGCCGCGCATCCCAACGTCACGGCCATCTTCCTGGAAACCATCCAGGGCGAAGGCGGCATCAACCCGGCCCGCATCGAGTTCCTGCAGGCGCTGCGCCGCATCTGTGACGAACGCGACCTGCTGCTGATGCTCGACGAAGTGCAGTGCGGTATCGGCCGCACCGGCAAGTGGTTTGCCCACCAGTGGGCCGGCATCAAGCCTGACGTGATGCCGCTGGCCAAGGGCCTGGGCTCGGGCGTGCCCATCGGCGCCGTCGTCTGCGGCCCGCGCGCCGCCGGCGTGCTGAAGGCCGGCAACCACGGCACCACCTTCGGCGGCAACCCGCTGGCCATGCGCGCCGGCGTCGAGACGCTGAAGATCATGGAGGAGGACGGCCTGCTCGCCAACGCCGAAGCCGCCGGGGCGACGCTGCGCGGTGCGCTGGCTGAAGGCCTGGCCGGCGTGGCCGGCTTTGTCGAGATCCGCGGCCAGGGCCTGATGCTGGGCATCGAGCTCGACCGCCCGGCCGGCCCGCTGCTGGGCCAGGCGCTGGACGCCGGCTTGCTGATCAGCGTGACCGCCGACCGCGTCGTGCGCCTGCTGCCGCCGCTGATCCTGACGCACGACGAGGCCCGCCAGATCGCGGCCATCCTCGTGCCCCTGATCAAGGCCTTGCTGGCCCAGCCCAAGCCATGAAGCCGGGAGATGCACTGATGCGTCACTACCTGCAGTTCAAGGACCTGCGCGCCGAGGAATACGCCCATCTGTTCGACCGCGCCGCCATCATCAAGCGCCGCTTCAAGAACTACGAGAAATACCAGCCGCTGCAGGACCGCACGCTGGCCATGATCTTCGAGAAGGCCAGCACACGCACGCGTGTCAGCTTCGAGGCCGGCATGTACCAGATGGGTGGCTCCGTCGTGCACCTGACGACGGGCGACAGCCAGCTCGGCCGCGCCGAACCGGTGGAGGACTCGGCGCGCGTCATCAGCCGCATGGTCGACATCGTCATGATCCGCACCTTCGAGCAGAGCAAGATCGAGGCGTTCGCGGCGCACTCGCGCGTGCCGGTCATCAACGGCCTGACCAACGAGTACCACCCCTGCCAGATCCTGGCCGACCTGTTCACCTTCATCGAGAACCGCGGCATGGACCGCCGCGGCGCCATCGACATGGACTGCCTGAAGGGCCGCGTCGTCGCGTGGGTCGGTGATGGCAACAACATGGCCAACACCTGGCTGCAGGCCGCCGAGATCCTCGGCTTCAAGGTGCATGTCAGCACGCCCAGCGGCTATGGCGTCGACCCGGTCGTGGCCGGCATCAAGGACGCCAGCTGCTACAAGGTCTTCAAGGACCCGCGCGAGGCCTGCGACGGCGCCGACCTGGTCACGACCGACGTCTGGACCAGCATGGGCTACGAAGCCGAGAACGAGGCCCGCAAGGCGGCGTTCGCGGACTGGTGCGTCGACACCGCCATGATGGCCCGCGCCAAGCCGGATGCCCTCTTCATGCACTGCCTGCCGGCGCATCGCGGCGAAGAGGTGGCGGCGGACGTCATCGACGGGCCGCAGTCGGTGGTCTGGGATGAGGCAGAAAACAGAATGCACGTGCAGAAGGCACTCATGGAGTACCTTCTGCTCGGCCGGATTGGCTGAAGGCCGATACGGCGGCCCGCGAGGGCTGGCATTCTGTTTGGGGTTCACTCATTTGCCGCAGGCAAGTGGGTGAACACCAGAATCGCATGCACGTGCAGAAGGCACTSATGGAGTACCTGCTGCTGGGTCGTATCGGCTGACCCTCAAGCTGAAATGAAATAGCCGGCTTCGCAGCCGGCTTTCTTTCGTCTGAAGCGCGATCAGCCGCGGCGGCGACGGGCCAGCAGCAGGGCCGCACCGCCCAGCATCAACGCGACGCTGCTGGGCTCGGGCACGGCGGAAATGTTGTCCAGGGCAGCAACGCCGTTCGCACTGCTAAGGTCAAAGGACTGGGCAACGCCGCCGAACGTGAAGACCTTCTGGCTCCAGACCGAGTAGTCGGTCGTGTTGGCAGCCACCGTGAACGTGCCCAGCAGCGTGCCACTGCCGTTCAGGCCGGAGTAGGCCTTGACCTCGAAGTCAGCCGTCGTCGAGGCAAAGAAGCTCAGGCCACCCGAGACGCCGCCGGCCACGTTCATATAGGCCGTCGTGTTCTGGACGCCGTCGAGCTGCACGAAGGCCACGCCCAGCGGCGAAGGAGCGCCCGCGTAATAGGTGAAGACGTTGTCATTGGACAGGCCCAGCACATTCGTGAAGGTCACGCCGCTGGCGGCGTAGCTGCCGTCCACCAGGTCGCCGTAGTTCCAGTTCTTTTCAAAGTCCACGGACAGCGGGGCTGCAGCGAAGGCCGGCGAGGCCAGGCCCAGGGCCATTGCGAGGGTGGCGAGCTTCATCGAAAAACTCCAGAGAAGGGGTTGAGGCGGCATTGCCGCTGCGTTTGAGTCGGGGTGCAGTGTGGTGACCCAAGAAGACAGCCGCATGACGTCGATGCGTCACCGCTGAACGGCAAGGGCACGTCACCGGCTTGTCACAGGCGGCTGCGATGGTCGCGGCCCATGTCTGCCCGCCTCCTGCACCGCCGCCATCTGCTGCTCGCTGCCAGCAGCGCCTACCTGGGCCTCGCCCGCCCGGCGCAGGCCTGCGAGTTCTTCAGCAGCCATCTGCGCATCTGGCACCCATGGACGCGCGCCACCCGCGTCGATGCCGACACGGCGCGCCTGTGCATGCGCTTCGACGAGGTGCAGCGAAGCGACCGATTGATCGGCGTCGAGACCCCCGTGGCTGGGGGGGTGCGGTTGGCCGGCGCCGGCGCGCAAGACCTGCCCCTGGCCATCCGCCAAGGCCAGACGCTGGAGCTGACCGAGGACGGCCTGCACCTCGAGCTGCTCGACCTGCAGCAGCCGCTGCAGATCGGCCGCAGCTACCCGCTGCGCCTGCTCTTCGAATTCGCCGAACCGGTCAACGCGACCGTCAACGTCGACTACGCCGGCCTGCGCTGAGCGGCCTGCACGGCGCCTTCAAGCCGTCACGCCCAGGTCATGACCGCTTCCTAGCATCCGCCCCGTTTCAGCCCTCCCCCATTCCTCCTGGAGCCGCTTCCATGTCCCACTTCTTCACCAAGAGCCAGATCGCCCTGGCCGCCCTCGCGGCGATCGGCAGCACCGTGGTCATCGCGCCGAGCATCGCCACGGCAGCCGGCAAGACCGCCGGCAAATACGTGTCCGGCGACTTCCACAACCACACCACCTGCTCGGACGGCTCGATTTCCATGCAGAAGCTGGTGAAGAAGGTCACCGACAAGGTCGAGACGCCCTGGGGCCTGGACTGGTTCGTGCAGGCCGGCCACGGCGGCAACGGCAACCGCAATTGCACGCTGGTCGAAGACGCCACGCTGTCCACGCCCGCCTACCCCTATGTCGCCGGCCAGGGCCCGACGACGACCTGGACCAACAGCATCGGCGCGGCCAACCTCAAGGGCAACGGCGGTGGCGTGGGCGGCAACGGCAATATGTGGCGCTGGCAGTCCATCCAGGAGTACCAGTACCCGGTGCTGGAGTACCTGTCGGTGCAGAAGAACCTGCCGCTGTTCATCGGCATGGAATCTGTCGTCGCCGGCCATGAGCATTCGTCCATGTCCGTCATCACCGGCCAGATGCCCGCGGCCATCGACACCATCACGCTGCCGAACGCGCCGGGCTACACCGCCACCGGCAACGCCGACGCGCTGGCCAAGTGGTCCTACTGCTTCGACCGCGGCGACACCGACACCAGCCGCGGCAATGTGACCGGCTCCAGCGTCGGCAACAACTGGAACTGCAGCAACCCCGACAGCGCCGACTCCACGTCCGCCACGCTGGGCTGGAGCGCCACCGGCCAGAAGCTGGTGCAACCCGGCGGCGCCGGCACCGGCAGCAAGGGCCACCTGAAGACCGTCGAAGCGCTGAAGTGGATGGCCAAGTTCCACGGCCAGGGCAGCTACTACGTGCCCGCCCACCTGGAGCGTGCCGGCCCCTTCAACGCCGACGGCAACAACGGCTTCAACATCGAGCATCTGCGCAACTTCAACAACGCCGCCCCGGCCGTCGCCTTCGGCTTCGAATCCCAGCCCGGTCACGGCGCCTCCAGCAACCGCGGTGAATACCAGGTCAAGCGCAACAACTTCGGCGGCGCAGCCGGTCTGGTCGACTCCGTCGGCGGCACCACCTACGGCGGCACCGGCGTCTACGCGGCCCAGGTCGGCGGCGTCTGGGACGCCCTGCTCGGCGAAGGTCGCGGCTTCTGGTTCTTCGCCAGCTCCGACTGGCACAACCGCGGCAGCTTCGGCCCGGATGACCGCCGCTCCAGCCAGGACTTCTACCCCGGCGAATACCAGCGCACCCACGTCATGGCTCGCAACGGCAGCGACAAGCTGCGCCCGCAGGTCATCGTCGACGGCCTGCGCACCGGCAACGCCTGGTCGTCCACCGGCCAGCTGATCGATCGCCTGGCCTTCGTCGCCTGCGCCTCCTATGCCGGCCCGGCCGCCCGCTCCAACGCTGCCGTCGAGGCGCTGGCCGTGGCTGCCGCCACCCAGGCCACCGACATCAGCGCCAGCGGCTGCGCCACCATGGGCGAGAAGCTCGTCGTCCGCCCGGGCGCCGAGATCGTCGTCGCCGTCGTGCTGCGCGACCCGGACGGCGTGAACTTCTCGCCCTACAGCTTCCCCAACCCGTCCCTGGCCCAGGTCGGCATCAACCAGCCGATCAACAAGCCGGTGCTGGACCACGTCGACGTGATCCGCGGCCTCGTCACCGGCTACAAGACGCCGGGCGCCGCCGACTACGCGGGCGAATGGCCGCGCAACACCGCCTGGCTGAAGGCCGACGGCAGCACCACCGGCCTGGCCGCCGTGCCCGCCGCCGCCAAGAACACCTCGGCCGGCATCCTGAAGACCTTCAGCGGCAACGGCGGCACGCCGTGGACGACGGTGCAGTCGGGCGTCGACAACACGAGCTTCCTGAAGATGAGCTTGCGCATCCCGGCGGTGCAGGCCTCGCAGTACGTGCGCCTGCGCGGCAGCAACCTGCCGGCCTCGGTGCCTTACGAGACCGACGCCAGCGGCAACCCGCTGGCCGACGTCTACACCAACGCCAACGACACGACGATGCTGCGCATCCTCTGCACGGTGGTGGGCAGCAATGTGCCGGCCAACGGCGCCAACTGGACGCAGGCCAGTGGCACCATCAACGGCTGCCCGGCCCACCTGGCCACGGCCACCGGTGCCAGCCCGATCGCCGGCCAGAAGGCGGTGTCCTATGACGTGGCGGCCTGGTCCGACCTCTGGTTCTACAGCAACCCGATCTACGTCGAAGTGACCAACTCGGTGGCCGTGGCCGGGGTGAAGTGAGCCGGCGACAGCGGCGCGCCCAGCCGCGCCGCTGTCGTCATCCTGTCTTGTTCGCTGCCTAGCATGGCGGGCTATGTCCAGCGTCCTGCCGCCCATCGCCCTGCCCACCTCAACCCGCCGCGCACTGCCGGCCTGGACCCGTGAGCCGCTGCTGCACTTCCTGCTGCTCGGCGCCCTGCTGTTCGGCGTCGACCACCTGCTCAACCGCCGCGCTGGCGACGCCAACGAGATCGTCGTCGGCGCCGAGGTCGATGAGGAGGCCCGCCAGCTCTTCAAGGCCACGCGCAACCGCGACCCCAACGTCGAGGAGATGGCGGCGCTGCGCAAGGTCTGGCTGGACAACGAGGTGCTCTACCGCGAGGGCCTGGCCCTGCAGCTCGACAAGGGCGACACTGCCATCCGCGAGCGCGTCATCTTCAAGGCGCTGAGCGTCGTCGACAGCGGCACCAGGCTGCCGCCGGCCGACGACAAGCTGCTGCGCGACTGGTTCGACAAGCACCGCGCGAAGTACGACGAGCCGGCCCGCTTCGACTTCCAGGAAGCCATGCTGCCCGGCGAGGCCGGTGAGGCCGCCGTGCGCGGTTTCGTCGACGCGCTGAACAACGGCACGCCCGGCGACGCCAAGGCCGGCCTGCGCGTCTTCAAGGGCCGGCCGCACGGCAATCTGCTGCAGAGTTATGGCGAGGGCTTCGCCAGGGCGCTGGAAGCGGCGCCGCCCGGCCAGTGGCTGGCCCTGCAAAGCCGCGAGGGCTGGCGCGCCGTGCGCCTGGACGCTGCCAGCGGTGCCAGGCCGGCCAGCTTCGAGGCCCTGCGCAATGTCGTGCAGCAGGACTGGACCGATGCCACGCTGTCCGAACAGCGCAGCGCCGCCGTCGCCGCCCTGGCCAGGAAGTACGTCATCAAGGTTGAGGCCACGGCGAAATGAAGTCGTTCGTGACGTGGCTGCGCGCGGCCCTGCTGATCGCGCTCGCCGTTGCCGCCCTGCCTTCACGCGCTCACGAGATGAGCATGGCCGAGATGCAGCTGCGCGAGACCCAGCGCGGCGAATTCCTGTGGCAGTGGATGGCCGGCGAGAAACGCCCCATCGCGCAGGACCTGACGCCCGTCTGGCCCGAGGGCTGCGTCGCCGACGCCACCGTGCTGCGCTGTGGCGAGCACGGCCTGTCGGGCAGCCTGTCGGTCCAGGGTGTCGGCCAGCGCTACTCGGCCGCCGTCGTCAAGGTCTTCTGGCTGGACGGCGAAACCCGCGTCTACACGCTGACCAAGGCCCAGCCCACGGTGCAGCTCTACGGTGCCGCCAACGACCCGCGCGGCATGGGCGAGATCGCCAGCGCCTACACGCTGCTCGGCGTCGAGCACATCCTCGGCGGCGTCGACCACCTGCTCTTCGTCATCGGCCTGCTCTTCCTCGTCGGCTTCCAGCGCCGGCTGGTCTGGACCATCACCGCCTTCACCGCCGCCCACAGCCTGACGCTGGCCAGCAGCGCGCTGGGTTGGCTGACGCTGCGCTCGGCGCCCGTCGAGGCCAGCATCGCGCTGTCCATCGTGCTGGTGGCCGGCGAGGCCCTGCACCGACGCGACACGCTGGCGCGCCGCTGGCCAGCCGTCGTCGCCTTCCTGTTCGGCCTCGTGCACGGCCTGGGCTTTGCCGGCGCGCTGAAGGAGATCGGCCTGCCCGAGAACCACCTGCCCGTCGCGCTGCTGACCTTCAATGTCGGCGTCGAGATCGGCCAGCTGATGACGGTGGGCGCGTGCTGGTGCCTGTGGCGCCTCACCAGCCGCTGGCCTGCCACGCAGCGGGCGCGCACGGTGCTGCTCTACATGATCGGCGCCATCGCGGCCTATTGGTCCTGGCTGCGCGTGGCGGCGGTGATCGCATGACCGATGAGGTGATCGGCCTCTTCCCGGTGCCGCTGCAGCGCTCGGTCGGCGTGCTGCCGCCGCCGCTCGTCAACGCGCTGGTCGACCACTTCAGCACCCAGGCCCTGCAAACCAACAACAGCTCCGACGCGCTGTCCCACACCCGCATGCTGCAGCCCTCGGACAGCCCGCTGCTGGTGCAGGCTGCGGCGCTGATCACGCCCAGGATCGCCGAGTTCGGCCGCCACCTCTTCGGCGAGCACCTGGGCTGGGCCATCAAGGAGATGTGGGTCAATGTGCTGGACACCGGTGGGCGGCAAGCCATGCACAACCACGCCAACAGCTTTGCCTCGGGCGTCGTCTACCTGACCGAGACCCATGACTCGGCCCGCACCGTCTTCATGAAGTCGCCCGGCGGCCACGACTTCACGCTGAAGAACGACCATGCCGGCGTCGTGACCGGCCCCTACAACGCCGAGAAGTGGGTCAGCCCCACGCCCTCCCCCGGCGACATGGTCCTGTTCCCCAGCTACTTGATGCACGCCGTGCCGCCCAACGCCGGCGGGCGGCGCATCAGCCTGGCTTTCAATGCCATCCCCACTCGCCTGGAAAGCTGGGGCTATACGCTGAGCTTCAACTCTTGAAGCACCTCGCCCTGCTGCTGATGGCCGCGTCCGGCTTTGCCGGCCTGGGCTATCAGATCATCTGGACCCAGCAGTTCGGCCTCGTGCTCGGACATGAATCGGCCGCCGTGCTGGCCGTCATCGCGGCCTTCTTCGGCGGGCTGTCATGGGGTGCGCTGATGCTCGGGCGACGCATCGAGGCGAGCCCTCAGCCGCTGCGCTGGTATGCCGGCTGTGAGGCGCTGATCGGGGTCTGGGGCGCGGTGTTGATGGCCGCCATGCCCGTGGCCAGCAATGCGGCGCTTGCGCTGATCGGGCCGGACGCGACGCCGCTGTGGCACTGGAGCGTGGCCTTTGGCGCAAGCTTCGTCCTGCTGCTGCCCGCCACCGCCGCAATGGGCGCGACGCTGCCGGCCATGGCGCGCATCGGCACGGCAGGCCTCGCGCCGCTGTATGCGGCGAACACGCTGGGCGCCGTCGCCGGCGTGCTGGCCACGGCCTTCTGGCTGATCCCGGATTGGGGCCTGACGCGCAGCGCCGGCCTGTGCGTGGCGCTCAACCTGGGATGCGCCGTGCTGGCCGGTGCCGCTCTGCAAGCCCGCCCGGCGCGGCCCTTGGCCACACGAACGACGCATAGACCTTTGGTGATGCTCGCGTTGACCGGCCTGCTCGGCATCGCCTACGAAGTGCTGGCTGTGCGCGTGCTCAGCCAGGTTGCCGAGGACACCGTCTACACCTTCGCCCTGCTGCTGGCCGTCTACCTCGCCGGCAGCGCCCTGGGTGCCGCTGCCCATGCGCGCTGGCCCGGGCTGCGCCGCACGCCACGCCTGCTGCAGGCCCTGGCCTCGAGCATCCTGCTCGGCATGGCCGCGCTGTGGGGCGCCGAGGCGATCAAGGCCGCCCTGCAGCCCGAGACGCTGGCCGCTGCCCTGGCGACCGAGGCCCTGCTCGCCGTCACAGTCTTCGCGCTGCCGACGCTGCTGATGGGCGCCCTCTTCTGCCAGCTCAGCGCCGATGCGGCCGCGGCCGGCATCCCCTTCAGCCGGGCACTGGGCGTCAACACGCTGGGCGCGACGCTGGCCGCACCGCTGTTCGGCGTGCTCATCGTGCCGGTCCTCGGCCCCAAGCTCGCCCTGCTGCTCGTGGCGACCGCTTATCTGCTGCTTCTGCCGGCCTGGCGCAGCCCCGCCTGGTGGCTGCCTGCCGGCGCGACGGCCGCCCTGGCCCTGTTCGCGCCGCCGCTGGCCTTCATCACCCTGCCCGAAGGCGGCCGCCTGCTGAGCTATCGCGACGGCAGCCTGGCCGCCGTCAGCGTCGTCGAGGACGCGGCCGGCGTCGCGCGGCTGCACATCAACAACCGCCAGCAGGAAGGCAGCAGCGCCACCGTCCTCGTCGACGGCCGCCAGGCGCTGTTGCCACTGCTGCTGCACCCGGCGCCAGAGCGCGTCCTCTTCCTCGGCGTCGGCTCCGGCGTCACCTCGGGTGTCGCGGCCCGGCTGCCGGGCGTGCAGGTGGATGCCGTCGAACTGCTGCCCGAGGTCATCGCGGCCTCGGCGCTGTTCCGCCAGACTCTCGGCGAGGGGCCATCACCGCGCCTGCTTGCCGCCGACGCGCGCCGCTATGTGCGCACGGCCACGCAGCGCTACGACGTCATCGTCTCCGACAACTTCCACCCGGCCCGCAGCGGCTCGGGCGCCCTCTACACGGTCGAGCATTTCCGCACCGTGCGCGAGCGGCTCACGTCGCAGGGCCTGTTCTGCCAGTGGCTGCCGCTGCACCAGCTCGACATCGACACGCTGCGCAGCATCACGGCCGCCTTCCTGCAGGCCTTCCCGGACGGCGCCGCTCTGCTCGCCAGCAACAGCCTGGACACACCCACCGTGGGCCTCGTCGGCCGCGCCGGCGCCACGCGCTTCGCCGCCCGGCCCATGCCCGAGCTGGCTGGGCATTTCGGCCTCGGCGACGGCTTCAGCGTGCTCGGCAGCTTCATCGCCGACCCGGCCGCCTTGAAGCGCTTTGCCGCCGACGCGCCGCCGAACACCGACGACCGCCCCTGGGTGGCCTACCGCGCACCCCGCATCACCTACGCACCCGACTCCGCGCCGCGCGACCGCCTGCTGGCCCTGCTCGGCCAGCTGGATGTCGACGCCGCCGCCCTGCTCGCCACGCCCGACGCCCCGCTGGCCACGCGCTTGACCGCCTATGCCCGGGCGCGCCGCAGCTATCTGGACCTGGGCCGCCAGACAGTGCCCAGCGCCGATCCCGCCGTCATGCTGGCTCGGGTGGGACCCCAGTTGCTGGCCGTGCTGCGCCAGAGCCCCGACTTCCAGCCCGCCGCAGAACCGCTGCGCCGGTTGGCGCAAGCCCTGGCCCCGCGTGACCCCGCGGCGGCCCGGCAACTGAGGGACGCCCTGGCGCGCATCCGACCCGATCTGGCGAGCCTCTGAGAAGGTGTGAAGGCATCCGGCGCGGCCGAGCGGGCCGCTGCGGAGGCGCCAATCAAGGCGCAAAGCGCAGCCGTAGCGGAGCCTACGGGGAGCATTTGCAACGCCGAGTGGCGGCGTCGCGGCGGTACGAGCGGCTGTGCTGGGTGCGTTCGCACCTTCTTCTTGTTGGGCCGGTGTCAGTGCTTCGTGAGAAGCTGCGCCCCATGCGTTGGGCTTTCATCACAGACATTCATGCCAACCGGCAGGCCTTCGAGGCCGTGCTGGCCGACGCCCGAGCCCAGGGCGCCACGCGCTATGCGCTGCTGGGCGATTTCGTCGGCTACGGCGCCGACCCGGCCTGGGTGCTCGATCAAGTCATGGCGATGGTGGCCGATGGCGCCATTGCCGTGCAGGGCAACCATGACGAGGCGGTCGCCCATGGCAGCAACCCCGGCATGCACCCCGACGCCCGCGCCGTCATCGACTGGACGCGGGCCCAGCTGAATGAAGACCAGCTGCGCTTCCTGAGCCGGCTGCCGCTGCAGGCCCATGGCGAGCCCGGGCATTGCCTGTTCGTGCACGCCAATGCCTTCGATCCCAACGGCTGGGAGTATGTGCAGGGCCGCGCCGAGGCGGTGAAGAGCCTGCACGCCAGCACGGCACGCATCCAGGTCTGCGGCCATATGCACGAGCCCATGCTCTTCCATCTCTCGGGCACCGGCAAGGCGGGCGACTTCCGGCCCGTGGCCGGCGTGCCGATGCCGCTGCCGGCCCACCGGCAGTGGCTGGCCATCCCCGGCTCCTGCGGCCAGCCGCGTGACGGCAACCCGGCCACCTGCTATGCGCTGCTGGACCCGGCCAAGTCCGACCTGGACGACGCCCGCATCACCTTCCAGCGCATCGCCTATGACGTCGATGCCGCCGTCGCGGCGCTGCGCGCGACCGAGCTGCCGCCGATGATTGCCGAACGCCTGGCGAAGCGCCTCACGCGCGGCGAGTGATGAGCACGACGGCCCCCGCTTCACCCGCTCCGCCCGCGCCGCTCGAAGCCGGCCAGGTGCTGGATGGCTTCAGGCTCGAAGCGCGGCTGCACCAGGGCGGCATGGCCAATCTGTGGCGGGTCAGCCGCGTTGACGGCAATGAGGACGGCAGCGACGACGGCGTCGAACTGTTGATGAAGGTGCCCCGCATCAAGGGCGGCGAGGACCCGGCCACCATCGTCGGCTTCGAAGTCGAACAGATGCTGATGCCGCAACTGAGCGGCCCCCATGTGCCACGCTTCGTCGCCCGCGGCGACTGGACGCGCCAGGCCTTCATCGTCATGGAGCGCATCCCCGGTGACACGCTGCGGCCGCTGCTCGACGACGCGCCGCTGCCGCCCGAACAGGTGGCCGACATCGGCGCCCGCGTCGCCACGGCCCTGGCCGCGCTGCATCGCCAATACGTCGTTCATCTCGACATCAAGCCCAGCAACATCATGTTCCGGCCCGACGGCACGGCCGTGCTGGTCGACTTCGGCCTGAGCCGCCACGAGCAGCTGCCCGACCTGCTCGAAGAGGAATTCACGCTGCCCATGGGCACGGGCCCCTATATGAGCCCGGAGCAGGTGCAGTTCGTGCGCAATGACCCGCGCAGCGACCTGTTTGCGCTGGGCGTCATGCTCTATCACCTGGCCACCGGCGAGCGGCCCTTCGGCCAGCCGAACTCGGTGCGCGGCCTGCGCCGCCGCCTCTTCGTCGAGCCGGTGCCACCGCGCGCCATCCGGCCCGAGCTGCCGCCCTGGTTGCAGGAGATCATCCTGCATTGCCTGGAGGTCAAGGCCGAGCGGCGCTACCAGAGCGCGGCCCAGCTCGCGCTCGACCTGCGCGAGCCCGCCGGCGTGGCGCTGACGGCGCGAGCCGAGAAGCTGCGGGTGAGCGGCGCCATGATGCGGCTCAAGCGCTGGTTCTTTGCGTTGGGTGCCGAGCCCGCGCCCGCGGCACCGGCCGGCCAGCAACTCGCACGCAGCCCCATCGTCATGGCGGCGGTGGATGTCGACAACGCGACGCCCGAACTGCTGGCCCAGCTCTGCGAGACGGTACGCCGCATCGTGCAGACCGAGGCCGGTGCGCGCCTGGCCTGCGTGAGCGTCATGCGGGTGAACCGCATCGGCATCGACGAGCTGACCGACCAGCATGGCCAGAGCGTGCACGTGAAGCAGCTCATCGCGCTCAAGCACTGGGCGCGGCCCATCAGCAAGGCGCTCAGCCTGGAGGACGGGCGGCTGACCTTCCATGTGCTGGAGGCACCCGACGCCGCTGGCGCCATCATCGACTTTGCCCACCGCAACGGCGTGGACCATATCGTCATGGGCGCACGCGGTGCGTCGGCCTTGCGGCGCTATCTGGGCAGCGTGTCGGGCCAGGTCGTGGCCGAGTCGGACTGCACGGTCACGGTCGTGCGTGAACCTGCTGGGGGTTCTTGAGGAAGAAGCCTCCAGTTGACCTCAACGAGCGCTTGAACTCAATGACTTCCGAGGTCATCGACGCGCCACCATGACGCCGCCAGACTCCTTCTTGCCAACACACCAAGGAGTAATTGAGATGCCTGCCTTCGATGTCCTGCCCCTCGCCGTCGCGCTGCTGATCGGCATTCCCGCCTTCGGTTCCTGCCTGGGCATCGGCCTGGCCAGCATGAAGCTGCTGGAAGGCATGGCCCGCCAGCCCGAACTGGCGCCCGAGCTTCAGACCAAGTTCTTCCTGGCCGTGGGCGTGACCGATGGCGCCTTCATCATCGCGACGGGCATCGGCCTGTGGTTCGCCACGGCCAACCCCTTCGCTCACTAACCACCAAAGTAAGGATCGCCCGCGGGCCGCTTCTTGCGCGCCGGGGCGATCTGCGTGGTGATGGTCACCGCGCCGCCGTTCGCGGCGACTTTCACGTCGGTCGGTACGCCGTCGACAAGCTGGTCAGGATGCCAGATGCGCACCCGGGCCGGCCCCTCGGGCACGCCCTGCAGCACCACCTTGCCGTCCTCGCCGCCCAGCTTGGCCCAGGGCGTGTCGGCCACGTAGATGTGGCCGCGCATGGAGCCATGGATATGGCAGCCCAGCAGATAGGCGCCGGGCTGGTTCAGCACCTTGGCGTCGCCGGATGGCGGCTTGTTGCCCACACGGCCGGCGAGGCGGAACTGGGTGTTCTGGCCCGGGTCGACATAGACGCCGCCGGCGCCCATCAGGCCGAGGATGACGTGATGGTCCCAGGTGTCGAGGTTGCTGAAGCTGACCTTGGCGCCAAGGCCGACGACGGTGACCGTCGGCACGAAGCGCAGCTTCTCCTGCGTCACGCTGGCCTCCATGACCATCGCGGGCCGCGCGCCCTGTACGGCGCTGTCGACCAGCACGACGGCGTCGGCCAGGGGTTTGCCGTTGCGGTCCAGCACGGTGACGGTCAGGTCAGCGGCTTGTGTCGCTGCAGCCGCGAGCAGCAGGAGGGTGCCAAGAAGTGCGCGCATGGTGGGCAGAGATGAGCTGGGATCGATCCAGTGTCTCACCGCTGCCTACACTGGCTGGATGAGTGACAACCCCTGTTTGAGCTGCGGCGCCTGCTGCGCGAGCTTTCGGGTCGATTTCGACCGCAGCGAGCTGGAGAGCGAGGGCGGCCGCGTGCCCGACGGGCTGGCCGTTGAACTGACGGGCCGCCTCGTGCGCATGCGCGGCACCGACCACGCCCAGCCGCGCTGCGCGGCGCTCAGCGGCAAGGTGGGCGTGAAGGCCAGCTGCGGCATCCACGAGTGGCGACCCTCGCCCTGCCGCGAGTTCGGCGAACGTGCGCCCATGGGCATTGGTGACGATGCCTGCGCCCGAGCCCGAGCGCGCCACGGGCTCCCGCCGATCTAGCCCTTGACTAGGAGCCGGCGCCGTTGCGCATCAGCGGCGTGCGCTGGCGCTGCTGCTCACGCATCTCGTTCAACCAGGCCAGCTTGGCGCCATACATCTCACGGTCCTTGACGGTGGCGCTGTTCTCCAGTGCCTTGGCGATCTCGCCGCGTGCACCGGACACATCGCCCATGCCGTAGTTGGCCAGGCCCAGCCAGAAATGGAATTCGGGCACATAGGCCGCGCGCGCCAGCTCCTTGCGGAAGAACTGCCGGGCGGTCGCGTACTCGCCGACGCGCATCGCCGCCAGGCCTTCGTCGAAGAACTTGTAGGGCGGCACCGGCTGGATCTGGGCGAGCTGGTTGGAATAGACCAGGGCCTCCTCGCGGCGACCGGTGTCGCTGAGCACCAGGATGAGGTTGGACATGGCCTGGGTGTTGAGCGGCTCGCGGTCCAGCACCAGGCGCAGCGTCGCCTCGGCGCGGTCCATCAGGCCCTTGCGGCGGTAGAGCACGGCCAGCGTGTTGTAGGCCGACAGCCAGCGCGAGTCGGTCCGGATGGCCTCGCGCGCCCACCAATAGGCATCGTCGATCTGTCCCACCGTCAGGGCCTCGGCGGCGCGGTTGTTCAGGAACATCGCCAGGATGGTGGACTCGTCGACGACGCGGCCACGATGGCCACGCACCTGGTCGGGCGGCAGGAAGTCGATGGTCAGCAGTTCGGGGTCGCCGAACACGGAACGGCCGGTCGTCGCCAATGGCCTGGCCAGGCTGATGTTGACGTGGCCGGCGACAAAGAAGATGCCGTTGGAGCGGGTCCAGCTCTCTTCCAGGAAGACGCTGTTGAAGCGCACCGGCATGTTCAGGTGACGGGCGAAGGCCGCCGTCATCAGCACCAGCGACATGCAGTTGCCGCGCCGGGCTTCGAAGGCCTCGGCGGCCGTGCGGGTGACCTCGGCGTCGTAGTCCAGCTGCAACCGGCCCTTGGTGTAGAGGGCGTCGATGAGACCGTCGCGCATGCCCTTGTTGCGGATCTCGCTGGCCATCTCGGTCTCGGCGAAGCGCTTCATTGCCGGGCTCAGCGCCAGGGCCTCCTGCACATCGATGCGCACGCTGGCCGGCTTGAAGGCCGAGTCGACGAAGACATCGGCGCTCGGCGGCGGCTTGGTCTCGACGGCACAGCCGCTCAGCGCGGCCAGGGTCGCCACCACGGTCAGCGCGGTGCACAGGGTACGGATCTTGTTCATGGCAGTTCTCCTGCTCTGGGGCTGCAGTCTCCTGCATCAAGCTTAGTCCGGCGCCGCCCGACTGTCGTGAGTCATCCTCACGATTTCCAACACCGTCACATCTTGCGTAAGCTCCCTGAATTTTCGGCACCCGATATAGAAATAAAACTACAACGCAGTCAAAATCATTTCCTACGTTCCCAGATAAATCGCCATTCGCCTAAGGGCAGTTCGTGAATTTCTCCTCGGGATTTCACCAGCTTCCTTGTGTAGTTTTACTTCAATAGCATCCGCGCCATTCAAAGGAGTGCACGGACATGAAGGCATGGACAGCTTGGGGGCGGCAGGTACGCCAGGCGATTGCGGGGGTGGCCATCGGTGCCATGGCGCTGCTGGGCGGATGTGGCGGCGGCAGTGCCGCGTCGCCGGACGCCATGAGCAGCGTCAGCAGCGCAGCGGCCGCGGACGACGGCGTTGAACTGCTGGCCGGGGTGCCAGCCGCGCAACAAGTGCTTCGCGCCAAGATCGCCGCAGTGGCCACGCCCGGCGCGCCGGCCACCTCGCTGCGGGTCCACTATCGTCGCGCCGACGGCAACCATGCAGGCTGGCAGATCCACACCTGGAATGCCGCCCAGAGCCCGAACTGGAACGGCGGCTGGAACGCCGCCGGCAGCGACGACTTCGGCGTCTGGTACGACGTGCCGCTGGCCGCGGGCAGCGGCAGCGTCGGCTTCCTGCTCCACAACGGCGACAACAAGGACAACGGCGGCGCCGACCAGAGCTATGTGCTGCAGGCGGGCGCCAACGAGATCTGGCGCCTGCAGGGCGATAGCACCAGCTATGCCAGCAACCCGCTGCTGCTGCCGGTGCCCGACATCAAGACGCTGCGCGTGCACTACAAGCGCTTCGACAGCGGCTACGCCAACTGGGGCCTGCACCTGTGGAATGGCAGCGGCCTGAACGCCCCGGCCCTGCCCGCGGGCGTCAACATCGAGAACTGGGGCCAGCCCGTGCCGCTGAGCAACATGCCCGGCTACGCGCTGGGCGACGGCGAAGTGGTGTTCGACATCCCCGTGCTGAACCCGCAAGGCGACGTGAACCGCAAGAGCCTGGAATTCATCATCCACGGCATGCCGCCCAACGAGAACGACAAGGACGGCCGCAACGACAACATCCATGTCGAGTACGCCGCGCTGAGCATCCAGAACCAGGTCGGCCAGATCTGGCTGGTGGAACGTGACGCGACCGTCTACACCGCGCCGCCGGACCTGCGCCAAGCCTCCAGCACCGACGCCCGCGCCGTGTGGCTGAACAAGAGCCTCGTGAAGTGGCCGCGCCTGGCGACCTCCAGCCCAGTGCGCCTCTACTACTCGGCCACGGGCCAGATCAGCGTGAGCCTCGAAGCCCCCGTCCAGGGCGCCGACGGCTACATCACCCTCGATGCCTTCAACGGCAATGTGCCGGCCGCCGATGCGCTGCGCTTCAAGTACGTGGCCAGCGGCACCGTCTTCAACGTTCGCGCTGCCGACATCGCCCGCCTGCCCGCCCTGCACCAGCAGCAGCTCGTCCTCGTGCAGGAAGACGCCAACGGCAAGGTTCAGAACGCCACCACCGCCCAGATCGCCGGTGCACTGGACGACCTCTACGCCGCCGCCAACAACGTGCCCGACCTGGGCGCTGTCGCCAGCAACGGCAACACCAGCTTCAAGCTCTGGGCACCCACCGCGCAGAACGTGTCCCTGGTGCTGACGACGTCCCTGGGCAACTCGGGCCTGACCCGCACGACGACCGAGCCCATGGCGCGCGACGCCGCCACCGGCGTCTGGAGCCTCAGCAAGCAAGGCCATCTGCAGGGCGCCACCTACCGCTACCAGGTGCAGGTCTTCGTCAAGGGCACCGGTCTGGTGAAGAACCTCGTCACCGACCCCTACTCCCTCGGCCTGACGCTGGGCAGCCAGCAGAGCGTCGTCATGGACCTGCAGGCCCAGGCCACCAAGCCCAACGGCTGGGACCAGAGCGCACCGCCCACCACCGTGGCCGCGCCGTCGGACCTGAGCATCTACGAGCTGCACGTTCGCGACTTCTCGATCAACGATGCCACCGTGCCCGCCGCCAGGCGCGGCAAATACCTGGCCTTCGCGGAAAGCCAGTCCAACGGCATGAAGCACCTGGCCGGGTTGGCCGCCGCCGGCCTGACCGACGTGCACCTGCTGCCCGTCTTCGACCTCGCCAGCGTCAACGAGAAGAGCTGCGTGACGCCAAATATCGGTGCAGCGAGTGGCGCACCCGACAGCGAATCGCAGCAAGCCGCGGTGGCCGCCACGGCCGGCACCGACTGCTTCAACTGGGGCTATGACCCCTACCACTTCACGACGCCCGAGGGCAGCTACTCCAGCAACGCCAACGACCCGCTGACGCGCGTCGTCGAGTTCCGCCGTATGGTGCAGGCCCTCAACGCCGCCGGCCTGCGCGTGGGCATGGACGTTGTGTACAACCACACCACCTCGTCCGGCCAGAACGCCAGCTCGGTGCTCGACAAGGTCGTGCCCAACTACTACTTCCGCTACAACGCCACCGGCGGCATCGAGCGCTCGACCTGCTGCGAGAACACCGCGGCCGAGAACCTGATGATGGCCAAGCTGATGATCGATTCGGCCATTACCTGGACGCGCGACTACCGCATCAGCTCGCTGCGCTTCGACATCATGGGCCACCACCCGCGCTCGGTCATCGAGGCGCTGAAGGCGCGCGTCAAGGTCGCCACCGGCCGCGAGGTGCAGATCGTCGGCGAGGGCTGGAACTTCGGTGAAGTGGCCAACGGCGCGCGCTTCGTGCAGGCCGAGATGCTGTCGCTGAACGGTTCCGGCATCGGCAGCTTCAACCCGCTGATCCGCGACGCGGTGCGCGGTGGCGGCTGCTGCGACAGCGGCAACGCGCTGGTCAGCGAGCAGGGCTACGTCAACGGCTACTTCTACGACTCCAACGCCAGTGCTTCGGGCCAGAACCGCGGCACGCTGATGTGGCAGGCCGACCGCCTGAAGGCGTCGCTGGCCGGCTCCATCCGCAGCTTCCAGATGCAGACGAGCTGGGACGCCAACCTGCGCCTGGACCAGATCGACGTCGGCGGCATCCCGGCCGGCTGGGTGCTGGAACCCGGCGAAGTCGTCAACTACGTGGAGAACCACGACAACCTGACCCTGTTCGACAACAACGCCTTCCGCCTGCCCACCGGCACCAGCAAGGAGGACCGTGCACGCGTGCAGATCCTGGCCAGCGCCATCAATGCCTTCAGCCAGGGCGTGGCCTATTTCCACGCCGGCGTGGACACGCTGCGCAGCAAGAGCCTGGACCGCAACAGCTATGACAGCGGCGACTGGTTCAACCGCCTGGACTGGAGCTATGCCGACAACAACTTCGGCGTCGGCCTGCCGCCCTCGCGCGACAACGGCGACAACTGGAACCTCGCCCGCCCGCTGCTGACCAACCCGCTGATCAAGCCCCATGCCAACGACATCGCCTGGACACGCGACGCCTTCCGCGACCTGCTGCGCATCCGCAAGAGCAGTACGCTGCTGCGCCTGCGCACGGCCGACGACATCAAGTCGCGCCTGAGCTTCCTGAACACCGGCTCCAACCAGGAAGCCACCGTGCTGGTCGGCCGGCTCAATGGTGTGGGTTACCCCGGCGCCAACTTCGATGAACTCGTCTACCTCATCAACGTCGACAAGACCGCCAAGCAGCTGACCCTGCCCACGCTGGCCGGCCACGCACTGGAACTGCATCCCGTGCACACCGCCGCGACCGCCGCCGACTGGCGCGCCAAGCAGGCCAGCTTCGACGGCGCGACCGGCAGCTTCAATGTGCCGGCCCGCACCGCCGTCGTCTTCGTCGTCCGCTCCGCCGCCGCTGCCCAATGAAAGCCACCACCATGAAGATGAACAACCAGTTCCACCACCTGGCCGCCGCGGCCACCCTCGCGGTCGCGGGTCTTTTCGCCGGCGGGGCCGCCCAGGCTGCGGCCGTCGCCGTCGACGTCAGCGGCGCGCAGAGCATCAACCTGCAGGGTGAGGCGGGCAATGTCGTCTGGCTCATCGACGTAGGCGCCAATGCCTTGCTCACTTCGCTCGATTGGGCCCTGGAACTGAACGCCTTCTCCCCCAGCATGCTGGCCGAGATGCAGGTCAGCTTCGGCGACTCGAGCGGCCTGAATCTGCTCACCTTCACGCCGGGCGGCGCGGACTTTTCCAGCGGCGCCGGCAGCTACAGCGGCTCGCTGGACTTGTCGGCCTATGGCATGAGCGTGGGCGCCGACGGCCTGCTGCGGCTGGAGTTCAGCGAGGGCTTCAAGGACTTTGGCACCGGCGTGGCCGAAGGGCAGTGGATCGGCGGGAATCTGACGTTTGGGGTCAGCGTGGGGGCGGTCCCGGAGCCGGCCAGCGTCACGCTGGTGCTGCTGGGCCTGGGCCTTGCGAACGTGCGGCGTATTCGTCGCAACTGACTGCCGAGCGGCACAAAAGCAAAGGGCTTGGCGTTTGCCAAGGCCCTTTTTCGCTCAACGTGCAAGCTCAGCGGGCGGCGGAGCCGTCCGCTGCAGCAAACGGTTGAATCGCTTGCACATAGACCAACGCTCCATCGCGATACACCTTCGCCTCGTGATACGGGAAAACATGATGGCCGCAATGCTCCGTAAAAACAGCGATTGCGCGCTTGGTCTCGCTGGCGATGTGAAAAGCCCATTCGAACTGCACGACAGAGCCGTCCGTCAACTCGATTCGCAGTTGACCGCCCGGAAAGTCGAACCAAGGTCGAGCTTGTTGCAGCACATCGTCCACGGACCGTCCGAAGTGCGCCGCGAGATCAGTCGCCCAGTCGGTTTCGATGAGTCGAGCTAAGGACGGAACTGGGTACATGCAGTTAACGTGGAAGGTGAGCGGCGCCACGCAGTGGCGTCCGTTCTAGTGACAGGTTCTCTGGAGCTTCTGCGGGGCACTTTCTGACGGGGTTTAGCGCACCACTCTGTGCGCAAAACAGCCTACGCAAGGCTGATAAGTTCACGCTGCGTTGCTGGCTCGTCCGCACCAAGCCCGCTTGGGCGTGCGCGCCTGCTACGCAGCGCAAGCTAGCAGTTTTTCGATGCTGTATAAACATACAGTCGCCGATTTATCCTGTTAGGTTTTCTGCAGCAGAAGATCAAGGGAACGTGTTCTGTGGAGACAGCCATCGCCTCCTAGGCAAGGAAGCTGCGCCCTAGCTCGGCGCCGACTGGCGAACTCAAGCGATTGATTCATCATCAACTTTTTTTCATTGACTGTATAAACGTACAGCATTAAATTTCCACCAAAAGCGGCGCGCCGTTACAAGTTCTCTCGAACAGAGGTGGTGCCGCTGGAAGGCTCATGATGCCAGTCCATTTGCTGAACCTGCCACCTCGGGGAAACCTGCGGCCCCGGCCGTCGACGACGGAGTTGCCGCCCCTGCGGTCCGTCCGCGTGCTCGATCAGTTGCGCGAGCGCTGCCGGCTCCTGCACTACAGCCTGCGTACCGAAGAGGTCTATGCGTACTGGGTGAAGGCCTTCATCCGTTTTCATGGGTTACGGCATCCGTCGGAGATGGGTGGCCCCGAAGTGGAGGCCTTCCTGATGCACCTTGCGAATGACCGCGCGGTGGCCCCGTCAACGCACAGCCAGGCCCTGTCGGCCCTTCTGTTCTTCTATACCAAGGTGCTCGCGCATGACTTGCCGTGGCTCAAGGAGATCGGGCATCCCCGCCGGCATCGGCGGCTGCCGGTGGTGCTGAGCGTCGACGAGATGGCCAGGGTGCTCCGAGGCATGAGTGGCGAGCATCTGTTGCTGGCGCAATTGCTGTATGGCACAGGCCTGCGGATCGCCGAGGCGCTGCAATTGCGAGTCAAGGACGTCGACGTCGGTCAGTGCGCGCTGATCGTGCGCGAGGGCAAGGGCGCCAAGGACCGCGTCGTGATGCTGCCTCAGTCGCTGACGTCCGCCTTGCGCGCCCAGATTGCACAGGCTCGGCTGACGTGGGCGGGTGATGTCGAGGCCGGCATGGCGGGCGTGGAGATGCCGCATGCCTTGGACCGCAAATACCCACGCATGGGTTCGAGCTGGCCGTGGTTCTGGCTGTTCCCGCAAGGCCATCACTCAACCGACCCGCACAGCGGCGTGGTGCGCCGCCACCACCTTTACGACCAGACTTTTCAGCGCGCATTCAAGCGCGCCGTTGAGGCCGCGAGCATCGACAAGCCTGCAACGCCGCACACGCTGCGGCATTGCTTCGCTACTCACCTTCTGCAAGCCGGTAGCGATATCCGCACCGTCCAAGAACTACTCGGTCATTCCGATGTAGCCACCACGATGATCTACACCCACGTACTCAAGCTGGGCGGAGGCGCAGTACGCAGCCCGCTGGATGCCTTGCCAGCGGCCGCTTCGTAGATTGGCTGGGTCCGGTCCAAGCGCCCAGCCTTGCTCAATCCAGCACGAACACCACCGCGCTTCGCGCCGGTACCTGGAACACCCCCGCGACTGCCTTGGCCTCACGCGCCACGCGCTGGTCCGCCGCCTTCGCGCCACGCTGCACCGGATGCAACTTCCATGCAGCACCAGCCTCTTCAGTCAGCTTCAGCGTCTGCGCCGTCGGCGCCACATTGATCAGCGTCATCACCGCCTTGAAGCGAGCTCCTGCCAAGCCACGGCCGTCGATGCGCGTCGCGACCAGCACCGGGTTCTGCCCCGCACCGCTGCCCGGGAAGCTGACGCGCTTGCTGATCTCCGCCGCACTCGGCAGCCGCAGCAACGTCGTGCTGGCGCGGATCTTCAGCAGATCGCGGAAGACGTCGCGCGCCCAGGCAATCTCGGCCGGACCCGGCGCAATGGATGCATCCGCCAGCCGCTCCCGCGCCAGCTCCCAATCGCGGCCATCCTTGCCAAAGTTGTCCTGCTTCGGCGGCAGGCCGGTGCCGAAGTGGTTGCTTTGATAACTCCAGTCCAGCCGGTTGAACCAGTCGCCGCTGTCATAGCTGTTGCGGTCCATGCTCTTGCTGCGCAGGATGTCCTGGCCGGCATGGAAATAAGCGATGCCCTGGCTGAAGGCGACGACGGCCGCGCCCAGCATCTGCACGCGGGCGCGGTCCTCGCGCGAGGTGTCGCGCGGCAGCTTCAGCGCGTTGATGTCGAACAGCGTCTGGTTGTCGTGGTTCTCCACGTAGTTGACGACCTCGCTGGGCTCGCTGACGAAGCCAGCCGGCTGGTCGCCATAGGGCATGGCATCCAGGCGCTTCTTCTCGCCGCGCCAGGTCGTCAGCTCATAGCCGCGCAGTGAGCCGGCCAGGCCGACGCGGATCATGTCGGCGGCGGTCAGCAGTTCCTCGGGTTTGGCATTCCCCAGCGCATTGGGCGCATAGACCTGGCCATTGAGCCAACCCTGGCGGCGCACGCTGTCGTCACCGCCCTCACCCGCACCGCCACCGCGCGCCGCGTCGCGGCCACGGTCGCTGAAGGAGCCGATGCCGCTGCCGTTCAGGCTCAGCTGCGAGGCCTGCACGAAGCGCGCGCCGTTGCCCACTTCGCCGAAGTTCCAGCCCTCGCCCAGCAGTTGCACGGGCCGGCCGGCTTCGGCGTTGACGCGCTTCTGCAGCCTCTCCATCGCCTCGCGCGGCTGGTGGCCCATCAGGTCGAAGCGCATCGAGTCGATCTTGTATTCACGCACCCACAGCGCCGCCGAGTCGATCATCAGCTTGGCCATCATGCGGTGCTCGGTGGCCGTGTTGTCGCAGCAGGTCGAGCGCTCGATCTCGCCCTTGGCGTTGAGGCGGTGGTAATAGCCCGGCACCAGGCGGTCCAGCACGGACTTCTGCGCCTGGCCGGCGGCCGACATGTGGTTGTAGACCATGTCCATGCCGACGCGCAGCCCGGCCTGGTGCAGGGCCATCACCATCGCGCGGAACTCGATCACCCGCAGCAGCGGATCGGTCGCGTAGCTGCCTTCCGGCACGTTGAAATGCCAGGGGTCATAGCCCCAGTTGAAGCAGTCGTCGGCCGCCTCGGCCATGACGGCGGCCTGCTGCGCCTCGGCATCGGCCGGCGCCGCCGGCACCGTCGGCGTCTTGCAGCCACGCTCGGGCACGCTGGCGAGATCAAAGACGGGCAGCAGGTGCACGTCGGTCAGGCCGGCCTTGGAAAGCGCCTGGAGGTGCTTCATGCCGAGGGACGCGCCCTCGGTGAAGGCCAGGTATTTGCCGCGCCAGGCGGGCCGCACGGAGGCATCGCTGACGGAGAAGTCGCGCACATGCAGCTCGTAGATCACCTGGTCGGTGGCTGCCTTCACGCGCGTCGGGCGCGGCGAGGCGTCCCAGCCGCGCGGCTTCAAAGCGGGTGACGCGAGATCGGCCACGACGCTGAGCCGCGAGTCGGCCGTCAGCGCAACGGAATAGGGATCGGTGACGAGGTTGCGCACCCGGCCATGGGTGGGCGTGACGACGTCGACGAGGTAGCGATAGGCCTGGCCGCTCAGGTTGCCCGGCAGTTCCGCACGCCACGCGCCGGTCGCGGCATCGAAGCGCATCGCATCGACGGCGACGGCGGGTGATTCGGGGCCGGCGTGGCGGCACAGCAGTACGCGTTGTGCCGTGGGGGCCCAGACGGCAAAGCGCGTCTGCGCCTTGGCGGGATGGGCGCCGAAGTCGGTCACCCCTTCGGCCGCGGCGTAGAGGTCGTCGAGCGCGCCCGCGATCTGGACGCCTGTCGACGCGATGGCGCGGCCGTCGGCGGCCGCGTGCACCAGCTGCAGCGGGTCACGCAGCAGCGCCGCGGTGTCCGTGCCGGCAGCCAGCGCGAAGCGCGGCCCGTCGCCGATGAAGCGGAAACGGATCGGCAATGCGGTCGTGCTCGGCAGCAGTTCAAGCGTTTTGCCCGGCCCGTTTGACCTGGCCCGATGCAACCGCACACGCTCGCCGGCCTGCAACTTCAAGCCCGGCCATTGCAGCGTGCGCGCATCCAGCCAATAGGCCTCGGCCGCCACTTTGGCGGCGGGCGCCGGGACCGGCACCTCGGCATTGCAATCGTCCAGATCGGCCGCCCGCGCAGCGGTGGTGATCAGCGCCAGGCTCAACAACGTCGGCAGCATGAAGCGAGAGGGCACGAAGGTCTCCTTGTTATTTTTGAATAGTAGCAAAACTACATTCATCGAAACACCTATGGCGCATCACCCTGGAGCATCGGTATGCTCGCCGGCGCCTTGATGAGTAGTTTGATTACATGAATCGCTTCCCAGACAAGTTTTCGACCGCCGCGGCCCTGCTCGCTGCAGCAGCCCTGACGGCCTGCGGCGGGGGCGGCGGATCGAGCGCCCCAGCGCCCGCCCCTGCTCCAGCGCCCGCACCGGCGCCCGCTC
>NZ_JBFUFR010000059.1:0-32211 GCF_056403315.1 Roseateles sp. P2_H4 | reverse complement strand
GCCTGGGCCACGCCAGCGCCGGCGCCCGGCGCCTGTTGGCGCTGGCCGGCCCAGGGCCAGGCCCGGAGCCGAGCCAGCCTTCCGCCGAAGCGGTGCTGGCCGGCCTGCACGTGGCCGCGCGGCAGGGGCCGGTCGTGCAGAGGGTGGACAGCCCCTGGGGGCGTTTCGAATTCAGCGCCCGGCGCCTGGATGCCGTCGACGGGAGTGCGCCGAGCTGGACACAGGTGCAACTGCGTCGCTTCGAGCCGCGCGAGCTGGCGGATGAGCGCCGGTTGCAGGGCTTCGAGCTGTCCAGCGGCCAGGCCGCCGTCGCGCGGCTGCTGCTGCGGGGGCTGGCCCAGGCCGAGGTCGCGCAAAGGCTGAACGTGGCCCCCAGCACCGTCGTCGACCACGCCCGCAAGCTCTACCAGCGCCTGGGCGTGCGCTCGGCGCGCGAGCTGGTCGACAAGCTCAGGTCCGCGCCGAATTGATGGCCAGCAGACCGTCGAAGATCAGGCCTTCGATGAGCTCGTGAGGCGCGTCCAGCGCCGGTGCCACCTTCCAGCCGGCACCGCCCGTCATCAGCAGCAGCGGCTCGCGGTTCTCGCGTTTGGTCAGCAGGCGGTGCATGCGCTCGATGGCGCCCGTGATGGCAAAGGTGCCGCCGGTCGTCAGCGCGTCGCTGGTGTTGGTGGGGAAGTCACGCACCTCGCCGGTGGGCACGCGCAGGCCGGCCGTGCCGCCTTCCAGCGCACGCAGCATGATGCCGTGGCCGGGCAGGATGAGGCCGCCGAGAAACTGGCCGTCGCTCGACAGGGAGTCCACGGTCACCGCCGTGCCGATCATGACGGTCAGCACCGGTCCCTCGAAGCCGCGCTTCTTCGCATGCGCATGGGCACCGATGACAGCCACCCAGCGGTCGGCGCCCAGGCGCGTCGGGTGGTCGTAGCCGTTCGTCACGCCGGCGGCCTCGGCGGCGGGCACGACCCAGCGCGGCACCAGGTCCCAGTGCTCCATCTGCTCTTCGACGCGGCGCCGCACCGCGTCACCGGCGACATTGCTGCCGAGGATGCGGGTGGGCGGGGCCAGGCCTTGCCAGTCCTCGTCGGCCAAGCGGTCGATGTTTTCCAGGAAGACGGCGCCGTGCTGCTGCGGCGGGTCGCCGGGCTGGGCGTCGTCTGCATAGACGGCCCATTTGAGCCGGGTGTTGCCAATGTCGATAGCCAGAAAGCTCATGGGAGGCTGTGGCGTGAACGATGCCGCGAGCCTACCAGCGCATTTGTATCTGCCTGTGCGGGTTTCTGCTTCAATCAGCGGCTACTTCTGATTGCCCCCTCTCACCAGGAGAATTTCCATGCTGCGACGTCTGCGCATCCAAGCCCGCCTCTGGCTGGCCTTCGGCATCATCCTGGCGATGACGGCGCTGCTGGTGGCCGTGGGTGGCTTCGGGCTCAAGGTGTCGCAGCAGGCCATCCAGGGCATCACGCAGAAGCTGATCCCGGCGTCCAACATCACCATGTCGGCGCGCAGCCAGCTGCTGCAGAGCAAGGCGGCGACGTCCACGCTGGTGGCTTCCATCTTCAACAAGGAGGGCATGGCCCGTGCCCGGAAGGAGTGGGACACCGCCCAGACGAGCCTCGACCAGGCCATGGAGGACTTCGGCAAGATCTCGACCGAAGAGAAGGGCAAGGAGGCCCTGGTCAAGTTCCGCGGCCTGATGGCCGACTACCGCAAGGCCGTCAAGCCGGTGGCCGACAAGATCCTGGCCGACAGCTATGCCGACGCCCAGGCCGCCTTCGAGGACATCAAGGCCGCCGACGCGGCCTACGACCCCGCCCTGGCCATGCTGAACAACATCGAGGGCGACCTGAAGAAGCGGGGGGACGATGTCTTCACCAAGGTCGACAGCCTGGTCGGCAACGTCTTCATCGGTTTCCTGGTCGCCTTCGTCGTCTGCGTCGTCATCGGCGGCGCGCTGGCAGTGCTGATCTCGCGCTCCATCATCGGCCCGCTGGTGGCCGCCAAGCGCTTTGCCGAACGCATGGCCGACGGTGACCTGTCGCGCGCACCCGAGGCCCGCGGCACCGACGAGTCCGCTGAGATGATGCAGGCCCTGGCGGCCATGCAGAAGTCCCTGTCCGAGATCGTCGGCCAGGTGCGCGAATCGGCCGAGAGCATCCAGGTCGCCTCGACCGAAGTGGCGACCGGCAATATGGACCTGTCACAGCGCACCGAGCAGACGGCGTCCAACCTGCAGCAGGCCTCCAGCTCCATGACCCAGCTGACCGGCACCGTCAGCCAGAGCGCCGATTCAGCCATGACGGCCAAGCAGCTCGCCGGCGCCGCCGCCGAGACGGCCGGCCGCGGTGGCGCGGTGGTGTCGCGCGTCGTCAGCACCATGGGCGAGATCAACACCGCCAGCCGCAAGATCGCCGACATCATCGGCACCATCGACGGCATCGCCTTCCAGACCAACATCCTGGCGCTGAACGCCGCCGTGGAAGCGGCGCGGGCTGGCGAGCAGGGCCGCGGCTTCGCGGTGGTGGCCGGCGAGGTGCGATCGCTGGCCCAGCGCAGCGCCGAAGCGGCCCGCGAGATCAAGGCGCTGATCGGCGCCAGCGTCGAGCGCGTCGAGGCCGGCACCCACCTCGTCAACGACGCCGGCACGACGATGACCGACATCGTCGGCTCGGTGCAGCGCGTGACCGACATCATTGGCGAGATCAGCGCCGCGGCTGTCGAGCAGAGCCAGGGCATCGCCCAGGTCAACGGCACGGTGACGGAGCTGGACCAGATGACGCAGCAGAACGCCGCGCTGGTCGAAGAGTCCGCCGCGGCGGCTCAATCGCTGAAGGAACAGGCCGTGCGCCTGGCCGGGTTGGTGAGCAGCTTCAAGCTGAGCTGACGGGATCCGTATTGCTCGACGCTGCTGCCGGACAAAATGAAGATCCCTGTTCTCTTCCTTGCTGCATGGCTCGTCTTAGGCATCTGCGGTTCGACTGCTTCCGCGGATCCTCCGAATCGGCCGGAAACGTTGCCTCAGGATGCGCAACGCCAGGTTCTTGGAGTCTGGAAGCTAAGGAGCCCGGACTGCACGCGGGCCATTGAGCAGATAGCTGATCGATTCTTCATCGTTGCCCGCTGTCTTGATCAAGCTCAGATCGATGGCTCGATCGGCATTCCGCTGACTCGCATCACCGCCACGTCCTATAGAAATCTCTCGGGAGTGACATACGAGATTGATGCAGCAGGCTACTTGCTGGTCAAGGTCGGCACTGAAGTCTTTGATCGTGGTCCGCCTCTGAAGAAACTTTGGCCGGAGAAGCAGGCTTCCACTGCAAACGACGGCTGATGCCGCCCTCTGGGGTGGAGACGCGCCCGAGTGCTGGGGTTCGCGGCCGTGGTCGACCCGCAGATTGCGAAGGCTGCTCCCAGCCTGGAGCCGACGTCCTTCGGCAGTGAAGTTGGCGACCGAGCGCCTCAGCTGTCGGCTGTCGGAGCCGCAGCCCCTCGCGTTGGCCGAGCGCCGCCGGCCTAGCTGGCCTTGGCCTTGGGCTTGAAGATGTGCACCGTTTCGCCGCGGGCGAGCATGTCCACCAGTTGCGCGATTCGCTTGGCGCGCGTCTCAGGCTTGACAGCGGTCTGGACGCGCCAGAGCACGGCGTAGCGGTTGCTCGCGTTGACGGTGGCGAAGAAGGCCTTGGCTGGCGGGCTGGCGTCCAGCGCCGCGGCGAGGTCGTCGGGCACGGTGGACGTCTTGGCGCCGTCGTAGGCCTGGGCCCAGCGGCCGTCGGCCTTGGCGGCCTCGACCTGCGCCTGGCCGGGCGGTTGCATGCGGCCCGCCTCGGTCAGCGCGGCCACCTTGTCGACATTGATCTTGGACCAGATGCTGCGCGCGCGCCGCGGCGTGAAACGCTGCAGGAAGTGCTGGTCGTCCAGCCCCTTCTTCTGGCCGTCGATCCAGCCCCAGCACAGCGCGATCTCCACCGCCTCGGGGTAGGTCACGCTGGGCTCGGCAGCGCCGCGCTTGGCGATCTGCAGCCACAGGCCGTCGGACTTCGCGTGGTTCTTCTTCAGCCAGGCCTCGAAGGCCTTGGCGTTCTTGAACAGCGTCGGGGCGGCCTCGACCGGGGCAGCGGGCTTGATGGCGGGCATGCGTGCAGTGTGCCGCAGGCCTCAGAGAAGCCAACGGCGTCGACGGGAGCAGACGTCGCTTTGGACGCTAGTGGGCTGTCAGCGGTGATCCTCGATCTCGCCGGTTGCCGACTTGCCGTTGTACGCGTTGCGAATGAGGTCCGCGAGCAGCCGTGCCGGCTCGCTGAGGCTTCGGCTCGCTCGGTGGACGAGGCCGATGTCCCGATGAAAGGTGTGATGCCCGAGGTCGATCGCGCGTACCGCTGCGGGCCACTTGCGATGCGTGGCGGTCTGCGGTACGAGCGCGACCCCCACGCCGTTGGCCACCAGCCGCACGATCGCATCGAGCTCGTCGAGCTCGCAGACCTGCTGCACGTTCAGGTGCGCGGCGCGCAGGAAACGATCGACCTGCCGGCCGCCGAACGAGGCGCGGTCATACCGGACAAACGGCTGGCTGGACAGCAGATCGGCCCAATCGTTGCCGTCCACGTGCCGTGGCACCAGCAGGCGAAACGGCTCGTGCACCAGCGTGCTCCAGCGCAGGTCACCGTGCAGCGAGAACGGCGGTCGGATGATCGCCGCCATGGCGATGTCGCCGGCGTCGACCAGGTTCAGCAGTTCCATGGACAGGCCCGGAACGACTCTCGTACGGCAGCCGGGAACCTGCTTGTGGAACTTCCCGAGCGCGTCAGGTAGCAGCGAGCGCTGCACCGATGCGATGGCGCCGACGTTGACCGGTACGGTGGCTGGCTGCCCGGTGTTGCTAGACCCGAGCTCGTTGTAGAGGCGAAGCAGCTCTTGGGCTTGCGCCAGCGTCTGGTGCCCCATGGCATTCAGACGCGCTGATCTCCCAGTCCGGTCGAAGAGTTGGAAGCCAAGGTCTGCCTCCAAACGCTGCATCTGCGCACTGACGGCGGCCTGCGTCAGGCCGATCTGTTCGCCGGCAGCGGCGAACGTCCCCTCTCGTGCCACGGCCATCAAGGTCTTCAATTCGCGGATCATCAACAAATTCTGTTTGTGCTTGGGGCAAATATATATTGATTTTCTTTTTTTCTGCGCTGCCTAGGATTCAAGCACCGAAGACCGCCACCGCCCGATCAACAACACATCACTCACACCATGACGATGCGTGCTCCCACCAGCAATCCCCACAGCCTCTCCCCGTTCCACGTCGCATTCGCGGTGCACGACATCGCGCTGGCCAGGGAGTTCTACGGAGACCTGCTCGGCTGCCCTGAAGGCCGCAGCGCGGCCGACTGGGTCGACTTCAACTTCTACGGTCACCAGATCGTGGCGCACCTGGCCCCCGGCGAAACCGGCATCGCGCAGCGCAACGCGGTCGATGGCCACGGCGTGCCGGTGCGCCACTTCGGCATCGTGCTGCCGATGGCCGAGTGGGAGGCGGCCGCCACGCGCCTCAAGGCGGCCGATGTCGAGTTCGTGATCGAGCCCTACATCCGCTTCAAGGGCGAACCCGGCGAGCAGGCCACGATGTTCTTCCTCGACCCGTCCGGCAATGCACTGGAGATCAAGGCCTTCGCCGACATCGCGATGCTGTTTGCCAAGTGATTTGTTGATGAATCACCCATGAGGAGCGATCAATGAAGAAACTGGTGCTTGCCATCATTGCCGCCGCCAATGCTTGCGCGGTGCATGCGGACACGCTGCAGAAGATCAAGTCAACGGGATCCGTGACCATGGGCGTGCGTGAATCGTCGGGCGCCTTGTCATACACCATCGGCAGCGGGACGTACGTCGGCTTTCACATCGACTTGTGCCATCGCGCGCTGGCCGATATCCAGAAGCAGCTTGGACTAGCGAAGCTGGACATCAAGTACCAGCCCGTGTCGTCGGCCAATCGGACGCCTCTGCTGCAGAACGGGACGATCGACATCGAATGCGGCTCGACGACCAACAACGCCGCCCGCCAACAGCAGGTCGCGTTTGCGCTGACGACCTATGTCGAGGAGATCCGCATCGCCGTGAAGGCGAACTCAGGCATTCAGTCGATCAGTCAGTTGAACGGCCGCAAGGTTGCGACGACCACCGGCACGACCAGCGTGCAGCTCTTGCGCAAGCACCAAAGGGCCGCGGGCGTCGAGTTCCAGGAGATCTTCGGCAAGGACCACACTGACAGCATGCTCAACCTCGATTCCGGGCGCGCCGATGCCTTCGTGATGGACGCTCAAGTACTGGCCGGCAACATCGCCAAGTCGCGCAATCCGGCGGACTTCAGGATCGTTGGCGAGGTGCTGGGCGTGGAGCCGATCGCGATCATGGTCCGCAAGGACGACCCGGCATTCAAGCAAAGCGTCGACAACACGCTGCGCAGCCTGATGAAGAGCGGCGAGATCGCGCAGCTCTACGACAAGTGGTTCATGAAGCCGATCCCGCCCACCAACACCGCCGTCAATCTGCCGGCCTCCGAAGAGACAAAGGCGGCCTGGGCGAGCCCGACCGACAAGCCGGCCGAAGAGTACGCGCGTCGGTGAATGGGTCGAGTCCTCATCTCCCGGCGCGATCTCGGCCGGCGCGGTTCGCCCGCACAGCCGTCAATTGATCTATTCATGCAGAGTTGGAAATGAGCAAGCTATTTCAGCCTCTGACGTTGCGCGGCGTGACGCTGCGCAACCGTCTGGCACTGAGCCCCATGTGCCAGTACACGGCCAACGACGGCTTTGTGAACGAATACCACGTCGCCCACTACGGGCGCTTTGCACTCGGCGGGTTCGGCCTGGTGATGGTCGAGGCCACCGGCGTGTCGCCCGAGGCCCGGATCACCCATGGCGACGTGGGCATCTGGGATGACGCCCATGTCGAAGGCCTGGCCCGGATCGCGGCCTTCGCCAAGCAATACGGCGCCGTCCCAGGTATCCAGATCGCCCATGCCGGCCCCAAGGCCAGCATTCAGCGCGCATTCGAGGGGAACGGGCCGCTGGACGAACGTGATGCTGCCCGCGGCGAGCATCCATGGCCGGTGGTCTCTCCCAGCGCGCGTCCAGCGGCCGAGGGTTGGCTGGCACCCACCGCGCTCGATGCACGGGGCATCGCCAAGGTCCGGGCTGACTTCGCCGCAGCGGCACGCCGTGCGTTGACGGCCGGCTTCGAGGTGTTGGAACTGCACTGCGCACACGGCTTCTTGTTGAATGCGTTCCTCTCGCTGCTGACCAACGACCGGACCGACGGATATGGCGGCAGCTTCGAGAACCGTATCCGTCTGCCGCTGGAGATCGCCCGCGAGTTGCGTGAGATCTGGCCGAAGGACAAGCCGCTGTTCGTGCGCATCTCGGCGGTGGACGGCAGCCGGGACGGCTGGACCATCGACGACAGCGTGGCTTTCGCCAGGGAGCTCGCCAAGGTCGGCGTCGATGTCGTCGACTGTTCCTCCGGTGGCTTCGGCGTCTTCGACTACCCGATTGGCTATGGTTTCCAGGTGCCGTTCGCCGCGCGGATCCGTCGCGAGACGGGCATCGGCACCATGGCCGTCGGCCTCATCGTCGACCCACACCAGGCCGAGACGGTCGTGGCTTCGGGCCAGGCCGACATCGTCGCACTGGGGCACAGCGCGCTGCGTGATCCGCACTTCCCGCTGCATGCACGGCAGACGCTGGGGGCGGCCGATCCGCAAAGTCCCTACGCCGACTGGAACATCCAGGCTGCGTGGTGGCTCAACGGCCGTGAAAGCAGGCTTCAACGGCTGGGCCCCCGGCCCCTGGTCGAAGCGTGCGCCACAGAACTGTGCGACGCCTGAGCCGGGTTGCGGCGCTGTGTCTGCAATCCACAAGTTCCCCCAACTCCAACCGGAAGAGAAACCATGAACAAGCCCACCTACGTCCCTGAGTACCACGCCATCGTCGAAGTGCTGAACAAGTACAACGAGGGCTGCAAGCTGGCCAAGAGCAGCATCATGAAGCCCGCTTTCTGCGAGCAGGCAACCATGTTCAGCGTGGGCGCCGA
Source organism: Roseateles sp. P2_H4 (assembly GCF_056403315.1). Lineage (NCBI taxonomy): Bacteria > Pseudomonadati > Pseudomonadota > Betaproteobacteria > Burkholderiales > Sphaerotilaceae > Roseateles > Roseateles sp. P2_H4. Next base: position 24,141 of record NZ_JBFUFR010000059.1, on the reverse strand, counting down.
TGGCACGCTCTCAGGCGGAGCCATCCACCACCTGTTCGACGGTATCGACAAGGATTTCCGTCCGTCGCCTGAAGCTCAAAGTGCCATTGTCCGCATCGAGATCGTCGGCACCGCCGCCAGCGCCCGCATCGACACCAACGACGTGTCCGGCTTCTGCTTCACCGACTTCTTCCATCTGCTGAAGGTCCAGGGCAAATGGACTGTGGTCAGCAAGATCTTTCACACGCACGTCGCGCCTTGAACGTGTATGAGAACGACCGTTATCAAGACTTTGGTGTTCCTGACAATGACGGTTGGCTTGGTAGCCGCCGCTCAAGCAGAAGACCTGCCGCGCGGCCCACAAGCTGCCGGCAGCAAGGCCATGAGCAAACCAACCTACGTGCAAGACTATCGAGCCATCGTTGAGGTACTGAACAAATACAACGAAGGACTCAAGCACGCCAAGGGCAGCATCATGAAGCCCGCTTTCAGCGAGAAGGCGACCATCTTTGGCGTCGGCGCGGATGGCAAGTTGACCGGTGGAGCCATCCGGAATCTGTTCGACGACATCGACACCTCCTTTCGTCCTTCTCCCGAAGCGCAATCTGCAATCGTCAGAATCGAAATCGTCGGCACTGCCGCCAGCGCGCGTTTCGACGCCAACGACGTTTCCGGCCTGTCCTTCACCGACTTCTTCCATCTGCTGAAGGTCGATGGCAAGTGGACCGTGATCAGCAAGATCTATCACACGCACGTCGCCCCCTGAGCGAGCGGACGAGTCAACGCTCTGCCGATGGCACTGATGCGCGCGTGGGCAGGGCGGTCGCGAAAGCGCAGCAAAGCGAGATAGGTAGCGCGCCATTCATTGACTCGCACGCTCACTCATTGAAAACGAAACATCATGACAACCCTCAACTCCGCTCTCGCCCTTTCCGTAGTGACCCTGTCGCTTGGCAATGCCTTTGCAGCCGGCCCGCCCGGCGTCGAGCACAACACGGCAAAGTTCCTGCAAGGCCTTGAAGGCGGCACGCCGATCGAGGCCATGACGCCGGCCGATGCCCGCGCCGTGCTGGTGGGCGCGCAGGCTGGCCCCAATGTGGACTTGCCGGCAGCTGATGTGAGCGAGAAGATGATCCGCGTCAATGGCGGCGACCTGAAACTGACCATCGTGCGCCCGGCCGGCAGCAAACAGAAGACCCTGCCCGCATTCATGTACTTCCACGGCGGCGGCTGGGTGCTGGGCGATTTCCCGACCCATGAACGGCTGGTGCGTGACCTTGTTGCAGGCTCGGGCGCAGTGGCGGTCTTCGTCCACTACACCCTGTCGCCCGAGGCGCGATACGGCGTCGCCATCGAGCAAGCCTATGCCGCGACCCAATGGGTGGCCGAGCATGGCAAGGAGATCCACGTCGACGGCAAGCGCCTCGCCGTCGCTGGCAACAGCGCGGGTGGCAACCTGGCCGCCGCGGTTGCCTTGATGGCGAACGAGAAGGGCGCACCTACACTGCGTTCGCAAGTCTTGCTATGTCCGGTGACGGATGCAGGCTTCGACACGCCGTCGTACAAGCAGTTTGCCAACGGCTACTTCCTGACGAAGGATTTGATGGCCTGGTTCTGGGACCATTACACGACCGACGCCAAGGCACGCAAGCAGATCTACGCTTCGCCGCTGCAGGCGACGACCGAGCAGCTCAAGGGCTTGCCGCCGACGCTGATCCAGACCGCCGAATTCGATGTCCTGCGCGACGAAGCTGAAGCCTACGGCCGCAAGCTCGACGCTGCGGGCGTGCCCGTGAAGGCGGTGCGCTACAACGGCATGATTCATGATTTCGGGCTGTTGAACGTGTTCAGCCATCTGCCGGCGCCGCGTAGCGCGATGGTGCAGGCGTCGCTGGAGCTCAAGGCCAACCTGGGCAAGTACCTTCGAAGGCAAGGAACCCGCAGCTCATGATGAACGAGCACTTCCAACCCGTTGCGCTGGAGCACGCCAGCCGCCTGATCAACCACGGCCCCACCGTGCTCGTGACCAGCGCGGCCGGTGGGCGCCGCAACGTGATGGCCGCTGCGTGGTCAATGCCGGTCGAGTTCACGCCACCGCGCGTTGCCGTCGTCATCGACAAGCAAACCTATACGCGTGAGCTGGTCACCGCCAGCGGCGCGTTCGGCCTCTGCATTCCAGGTGCGGCGCTGGTCGACCTGACCTACGCCGTCGGCGGTGCGAGCGGCCGCGACACCGACAAGTTTGCCCGCCACGGCATCGTCGCAAGGGCCGGGCCGGTATTGGGCGTGCCGCTGATTGAGTCGGGCTGCGCGGCCTGGCTTGAATGCCGATTGATTCGCGAGCCGCATACCGAAGATGCGTATGACACCTGCTTTGCGGAGGTCGTTGCTGCCGCAGCCGACGAACGCATCTTCGCGAGCGGCCATTGGTTGTTCAGCGAGGATAACGTCAGTCTGCAAACGATCCACCACCTGGGCGGCGGCAACTTCGTGCATGCGTGCGGCGTGCTGCGTGCACAGTCGTTGTAGACAGCGGCGCTGAGATTTCCGCCCGTTCGGAGTTTTCGAGAGCGTCATCGACCTCGATACCGAGATTCGGGCGTACTGCCGCGTCCCCAGGTGCGGCGAGCCGCCGCCTGAAGCTGCTCTCGTCGGGGTCGGGACCAGCGACGAGCGGGCTGCTCAGCCGACATTGCGCAAGCCATGCTGCACCGCATCGAGCGCCGCATGGGCGACCACCTCGCCGATGACCAGCAAGGCCGGGCTCTTCAGCCCCTCGCGAGCGATGCAGTCGGGCAGGCCGGCCAGTGTCGTCACCGCATGGCGCTGCTGCGCCGTGTGCGCTGCGCTGACGATGGCCGCCGGCAGGTCGGCCTTCAAGCCGGCTGCGATCAGTTGGGCCGTGATGTCGGCCGCGCGGGCCACGCCCATGTAGATGACCAGGGTCAGCCCGGTGCGGGCCAGCGCCGCCCAGTCGGGCTCGGCGCGGCCTTCGCCGGGGTGGCCGGTGACGAGGATGACGCCGGGCGAGGCGCGACGGTCCGTCACCGGGATGCCGACGGCGGCCGGGCCGGCGATGCCGCTGGTCAGGCCGCTGACCACTTCGACGTCGAGGCCGGCTTCGCGCAGGGCATCCACTTCCTCGCCGCCGCGGCCGAAGACGAAGGGGTCGCCGCCCTTGAGGCGCACGACGCGGTGGCCGGCGCGGGCCTCGCGGATCATCAGCGCGTGGATGAAGTGCTGGTCCGTCGAGATGCAGCCACCGCGCTTGCCGACGCGCAGCAGGCGGCCTTTGACGAGGGCCAGCACGCGCGGGTCGATCAGGTCGTCGGCCAGCACCACATCCGCGCCTTCGATGCGCTTGAGTGCACGGACGGTCAGCAGTTCCGGGTCGCCGGGGCCGGCGCCAACAAGAGAGACGGTGTGGTTCATGCGGGGACCTCTTCAGGTGTCGTGGCAACCAGGCGGCGCAGCGTCGGCAGGCAGGAGCCGCATTGCGTGCCACAGCGCTTCTCTGACTGAAGCTGTGCCAGGCGCTCGGTGGGGCTGCCGCTGCAGTGCGACAGCGTCAGGCGGATGACGTCCTCGCGAACGTCGAAGCAGTTGCAGACCTGGGGGCTGGCCGCGGCAGCGGGGTTGGTCGGCGGTGCGCCGGGCGACAGCAGCCAGCGGCCGACCGTGGATGCGGCCGTGCGCTCGCGCCAGAGATCGACAAGCCAGGCGCCTTCGTCGTGCTGGCCGACGCGCAGCAGGGCCTGCAGCGGCGCGGTCTGCAGATCGTCGCCATCGAGATTGAGCAGGCGCAGTCGCCCGCGCTGGGCATCGGCATAGCGCAGCACGGCGGGGCTGTTCAGGCCCAGCACGGCGCCGAGTTCCGCAACCAGTTCGGGTGAGGGCGCCTCGGCGCAGGCGGCTTCAAACGCCCAGCCCACCTGCTCACCCTTGGCCGGCTCGGGCAGGCAATGCGCATAGCCGAAGCGCGGCATCAGCGCGCGCAGCTGTTCGCGCAGGCGCGGGCCGTCCGGGGGCGCGACCCATGCGCAGGCGCTGAGGCGCCAGGGCAGGTCGGCCGGCTCGATGGCGACGGCGCTGAACTTCAGCTCGGGCTGCTTGGAGTCGGGGCAGAAGGCGCCTTGCGTGACGGCATTGATGCCGAGCTGGGCACCGATGAATTCGTCGCCCCAGTGCATGGCGATGTCGGCACCGGCCAGCGGCACGTTCTCGTCGAGCTTGAGGGGCAGCACGAGCTCGCCGCGCTTGGAGCGCACATGCACGAGTTCGCCTTCGGCCAGCTTGCGGCGTGCGGCGTCGCTCGGGTTGATGCGCACCAGCGGCTTGCCTTCGTGGGCGAACAGGCGTGGCACGCTGCCGCTGCGGCTCATGCCATGCCATTGGTCGCGCATGCGGCCGGTGGTCAAAGCAAATGGCCGCTTGGGCGTGGCCATCTCGGCAGTGGCCTGGTAGGCCTTGGTGATGAAGCGCGCGCGACCATCGGCGGTGGCGAAGCGGCCGTCGGTGTACAGGCGCGCCGTGGGGCCGTTGACGTAGGGCCACTGCTGCGGGCCTTCGGTATCCAGCGTGATCCAGGACAGGCCGGTGATGTCGAGGTCGCGGCCGCGCGTGGCCTCGCGGTGCTCGAGCCAGAGGTCTTCTGCCTTGTCGACGGCGATGCGGGGCGCGCGGCCGAGGCCGGCGTCGACCAATGCGGCAATGTCGCGAGCGATGAGCCAGTCGGCCCGCGCCTCGCCGGCCGCCGGCACGGCCGGTCGCACGCGGCTGATGCGGCGCTCGCTGTTGGTGACCGTGCCTTCCTTCTCGCCCCAGGTGGCGGCGGGCAGCAGGTAGTCGGCGTATTTGGCCGTGGCGGTGTGGGCGAAGGCTTCCTGCAGGATGACCAGCTCGCAGCGCTCCAGCGCCTGGCGCACGGTGGCCTGGTCGGGCATGGACTGGGCCGGGTTGGTACAGACTATCCACAGCGCTTTGATCTCGCCGCGCGCGGCGGCTTCGAACATCTCGACGGCGGTGTGGCCGCGCTTGCCCGGCAGCTCGGGCACGCCCCAGAGCGTCTCGATCTCGGCCCAGTCCTCGGCCTTGCCCGGGTCGCGGTGGCCGGGCAAGAGTGTGGCCATGCCGCCGCTCTCACGGCCGCCCATGGCATTGGGCTGGCCGGTCAGCGAGAAGGGGCCGGCGCCGGGCTTGCCGATCTGGCCGGTGGCCAGGTGCATGTTGATCAGGGCCGTGTTCTTGGCCGTGCCGCTGCTGCTCTGGTTCAGCCCTTGGCAATAGAGGCTCAGTGACGAAGGCGCGGTGGCGAACCATTCCGCGGCCTGCCAGATGTCGGCTTCCTTCACGCCGCAGACCTGGGCGGCGCGCGAGGGCGCCCAGTCGCGCACCAGTTCCTTCAGCGCATCGAAGCCTTTGGTGGACTGGGCGATGAAGTCGCCCGCCGTCCAGCCCTGCCAGATGACGGCATGCAGCAGGCCGTGGCACAGGGCCACATCGGTGCCGGGGCGGATCTGCAGATGCAGGTCGGCCAGCTCGGCCGTCTCGGTGCGGCGCGGGTCGATGACGATGAGCTTGTGGCCCGGCTTGCTGTTTTTCGCGGCCTCCAGGCGGCGGAACAGGATGGGATGGGCCCAGGCCGGGTTGGCGCCACTGATCAGCACGCAGTCGGCCAGCTCGATGTCCTCGTAGCTGCAGGGCGGCGCGTCGGCTCCGAGCGACTGCTTGTAGCCGACGACGGCCGAGCTCATGCACAGCCGCGAGTTGGAGTCGATGTGGGGTGTGCCGATGACGGCGCGGGCCAGCTTGTTGAAGGCGTGATAGTCCTCGGTCAGCAGCTGGCCGGAGATGTAGACGCCGATGGATTCCGGACCATGTTCGGCGCGGATGGCCAGCAGCTTGTCGGCGATCTCGCGGTTGGCCTGGTCCCAGCCGATGACCTCGGGTTGGGCGCCACGCGCGGCGCGGCGTGCGGGCTCACGCAGGCGCTGGTGCTGGATGACGACCGGCGTGGCCGTCAGATGCAGATTGGTGCCCTTGGTGCAGAGCCGGCCGAAGTTGGCCGGGTGGTCGGGGTCGCCGCGGACGCCGGTGATCTGCGTGTCGTCGTGCTCGATGACGACCCCGCAGCCGACGCCGCAGTAGGGGCAGGTGGACTTTGTCTCGCTCATGTTCTTCTCAGGCGGGTGGGTCTCAGCCTCTTACGCCACCGCAATCGAAATCTTCGGGCCGGCCACAGGCGCCGGCATATCCAGGGCCAAGGTGTCCAGCTCCGTCTGCAGCAGGAAGACGGCACCGCCCTCCAGCTTCACGCGAAAGCTCGGCGTGCAGCCCTCATCAGGCTCGCGGGCGCTGCCGTCGTTCAGACCGATGGTCCAGTTATGCAGCGGGCAGGCCACGCTCTTGCCGAAGACGATGCCCTGGCTCAAGGGGCCGCCCTTGTGCGGGCAGCGGTCCAGCAGCGCGAAGACCTCGTCCTCGGCATTGCGGAACACGGCGACGTCGACGCCGACGGGGCGTTGCACGCGGCGCGAGCCCAGCACGGGGATGTCCTGCAGCGCACAGATGCGGGTCCAGTCGTCCATGGTCATCACCCCAGTTGGCGGGCAAACTGCCCCGTCACGGTTTCCATCACGGCGAGCAGGTTCTCGCTCGCCACGAAGACGTTGCTGGCCGCTTCCGGCCCCTGGCTTTCACCGCCCAGCGCCGATTGCAGGAAGACCCATTGATTGCGCGCCAGCTCCAGGTTGTCGCGGATGGCCGGCGTCACCTCGGGGGCCGAGCCCAGCACGCGCATGGCGGTCTCGAACTCGGCGCGGGCCTTGACGGTTTCCTTGGCGACCAGGTCGGGCCGCGCGCCTTGCTGGCCCGCCATGAAGAACAGGGCCAGGCGCTGTGACAGCATGCGTTGCCGGCCCGACATATTGACCAGCATGGCGGTCGCCGCAGCGGAGCGCTGTTGCAACTGGCCGGTGGCGACCTGGGCCAGGCTGAGCATTTCGCCCGAGGCCTGCAGCAGTTCGTCGACACGTTCGGCGCTGGGCTTGCTCTGCAGCAAGGCGCGGTAGTCACCGAAACGGTGCTGCATGGCCTTGTAGCTGCCGGCGATCTCAGGGGTGGGCGCAAAGGCCAGCAGCTCCTGCAGCTGGCGTTCGAAGCGCGCCTCGCTGGCCTGCAGCACGGCGCGAGCGCGTGGGGCGAGTTCCGGGCGCAGCTGCCCCAGCCAGGCCTTGCCCATGCGCTGGCTCAGCATGCGCTGGGCGCCGGACTTGTCGATGGCTTCGCCGAGCTGGTTGATGCGGCCCTGGGCCAGTGCGGGGCCCGCAGTCAAACCAGTGAGGCCTGCAAGAAGGATGACGCGTCGGTTCAGCATCACGCCCCCACCTTCTCGAACTGGCGCAGGTCGACATGGGCGGGGCCGAAGTCGAACCAGGGGTCGGGCTCGCCGTCCAGGCTGAACTGCAGTTGCGCCCACAGCGCCTTGCGGTTGTCGGCGTCCTCGAGGATCTTCTTCTTGACGTGGTCCAGGCCAACGCGGGCGACGTAGTGCACCGTGCGTTCCAGATACCAGCCCTCCAGGCGGTAGAGCTGCAGGAAGGCGCCGCTGTACTCCAGCACCTCCTCGGGCGTCTTCAGCTTGCAGAAGAACTCGGCCACCTCGGTCTTGATGCCGCCGTTGCCGGCGACATAGATCTCCCAGCCCGAGTCGACGCCGATGACGCCGACATCCTTGATGCCGGCCTCCGCGCAGTTGCGTGGGCAGCCCGACACGGCGATCTTGACCTTGTGCGGCGCATACATGCGCCACAGCGCGCGTTCAAGGTCCTTGCCCATCTGCGTGCTGTCCTGGGTGCCGAAGCGGCACCATTCCGAGCCTACGCAGGTCTTCACGGTGCGCAGCGCCTTGGCATAGGCATGGCCCGAGGGCATGCCGATGTCTTTCCAGACGTTGACGAGGTCTTCCTTCTTGACGCCCAGCAGGTCGATGCGCTGGCCGCCGGTGACCTTGACGGTGGGGATCTGGTATTTGTCCACCGCGTCGGCGATGCGGCGCAGCTCGGAGCTCGTCGTCTCGCCGCCCCACATGCGCGGGATGACCGAGTAGCGGCCGTCCTTCTGGATGTTGGCATGCGAGCGCTCGTTGATGAAGCGACTCTGCGGGTCGTCGACGGCCTCCTTGGGCCAGGTCGAGATCAGGTAGTAGTTGACGGCTGGGCGGCAGGTGGCGCAGCCGTTGGGCGTCTTCCAGTCCAGCGCGCGGAAGACCTCGGCCGAGGTCAGTAGATGGGCCTTGGCAATGACGTCGCGGGTGTCCTGGTGGCTGGCGTCGGTGCAGGCGCAGATGGCCTTCTTCTTGGGCGTGGCGGAATAGTCGCCGCCGGCCGTGAACATGATGAGCTGCTCGACCAGGCCGGTGCAGCTGCCGCAGCTCGCGCTCGCCTTGGTGTGCTTGCGCACCTCGTCCAGCGTGAACAGGCCCTTGTCGCGGATGGCCTTGCAGATCGCGCCCTTGGCGACGCCGTTGCAGCCGCAGACCTCGTCGGTGTCGGCCATCGCCGCGGCGCGATTGACGCCCTGGTGGCCGACGTCGCCGATATTGGCCCCGGCCTCGCCGAACATCAGCTTGTCGCGGATGTCGCCGATCTTGCGGCCCTCGCGCAGCAGCTTGAAATACCAGCCGCCGTCCACCGTGTCGCCATACAGGCAGGCGCCGACGAGCTGGTCGTTCTGGATGACGAGCTTCTTGTAGACGCCGGCGAAGGGGTCGCTCATGACGATCTCTTCGGTGCCCGCGCCGCCGGTGAAGTTGCCGGCGCTGAAGAGGTCGATGCCCGTCACCTTGAGCTTGGTGCTGACCGACGAGCCCAGGTAGCGGCCGATGCCGAACTGGGCCAGATGGGTCGCGCAGACCTTGCCCTGCTCGAACAGCGGCGCCACCAGGCCGTAGGCAATGCCGCGGTGGGCCGCGCACTCGCCGACCGAGTAGACGCGCGGGTCGGTGACGGTCTGCATGGTGTCCGTCACGACGATGCCGCGGCTGCAGTGCAGGCCGGCCTTCTCGGCCAGGCCGGTGTTGGGGCGGATGCCGGCGGCCATGACGACGAGGTCGGCCGGCACGTCGAGGACCTGGCCGTCCTTGTCCTTGAGCTTGATCGCCTGGACGCGACCCGAGGGACCGGCCACCAGCTCCTGCGTCTGCGCGCCGAGCATGAAGTTCAGGCCGCGGTCGACGAGGGACTTGCGCAGCAGGTCGCCGGCGACGCCGTCGAGCTGGCGCTCCATCAGCGTGTCGACCAGGTGCACCACCGTCACCTGCATGCCGCGCAGCATCAGGCCGTTGGCGGCTTCGAGGCCGAGCAGGCCACCGCCGATGACGACGGCGTGCTTGTACTTCGTGGCCGCGTCGATCATCGCGTTGGTGTCGGCGATGTCGCGGTAGGCGATGACACCTTCGAGATCCTTGCCCGGCACGGGCAGCACGAAGGGGTTGGAGCCGGTGGCGATCAGCAGGCGGTCGTACTCGGCCACCGTGCCGTCGGCCGCGATGACGCGACGGCGCACGCGGTCGATCTCGGTGACCGTCTTGCCCAGATGCAGGGTGATGCCGTTCTCCTCATACCAGGAGAGCGGGTTCAGGATGATCTCGTCGATCGTCTGCTCGCCGGCCAGCACCGGCGACAGCAGGATGCGGTTGTAGTTCGGATGCGGCTCGGCGCCGAAGACGGTGATGTCGTAGAGATCCGGCGTGATCTTCAGCAGCTCCTCCAGCGTGCGCACGCCGGCCATGCCGTTGCCCACCATCACCAGCTTCATCTTTTTCATGCCGTACTCCTGTGGCCTGTCAATTGCTTTGCAAGCCATGTGCCAGCGATGAAGCTGGCCGTTTTCCCCGCTGCACCGTGTTCCACGGCCGACAGCGCCCCACACCGAAGCGGTTTCCGGCCCGGTGCGGGTGCACTCACCCCAAAAATCGCACCAAGAGCGGGCAAGCACCCCGTTGGTGATCCACTCACGCGCATGCGCTTCGAACTCGACACCGGCCTGTCCAGCCTGCAAGGCAAGCGTCCTCGCAACGAGGACTTCGCTGGCGTGCAGGCGCCGGCTGCGCACGAGGCCGAGCGCGGCTGGGTGGCGGCGCTGGCCGATGGCGTCAGCGGTGGCGAGCATTCCAATGGCGACGGCCTGATGGCGGCCCAGACCTCGGTCATGAGCCTGCTGCGCGACTTCCATGGCGTGCCGGCTGACTGGGATACCAGCGTGGCACTGGATCGCCTGCTCGGCCACCAGAACGCCTGGCTGGCCTCCCACAACCGCCGCCCCGGGGCCGATGGCCAGCCGCGCGAAGCGCTGACGACGCTGACCGCCCTCGCGCTGCGCGGCCGCCGCTATGCGCTGGCCCATGTGGGCGACAGCCGCGCCTGGCTGCTGCGCGACGGTCAATGCCTGCTGCTGACGCAGGACCACCGCATGGAGCGCCGCGACTTCGCCGGCCTGACGCGCGCCCTGGGCCTGGACGATGCGCTGCGCCTGGACCACAGCGCCGGCGAGCTCAAGGTGGGCGACCGCCTGCTGCTGACCAGCGATGGCGTGCATGGCGCCCTGCGCAGCCGCCAGATCGCCGATGTGCTGCGCACGACGCCCGGCGCCCAGGCGGCGGCCGATGCGCTGACCGCCACGGCATTGGCGGCTGGCAGCCACGACAACGCGACCGCCCTGGTGCTGGATGTGAAGGACCTTGCGGACCCGGGCCTGAACGATCTCGCGGCGCTCGGCCGAACCCTGCCCAGCCCCGGGCCGCTCGGTGTCGGTGCAACGCTGGACGGCTACCAGGTCACCGCCGTCGTGGCCGACAACGGCGTGCACCGCCTCCTGCAGGCGCGCGAGCTGGCCACGGGGCGCCTCGTGGCCCTGAAGATGCTGCGCCCGGGCCGCGCCGACGACCCCGAAGAGCGCGCCATGCTGGCCCACGAGATCTGGCTGGGCCTGCGCCTGGCCGAGGCGCCGCGGCACCGGCGGCGTGGTGGTGGCGAAAGTGGCTTCGTGCGCGTGCATGCACCGGCCGACGGCGCCACCCATTTCTATGCCGTGTTCGATTGGCATGGCGGCCACACGCTGGAGCAGCTGCTGGCCAAAGGCCCGCTGGATGTGGCCCAGGCACAGGCGCTGGCGAGCGCCGTCGCTCGCTCGTTGAGCCTGTTGCATGCGGCCGGCGTCGTGCACCGCGACATCAAGCCCGCCAACCTGCATTTCGGCGACGACGGCCAGTGGCGCGTGCTGGACCTCGGCGTGGCCTTGAGCTCACGCGCGCCGGCGGCCTCGCACGAGCTGCATGCCGGCACGCCCAGCTATATCAACCCCGAGCAATGGCAGGACCCACCCGTCCCGGCCGACGCCGGTTCCGACCTGTTTGCGCTGGGTGTGACGCTGTATCAGGCGCTGACCGGCCGCCTGCCCTATGGCGAGATCGAGCCCTACCAGCTGGCGCGCTACAAGCGCGAGCCGGCCAGCGTCAGCCGGCTGCAGCCCAGTGTGCCGATGCCGCTCGACCGTCTCGTCATGCGCGCAGTCGCGCGCGAGGCCAAGGCCCGCTTCGAGACGGCCGATGAATTGCTGCTGGCGCTGGAGCGCCTGGCGGCGCGGGATCAGCCGGCAGCAACGCGTCCAGTCAGGTCATCGCACGACACGGTGTCGGGTTGGCAGATTGCCCTGGGTCTGTCCCTGATCCTCAATCTGCTGCTGATTGCCTGGCTCGTCTTCCTGCCGAAATGATCAGAGACCCAGCCGGTCGCGGTTGATGCCCTTGATCTCGACGTCAAACGTGCAGGAGCCGCTGGTCTGGTCGGTCGTGAACTCGACCGTGCCTGCCGCGCGGCCGGCGGCGTCTTTCATTTCAAAGCGCGTGAAGTGGAATTTGCCGGCCGTCACGCGCTGGCTCTTGCCCTGCACGCGGATGACCGAGCGCCACAGCGACTCCATGGACAGGGTGTAGTCACCGGGTCCCGTGATGTCGACGGTCTTCAGCTCGACGTTGCTGGTCGGGGCTTCGCCGCCGTCCAGCGTCATCAACCGAAAGCGCGACAGCTTGCCCGTGGCGCCGGCCTTGCCGCTGGGCGAGTAGTTGAAGTCGGAATAGCTGTCGGAGACGCGGATGTCGGCGCCGCCGATCTTGCAGCTGGTACCGGCCTGGGCGCTGGCGGCCAGGCCGAAGAGGGTGAGGGCGATGAGGGTCTTCATGCCGCCGCAGTGTGCCGACGGTCGCATGCGGCCCCTGTCCCCCTCAGTTGGGACGTGGCCCTGGGCTCAGAGCCCCAGCCGGTCGCGGTTGATGGCCTGGGCCTGCACGTCGAAGCTGCAACTGCCGCGCGTTGTCTCGCTCGTGAACTCCACGGTGCCGACGGCGTGGGCGACCGTGTCCTTCACCTCGAACTGCGTGATGTGGAACTTGCCGCCACTCACCTTTTCGCGCTTGCCGCGCACATTGACGAGCGAGCGCCAGCCCGGTTCGACCGACAGCACGTAGTCGCCGGGCCGGGTCACGTCGACGGTCTTCAGTTCGATGCTGTTGGTATCGCCCTCGGACTCGTCCAGCGTCAGCAGGCGGAACAGCGACAGCTTGCCGTTGGCGTCGCGCTTGCCCACGGGCGAGTGGCTGAGGTCGGCCAGGCTGTCGGAGACGTTGATGGCGGCGCCGCCGAACTTGCAGCTGACGCCGGCCTGGGCGCCTGCGGCGAGGGCGAGAAGGGTGAGGGCAACGAAGGGTTTCATGGGCCGCAGTGTGCCCAGCGATCCGCCTGCGGCTGTCCCTCACGCCAGGGGCATAGGGGGCTCAGACGCGCTGGTAATGCACCGGCTCGGCTTCCTTGGATACCTCCGCAGCGCGGCGCGCGCGGCCACCTTTTTCGGCCCAGGTGCGCGTCCAGCGGATCTGCATGACGCGCATGACGAACAGCATCAGCACCGCCAGCACGGCGAAGACGACGAAGCCCCAGAGGTAGGTGCCGGCATGCTGCTTGGACAGGCCCATCAGGTTGGGCACCAGGCCGCCGCCCAGCGCGCCGATCTCGCCGATCATCGAGCCCGCCACGGCCGTGGCCGCGGGCCAGCGCAGCGGCACCAACTGGAACAGGGCGCCGTTGCCCGCGCCGAGGGCCGCGAAGCAGGCGATGAGCAGCAGCGTGGTCAGCACCAGCGAGCCGCTGGCCATGCCGACACCGGTCAACGTGACCGCAACGACGACGAGCACCAACGTCAGCACGTTGACGCCACCCCAGCGGTCCGACAGCGCGCCGCCGATGACACGCACCGCTGCACCCATGAAGGCCGCCAGCATGGTCAGTTGGCCGGCCTGCACCTTGGAGACGCCGAACTGGTCGTAGTAGTAGGTGGGCAGGAAGGTGGTGAGGCCGATGAAGCCACCGAAGGTCACGCCATAGATCAGGCTGAAGGCCCAGCCGTCCTTCTCGAACAGGCAGGCGACGTGCTCGCGCAGCGAGGCGTGCGAGTCGACATCGGGCGGCTCCTTGGCGAAGACGACCATGACGATCATGGGCACCAGGATGGCCGCGGCCGCGAAGGCATAGACCGTCTGCCAGCCGTAGGCCTGGGCCAGCGGCGGCGCCACCAGCACCGACACGGCCGTGCCGACATTGCCCGCGCCCACCAGGCCCATGGCCAGGCCCTTGTACTGCGGCGGGAACCAGCCCGAGCCCAGGCTCAGCGCGACGCCGAAGCTCGCGCCGGCGATGCCCAGCAGCACGCCCATGGCCAGCAGGTCGTCGTAGCTCTTGACCATGAAGAAGCCGTACAGCATGGCCACGGCGATCATGCCCATCTCGACCAGCGTGGCGTTCTTGCGGCCGATGTACTGGGACAGCAGGCCGAGCGGGAAGCGCATCAACGCGCCGGCCATGATGGGGATCGACAGCATCAGCCCCTTCTGGGCCGGCGTCAGGTGGTAGGTCTCGCTGATGAAGGGCGCCAACGCGCCATTGAGCACCCAGATGCAGCAGGAGAACGCGAAGTACAGAAAGGCGGCGAACAGCGTGGGGCTGTGGCCGGCGCGTTTGAAGGTCTGGAATGCGGACATCTTGGGCTCTATCGTGCTGGCTGCACGCGCCCACGCCAACCCACCGGTCGCGTGCCTGGGCGGCAAGGACATGCAGCGGGAGGGCGCCCGCACCATTGCGGGAACCACGGCCGATACTTGCAAACCTCATGCCCGCCTGCCAGCAACGTCGCTGGCCTGTTTCTTGCGCCGTTTTGGGGCGTGAATCCCGGAACCATGTCAGCCACCGCTCCCGCTCCTCTGTCGCTCACGCTGTTCTGCAGCCCCGAACTGCCCCCTCAAGCCGCCGTTTTGCGGGCCCTGGGCTGGTCTTTGTGCACCGTTTCCGAGCTCGGCGCCCCCGCCGACGGGCCGGGCCTGGGCCTGCTCTGGTGCCCGGATCGCACCGCCTTGGCGCAGCTTGCGCACTCGGAGCGGGCCTTTGGCCTGCCGGTGGTGCTGCTGTCGCCCCCGCCCGCCGAGGCCGAGAGGCGGGCCGTGCTGGCGCGTGGCGTCGTGCAATGGCTGCCCGTCGACATCGACGCCGGCGTGCTGGCGGAGGCGCTGCTGTGGTCGCGCGACCTGGCGGCCCAGCAGCAGTCGCGTGAGCAGGCCGCCCAGGCCAAGCTCGACGAGCGCAAATGGACGGAGCGCGCCAAGGGCCTGCTGATGCAGGCGCGCGGCATCGACGAGGCGGCCGCCTTCGCGCTGCTGCGCAACACCGCGATGCAGACGCAGTCCAAGCTGCCGGAGGTGGCACGTGGCGTCGTCCACACCTCGGAGCTGGCCGAGGCCCTGGAGCGTGCCGGTGCCCAGCGCATGTTGAGCCAGCGCCTCGTCAAGCTGCAGGCCCTGCGCCAATGGCCCAAGCTGGCGCCGCCGGAGCGCCGCGAGGCGCAAGCGCTGCTGGACACCTCGGCCGAACGCGTGGCCGCCAACCTGGCGCGCCTGGGCGAGCTGCTGCGCAGCGACTTCGCCGAGGAACTGTCCGCCGTGTCGGCCGCCTGGACCCAGCTGGACGCAGCCCTCGCCAATCGCCAGCCCGATCTGACGCGCAGCGACCGTGCCGCCCAGCGCCTGCTGGAAAGCAGCGAGGTGCTGGTGGCGAAGTTGTCCGAGCGTGCGGGCCAGCGGCCGGTCGGCCTGCTGGCCCAGGTCACGCGGCTGCGCCTGCTGAGCCAGCGCCTGGCCAAGGAGGGCCTGCTCGCCCAGGTCATGCCGGGCCGTGACACCAGCGGGCTGGCTGTCGGACTGGATGAATTCATCAAGGCCTATGAGCTTGTGCGCGCGGCCCCATTGGCTGGGCCGGCGTTGCAGCCCGCGTTCAAGGATGTCGATGAGGCCTGGCTGCTGCTGCTGCGCGGCCTCCGTGTCGAGCAGGGCGATGCGGTGCAGCGCATGCATCAGGGCAGCGAGAGGCTGTTGCAGGCGCTGGAAGTGTTGATTCAGGCGTTGCAGGGGTCGTTGCAGTTGATCTTGGGGTGAGGTGGGTTCGTTGGATGCTTTTGCGTAGGGCGTGTCTGCTCGGTGCATTGCCGGGAGTCCGTCCCGGCGGCCGGGTAACTTTCTTCTGCGGGGCCAGAAGAAAGTCACCAAAGAAGAGGCCCTGAACCGCACACCAGCACGACGCCGCCATCAGCGGCGCGCGAAAACGCTCACTGGCATTGCGACAAGAAGCGAGCCGCTGCGCTCTCGCACACGACTTGTGACGAGCCGGATGCATCGCACCGGCGGCCCGTTCGACGCGCGGCTGCACGCCGGGCTCATCAGGAAATGCCGAACAGCCGCGTCGCCCGGGCGACGCTGCATTGGGCTGTTTTGATGAGCCGGGCGTGCAGCCGGCGTTAACTGGCTTGAAGGCGCGATCGCTGGTGCTCTTCACAAGTCGTGTGCGAGAGCGCAGCGGTTCGCTTGYAGGCCCGSGGCTACTCCGAGCTTGCGAGCGCCTCATCCCGCTCGAGTGCGGATTGCATTAGCGCTCCTTCTTTGGTGACTTTCTTCTGGCGCGTCAGAAGAAAGTTACCCGCCCTCGCGGGGCGGATTCCCGCGGCACTGCACGCGAGTCGAAAGGACAAACGCAAAAGCAACCAAGACCATATGTCCATCCCGACACAATCTGCCGATCCCCCCGATACATCGCGGCGCTGCAATGCCTCCATCCGACACCTGAAGGAGCCGCAATGCACCACGACCACGACCACGACCCCCAGCATGACCACGACCTGGGCCTGGCCCACGACCTGAGCCGGCTGCACCAGCAGAGCTTCGAGCGCCGCGCCGCGCTGCGCTGGCTGCTGGGTGCGGGCACCATGTCTCTCACCGGCGCAGGCGCGATCGCGCTGGGCGGTTGTGGTGGCGGGGGCAGCAGCGCAACGACGAGCGATTCCTCGTCGGGCTCCACCGGCTCCACCGGCGGCTCCACGACGACGAGCAGCTGCTCCGTCATTCCGTCCGAGACCGAAGGCCCCTACCCGGGCGACGGCTCCAACACGGCCAATGGCAGCGTCGCCAATGTGCTGGCCCTGTCCGGCATCGTGCGCAGCGACATCCGCTCCAGCCTGGGCAGCGCCAGCGGCGTCGCCACAGGCGTGCCGCTTCAGGTCATCATCGAGCTCGTGAACACCAATGCCTCCTGCGCCGACCTGTCGGGCTATGCCATCTACCTCTGGCATTGCGACGCGCTGGGCCGCTACTCCATGTACTCCAGCGGCGTGACCGGCGAGAACTATCTGCGCGGCGTGCAGGCCACCGGCAGCGACGGCCTGGCCACCTTCCAGACCATCTACCCGGGCTGCTACTCGGGCCGCGTGCCGCACATCCACTTCGAGTTCTACCGCAGCACGACGACGGCGACGAACTGGAACAACAAGCTGCGCACCTCGCAGCTGTGCTTCCCGTCGGACTCGAACACCGCCGTCTACGCCACCAGCGGCTATGGCAACAGCGCGGCGAACAACAATGCCATCAGCCTGTCGACCGATGGCATCTTCAGCGACGGCTATTCGACGCAGCTCGCGACGATGACCGGCTCCGTCAGCGCCGGCTACGTCGCCCGTTTGAAAGTAGGCATCGCCGTATGAATGGACACTGCCTCGTTGTCGATGATGACGCCGAGATCCGCATCAGCCTGAAAGCCTATCTGGAGAGCTTTGGCTGGCAGGTCAGTGCGGCGGCCGACGGCGGGGCGATGCGGCAGGTCATGGCTGCGGCCAAGGTCGACGCCATCGTGCTCGACCTGATGCTGCCCGGCGAGGACGGCCTCGTGCTGCTGCGCTGGCTGGGCACGCAGGCCGACGCACCGCCGGTGCTGATGCTGACGGCGCGCGGCGACACCATGAGCCGCGTCGTCGGCCTGGAGCTCGGCGCCGACGACTACCTCGCCAAGCCCTTTGAGCCGCGCGAACTGGTCGCGCGCCTGCAGGCCCTGGTGAGGCGCGCCCACAAGGGCGGCCAGACCCTGGCCGAGGACACGCGCCTGCTGCGCTTCGGCCGCTGGCGCTTCGACCGCATGACGCGCCAGCTCATCAACGACGAGGACGTCGGCATCGCGCTGTCCAGCGCCGAGTTCCGCCTGCTCGCCGCCTTCACGCAGCGCCCGGGCCGGGTGCTCAGCCGTGACCAGCTCATCGAGCTGACCCGTGCGCCTGGCGTCGAGGTCAATGACCGCAGCATCGACCTGGCCGTGTCGCGGCTGCGCGCCAAGCTCGGCGACACGGCCCGCGAGCCCAGCACCATCCGGACGGTGCGCGGCGAGGGCTATCTTTTCGACGCCGAGGTGAGCCCGTGCTGAGACCCTGGAAGGACTGGGATCGCCTGGGCCTGCGCCTGTTCCTGCTGATGTGGGCCGCGCTGGCGCTGAGCCATCTGGCGGCCTGGAGCCTGGTGTCGCAGACGCTGCAAGGCCCCGGCATGGGCGCCCGCCCGCCACCGCCACCCATGCATGCGGACGGTGCCCGCCCCATGCCCCCGCCACGCGACGGCTTTGATGACGCCGGCCCGCCGCCGCGCGGTGAACCGGTGGGTCGAATGCCGACCTTCCCGTCGCTGCCGCCGAATCTGCCCTGGGGCTCCAGCCTCATCGACTACGGCGTGCGTCTGCTGGTCATCGCGCTGGCGGCCTGGTGGGGGTCGCGCTGGCTGGCCCAGCCAGTGCGCCGCCTGGTCAGCGCGGCCCAGCAGCTGACGCCCGCCCTGGCCCAGGGGCGGCCGGCGCCCGAGCTGAACGAGGACGAGGGCACCCGCGAGGTGCGCGACGCCGCTGCCGTCTTCAACCGCATGGCCGCCGAGCTGAGCGGACAGTTCGAGGAGCGCGGCCTGATGATCGCGGCCATCTCGCACGACCTGCGCACGCCTTTGACGCGCATGCGGCTGCGGCTGGAGACGGGTGAGGTCGAGGCCAGCGTGCGCGAGCGCTGCGTGGAAGACATCCGCGAGATGAACCGGCTGGTGGAGAGCGTCATCGAGGTGTTTCGGCCTGCAGAGATGACCGCGGCCCAGCAGATCGACCTGTCGGCCCTGGCCCAGTCGGCCGTCGACGATCTGGCCGAGGCCGGTGCCCGCGTCAGTTTCGAAGGCCCGCCGGCCGTCGTCAGCGCCGACCCGGTCGCGCTGCGCCGGGTCGTCGACAACCTGGTCGGCAATGCCTTGCGCTATGCCGGCAGTGCCCAGGTCAGCGTCGACCTTGCGGCCGGTGTGACCCGCCTCGTCGTCGAAGACAACGGCCCCGGCATTCCCGAGGCCGAGCTGGAGCGCGTGCGCCAACCCTTCCGCCGCGTCGAGGGCTCGCGCAATCGCGCCACCGGCGGCACGGGGCTGGGCCTGTACATCGCCCAGCAGCTGGTGCGCCGCCAGGGCGCGCTGCTGGTGCTGAGCAACCGGCCCGAGGGCGGACTGCGGGCCGAGGTGGTGTTCTAGAGAGCGTCGACGCTGGCTGCGGTGACGAGTGCATTCACGCGCCAGCCCAGCGCCGTGTAGAGCGCCCGGCCTTCCTCGGTCGCCACCAGCACGCCGGTACCGGCACCTTGTCCGCGGGCGAGGTCGTAGAGCCGCGCGAGCAGCTGTCGCGCCAGGCCGCGGCGCTGGTGGGCGGCGGCCGTGACGACCTGATCGAACACCGCATGCGTGCCGCTCCAGGCCACGCGGGCGCGCGCGGCGACTTCGCCATCGGCGGCCAGCGCATGGCATTCGGCGTTCGGTCCGTCCGTCACCCAGTCCAGGCGGTAGCCCGGCGCCAGGGTGGGCTGAGGTTTGGCGTCCAGCGGTGCGCTCATCAGGTATTCGGTTGCATGCACGGTCCATGGGGCCGGCAAGGCCAGTGCGACGGGGTCGGCCAGCACCTTGAGCCACAGGCCCGGACGGGCCTCGCGCTCAGCCCAGGCACGTAGCCGGGGCAGCAGCCAGGCGGGCAGCAGATGGCGTTCAATGTGACCCGGCTGGCCCACGGCGATGCGCCAGGCGCCGTCTTCCAGCGCTTGCGGCTGCGCGGTGCCACGCGACAGCGCCCAGCCGCGGCCCCAGGCCGCGAGCAGCGTCGTGTCATCCATTCGATCGAGATCCATGCGCCTCAGCTTAGGCGGTCGAGCGGGCGAAACATGGCAGCAGAGGCATGGCCTCAAGACAAAAAAAAGCCACCGCGTGCGGTGGCCTGGGATCGCCCGGCAGCGGGGCCGGGGCCGGCGCTCAGTGCGTCAGCGCATAGTCGACGGCTTCCTTGGCCATCACGAGGCCCACGCCGGAGTCGGCGTCGATGCCCGCGCCACGGATGTCCAGCGCTGTGGCCTTCATCGCGGTCAGGATCTGCGCACTCGTCAGGCTGGGCTTGGCGGACTTGACGATGGCGGCGATGGCGGCCGCGTGCGGCGCCGCGGCGGAGGTGCCGTAGAAGGGATTGAAGCCCGGCGTCTTGGTCGTGACGCCGTCGGCCGCGGCGATGTCGGGCTTGGCCAGCGTCGCGCCGCCACCGGTCGCGTAGAGCAGGTTGCCCGGCGTGACAGCCGTGCCGTTGGGGTTGAAGAAGATCTTGCGCGGACCGTCGGAACTGAAGGTTTCGGTCGGGTTGGCTGCGCCGCCGACGAAGGGCTTGGTGCCGGTCTTGGCGGAGTTCCAGCCGACGGCGGCCACGCTGACCGTGTTGGCCGCGGCGTTGTGGCCGAAGGTCGAGCCGTTGGTGCGGATGTTCAACTGGCCGCGGTGGGTGTCCAGGCGCAGGGCGCGGTCAACGCCGCTGAACTTGACCACCACCAGGCGCGAGCCGGCCGCGAAGGTGCTTGCCGTCGACATGATCTCGACCGGGTCCTGGGTGCCGGTCTGCGCGGCGGCGGAGAAGGCGGTCAGCGTCGTGCCGGCGGGGTTCAGCAGGAACAGGTCGTAGTCGTTGCCGGAGGCGCCAAGCGCGTCGGACCACTTCAGCGACACGAAGCGCGTCGAGACCGTCAGCGTATCGAACAGCACTGGCGAGCCCGGCGTGCCGAAGTTGTGGATGTCGCCGGTCTCGCCGGCCGCGGCGATCGGGCCTGTGATGGCGCCGCCGTTGAGGAAGTCGCCCTCCCACGTGCCCGACGTGCCGGACGTGAGGTTGCCGCTGTTGGCGGCCGACGAGAAATACAGCGCACCGTCAGCGGTGACGGTGTTGACCGCCTGCGCGATCGGTCCGTCCTGGAAGGCACCTTCGGCGAAGTAGCTGACGTCGTCCACGATGATGTCGCAGCCAGCCGCGCGCAGCGCGAGGATGTTGGCCGCCATATGGGCCTGGCCGCCGTTGGCGGTGGCGAAGAAGATCTGTGCGCCGGGCGCGAGGTCCTGGACGATTTCCATCATCGCCGTGCCCTCGTCGGTGCCGCTGCTGGCCTCCAGCACCGTGGTGCCAGGCCCCAGGTCGCCACTGGCCATCAGCGCCGCGACGCGGGCGGGCGAGGCGCTGTCGGACAGCACACCCACCTTGACGCCGGCGCCCGTGAAGCCGGCGACGTTGGCCTTGTGGCTGATGTAGCCCTGCGTCGTCAGCGAGCCGACGCTGAGCTGGTACTGCTCCGCGGTCGTCACCTGCGTCACGCCGCCATCCTCGGCCAGCGTTTCGACGGCCGCCACCGGCAGTTGCACCCGCATGGCGCCGAACTCGGGGTGGGAATTGATGATCGTGCCGCCCAGGGCCAGGACGCGCGACTTCATCGCCTCGGAAATGCTGCCCTTCACGTCCACCGTGACCGAGCCCGCCGCGTCCACGCCGGCTCGAGCGGTGGCGTCGCCATACACGCCCTCCAGTCCCTTGACGCGCTGCCCGCGTGCGGCCTTGCCTGCAAACAGCAGGTCGGTGTGCAGCTTCTTCTGCGCGGCGTTGCGTTGCAGCTTCTCGCTGATGATGGCCCGCACGGTCGTCATTGCCGGCAGCTTGTCGAGGTCGGGCTTGGCGGCGTCGCTGACCTGGGCGGACGCGAACGGTGCGCCGGCGATGGCGAGGGCGATGAGGGCGAGGCGGCGTATAGCCGTCGAAAACCTGTTCGAGGTCATGAACTTGCTCCTGCTGGGCTCGGTAGGGGGGTACGAACGCGGCGGGCGTGGCCAGCCATCGCCACTGCCGCCGCGCAGTGGCTGGGCTGAGGCCCTGGGATCAGCTGGCCTTGCGACGACGCCGTGCGCGGGTCATCGCCACGAAGGCGACCGCCGCCAGCGCCAGGCTGGCCGGCTCGGGAAGCCTGCCGGGCGGCGGCAAGGCTGCGAGATCGGTGTACGAGGTGTCGGTGAAGGCCTCGACCATGATGGTCACCGAATCGTTGCTGGCATTGATCACGCCATCCGTGTCGTTGAGCAGCAGCACGAGGTCGTGCCCGCTGCCGGCAATGATCTGGAAGTAGTCCGGGTTGCCGAACTGGTTGCCGCTGAAGCCGGTGTCGCCCAGCCATCCCGTGCCCTTGGCGGCCGGGTTGTAGCTGTCCAGGTAGGCCGCCACGAAGTCGGAGCTGCCGGCACCGTAGTCCACCGAGACTTGCAGGTACTGGCCGAAAGTGAAGCCGGTCATCAAACCGTCCAGATCCAGCGTGAAGGTCTGATAGTGGTAGGACGTGGCGGGGTTGATTTCGCCCGGGAAGGGCACGCTCATGGTCCAGTCCTGAGGGACGCCGGAGCGCGACAAGCGGCCCAACTGGCTCGGGTCGGCGTTCGTCAGCGCGTAGGTGGTGGTGAAGATCACCGTGGCCTGCGCGGTCCAGGTGGCGAACAGGGCAGCAAAGGCCAGCAGCCAGTGCAAAGGCTTGAGACGCAACATCAACTCCTCCCGATTACGGTGCGACGCCGGTTGGAACCCTCCCGCGCTCTATTCAGCCGGCGTCGTGCTGATGCTTGGTGAGCGCTGTGTGATGGACGTTGCCACGGGGCAGGCAAAGCAGGGGCTTTCTCCCCCCGATCCCCGGGGGGTCAGGTTCCATCGGTTTGCCTGTGCCGGCCCTTCGACCCGGTGATGCCCACAGGCCTTGGAGTGCCCGTCGGCATGGCTTCATCAAAGGGCCGAATCGAAGGGAAGACATGGATCCAAGCCTCGAGCTCGATCTGCCGCTCGCCGCCCGCGGTTCGCGCCTGGCCAGCCTGCAAGCGGCCTTCGAGCGCCTCGGCCGTGCAGTCGGCGCCGTGGCCCGGCGGCTAGGGCGGGCGGTACCGCTTGCTGCAGTGGCGTGCTCGTCAGGTATTCGGTGGGCCGCAAGGCCCAGCCGGCGAGCCGAGCCAGTGTGGCGGGGCGGCCAGGGCCTTGATCCACGCGCTCGGCGCGGCGACGCCTTCAGCCCAGGCAAGCAGCAGCTCGGAGTGGTCAAGCATCTGGTGGCCCTCCCTCGGCCGGCGGCGGGCTCAGGCCCTCGCGTCGATCATTGCCGATCGGACGCGCCCAGCCAGGCGTCAATGCGTCGCTCCAACAGGCTCAGCGGCAGCGCACCGGCGTCCAGCACCTGGGCGTGGAAGTCGCGCACATCGAAGCGCTCGCCGAGCCTGGCGCGGGCGCGTTCGCGCAGCGCCAGGATGCGCAACTCGCCGATCTTGTAGGCCAGGGCCTGGGCCGGCCAGGCCATATAGCGCTCGACATAGCGGCGCGCCTCGGCCTCGTCATAGCCTTCGGCCTCCCGCTCGTAGCGCATGGCCTGCTCGCGCGTCCAGCCCAGCGCGTGCAGGCCGGTGTCCAGCACCAGGCGCGCGGCGCGGTGCAGTTCGTTGGTCAAACGGCCCAGCCGCGCGGCGCGGTCACCGTAGACGCCCAGTTCGCCCCCCAGGCTTTCCGCATACAGCCCCCAGCCCTCGCCATAGGCGCCGTACCAGAGGAAACGCCGAAAGCGCGGCAGGTCCAGCTCCTGCTGCGAGGCCATCTGGTAGTGGTGGCCGGGCTGGCCCTCGTGCAGCAGCAGCGAGGCCATGCCGGGCGTCGGGTAGTTCGCCGCGTCGCGCACGACGACGTTGAAGACGCCGGGCCGTGAACCGTCCTGGGCCGGCGGCGTGTAGGCGTCGGAGGCGGTGGCGACGCGCAGCGGGTCGACGGGCCGGATCTCGAGCCGCGCGCGCGGTGCATGGCGGAACAGCCGCGGCAGGCGGGCCTCGATGTCGCGGTTCAGCGCGGCATAGGCCGCCAGCACCTCGGCCTGGGTCTTGAAGGGCCGCAGCTCGGGCCGCTCACCGACATGGGCGAGGAAGTCCGATTGCGAGCCCGTGTCGCCGAACTCGGCCTGCACGGCCGCGATCTCGCGCTGGATGCGTGCCACCTCGCGCAGGCCGAGGGCGTGGATGTCGGCCACGCCGAGGTCCGTCGTGGTGCGGGCCTTGACCAGCGCGCGGTACCAGGCCGCGCCGCCGGGCAGGGCCGACAGGCCAGCTGTTGCGCGGCTGCGCGGCAGATAGGTCTCGGCGATGAAGTGGCGCAGGCGCGTCAGCGCCGGGCGGATCTCGTCGTTGACGGTGCGGGCATAGGCGGCGCGCAGGGGTTCGGACTCGGCCGCCTCGGGCAGGCGGGCGGCGGCCTGCATGAAGGGGTTGGCGTCGGTCGCGGTCAGCGCGTCGAGCTGCGTCAGCACGCGCTCCATCAGCGGCCGCGGCTGCGTGATGCCGCGCGCCATGCCGATGCGCATGTTGGCAATGGCCTGGTC
>NZ_JBFUFR010000058.1:0-33136 GCF_056403315.1 Roseateles sp. P2_H4 | reverse complement strand
TCGAAATACCCGGTGGAGCACTACGACAAGCTCCTCACCGCTCACGAGAGCGGTGACCGTGCCGTCATCCAACAAGCAACGACAGCCTTCGAGTCGTCGTTGAAGGCAGAGGCAAAGAAGATATCCACGAAGTACATCCGCCAGCCGCTGACCACGGACTTTGCCATCTTGTTCCTGCCCACAGAGGGGCTCTTTGCCGAAGCGATGCGCTTTCCAGGCCTTCAGGACCAACTGCACACGGACCTGCGTGTACTGGTGGCTGGCCCAACGACGCTTTCGGCGTTGCTGAACAGCGTTCGTATGGGCTTTCGCACGCTCGCTATCGAGAAGCGGTCGTCAGAGGTTTGGAAGGTTCTGGGCCTGGCCAAAGCTGAATTCAAGAAGTTTGGGGACATCGTCGACGCGACGAAGAGGTCCATCGACCAGGCTGCCAACAAGTTCGATGAGCTGGGCCGACGCACCCGCGCGATCGAGCGGGGGCTGAGTGACGTGCATGAGCTGCCCAGCCCGGGGTCGGCTGCGGCCCCGGCTTTGGAACTCGCCAGCGCTCAGCCCGCAGGAGATGGATCAGAAGCCGGGGCATGAGGTCGGCGGAGCTAAATCCGCAGCCTCGTCCTGCGGCGCCTAGGAATTGCTAGCTCGAGTTCCGGGCGCCTCGTCATCGAAAGGCGCTGTCGCCGACGTGTAGCTAGATGAAGAAATCCAACCGCCGGCCTCACCCCGCCGACGCGGCGGCCTTAGAAGCCGCGATCCCGCAGCCTAAACGTTTGACCGCACGCATTGAACACCCGGTCTAGTGGTCTTCTATACCTTGTCAGCAACATTTGGTTGCATGTATTGTGATGCTCTATACAGAGCTCACCGGTATGCCCGCCGAGAAGACCGTCGCCGTCAGTTTCCGCGTCTCACCATCCTTCAAGCAGCTGCTTGAAGCCGCGTCTGCGCGCGAGCGTCGATCGCAGACAAACATGCTTGAGACGCTGCTGTTCGACTACTGCGAACGCAACGGCATCACGGCGGCGCCGGATGAACACAACGACAAGGGAGAGAAGACCAAATGACCGCCGCGCTGCTGAGTCTCTTAGGGGAGATCCATCCTGTCCTGAGGAACTTGTCCGGGATTCCCCTTGCCATCTTCCTCATCGTCACGGCTCTGACGCTTGCCTTCCTCGTGGGCTACCTGGGCCAGGGTACGCGCGTGGGCCTTCAACTTTGGCTGGCTGTGCGACGCATTCGCAGGCTGCACTCAGCGAGCAAGCAGGTGAAGCCGGCTGACGTCCGTCAGCTGCTGAAGCACGAACCGCTCAAGCACCTCTGGGACGAGTACGACGACACCCTGCATGAACTCAAGAAGGCTGGCAACGGCTCGACCGCGCTGACCGAAGTCCGTGCCACGGTTCCTGCGGAGATGTTCTTCACACGCGACGTCCTTGTGGACAGCCGCCTGTTCGATGACTTCACGCGCCACCTTCCGGGCGTCCTGACAGGGCTGGGCATCATCGGGACCTTCGCAGGTCTGCTGGAAGGCCTGAGCAAGTTCGATGCGAGCAATACGGCCACCGCGGTTGCGGGATTAAAGCCACTGCTCGATGGAGTCGCTCACGCCTTCATCGCGTCAGCAATAGCCATCGGCTGTGCGATGTTCGTGACGTTCTTCAGCAGGTTCTTCCTGGCGATGTTCTATCGCTTGGTGGAAAAGCTCTGCCACGCGATTGATTCGCTTTACGAGACAGGGGCTGGCGAGGAATATCTGTCCCGTCTGGTCCACGCGTCCGAGAAATCTGAGGCGCATTCAGCGCAGCTCAAGCAAGCTTTGGTGGAGGACCTGACGCGGATGATGACCGACTTGGTCGAGCGTCAGATTCACGCGCAGGCCGAGAGCAGCCGCGCATTGGGCTCACAGATTGGTGACGCCATCACCGGCACGCTCGCCGGGCCGCTGAAGCAGATGACCGAGGCCATGGAGACGTCCAGCAAGGGCAATACCCAGGCGGTTTCGGGGATGCTTGAGAGCATGCTCGCGGGCTTTATGGCCAAGCTGGAAGACACCTTCGGCGGCCAGATGCGCGGTATCCACGACCAGATGGACCGGTCAGTGGGGATGATGACGACGGTCCAGGAGGCGCTGCAGAAGCTCGTCCAGGACATCAATAGCTCCAACGAGCAAGCCGCCAACCGCATGAGCGGCACTCTCGAGGACGCGATGAAACAGTCGGCGGCCAACCAACAGCTGCTGACCGACCAGATGCGCCAGTTCGTGGACGACTTTCGCAAGCTGGTTTCAGACGAGCAGACGAAGTCCAAGAAGACCATGGATGACGCGATCGCCAACCTGCTGCAAACCGTTGAGGCAACGGTGAAGAACTTGGAGACTTCGCGCGCGTCTGCCGCGACGCACGAGCAGAGCCGGAATGACGCCCTGGCTGATCGCACCCAGGCATTGGTTGGAGGCTTGACCGGTCAGGTTGATGAGCTGCTGAGAACGGTGCAGGAGCAGGTCACCAAGACTCAACAGAACATCGACGCTCTTGGAAACGTCACCACGCGGGCGATTGATGGGATGAACTCAGGCGCGCTGAACATGGGCACAGCTGCCCAGCGGTTCGAGACTGCCGGCGGCGCCGTCTCTGGCGTCTTTGACCGGTCTGTCAGGGTTGCCGAGCAGCTTTCAACGACTGCCGCGACGCTCCAGACCGCTGCTTCGGCCGTCAAGCAAGGCTTTGAGCAGTACGAGACGACTCGACGCACCGTGGACACGGGCGTTGCCTCACTGACGGCGCTGATTGAGAACGCGAAGAAGGAGGCCGGGCTCTCCCGCCAAATGCTCACCGACCTGGAGGGCATCGTCGTCCAGCTGAAGGCGGCGGAGAGCCAGAGCCTCCAGTACCTCGAAGGTGTCAACAAGACCCTGACGACGGCGTTCCAGAACTTTGGTACGCAGCTGACCGAGCAGGTGCGCAAGGCCGTCGGGGAGACCGACAGGCAACTGGGCGGTGGCGTGCAGCAGCTCACCGGCGTTGTCCAAGAGCTTGGCTCGGCGCTGTCACGGTTGAAGAAGGTCTAAGCGATGTTTGCCCGCATAGTCCTTAAGCGCAGCGGCAAAGTTGAAGGGGAGAGCCCCTTCTGGATTTCCTTCTCCGACTTGATGTCGGCCCTGATGGTGCTTTTCCTGCTGGTGATGGCGGTCACGCTCATCTCTGTCACCAAGGATGTCACGAGCGCTGAGCAGCGCAAGATCCAGCGCGAGAAGGACATCAAGGAGTTGATGTCGACGATTCGGGAGGAGTCGCGTGATTTCCCTGAAGTCAAAGTTAACGAGTCGACGTACCGGATCGACCTCGGGGACATCGTTCGCTTTGACAGTGGGCGGTCCGATATCCAAGGCTCAGGTGCTAAGTTCTTGCGCCGCTACGTGCCGGTCTTGTTGAAGGCCCAGGCCTCCGACCTTGGGGAGAAATGGATTCGGCGAATAGTCGTCGAAGGGTTTACTGACCAGGACGGGACCTACCTCTACAACCTGGGCTTGAGCCTGGATAGAAGTCGACGCGTCGTCTGCGTCTTGTACTCGCAGCCGGGCGCCGATGAAGTGGCCTTAAGCGACGGCCAGAAGCGCCAGATCCGCGACCTGTTCCTCGTAGGCGGCTACTCATTCAACTCCATGAAGGCGTCCAAGGACGCAAGCCGCCGGGTGGAGCTGAAGGTTGATTTTTGGGCGATGGACGAGGAGAAGGAAGCCACGCCAGACATGAACGCTAAGGAGTTCGGCCAGTGCTGAACGCACCAGCCCTGGACTCGCTCGCCAGGCAACTTGCCGGCGTGCTGGCGTCGTTCAATCTCCCGACCATTGCGTTCGGTCACCCCGAAATTGTGCAAAGGGCTGCTGCGGCGGCAGCTGAGGTTTTCCAAGGCTATACCAAGGCGCGGCCGTCCAAAGCCGACGGTTATGCCGCCGCGCTCGCGTTCATGCGAGGGCAGAGGCTGGATGAAATCCAGCTTCACGTAGTCGCGGGCGCCCTCACTGAGCGCGTCAAGGAGCAAAACAACGCCTGCGCTCTGGGCCACCGCAACTTCCCTGGGTTGCTGGACACATACGGAGGCGAGGCGGAAGCCGGTGAGCTCTGGCGCCTGACCTGGTTTGGGCTGCTGGGCTCCTACTTCTCGTTCAACCCTGCTCATGCCTCGGAGCCGGAGCAGGTGGGATGGGAAAGACTGCGCGCCTTCCTGCAACGCACTTGGCCGCTCATCGACCGTCAGAGCAGCTCGAAGGTCGTGCCGGACTGGGTCATGGTCCTGCGCGCCGACCCTGGCTTGGTCAGCGAAAAGGCCGCACACCGGTATGCCCTTGACTACCTGAACGGAGATGAAGTTGCCGTAGACAAGCTGTCTTCAGACCTGGCGATTCCCGAGTCGAGCTGGTTCTGGCACGCCCTTGTCCTGAGTGCAGTGGAACGATGCACAGAGCACTCAGACGACCGCTTCAAGGCGAGCATCCCCAAGCTACTTACGCTCATCAGCGAGCGGCCGGTTTATCGGGACGCGGCGCTCGAGTTGATGCTGACCAGGTATCAGCGCTGCACGGACGCTTCCGTTCACCCCCGCCTGCGTGACTATGTCTGCCGCAAGGACGTCTGGCGAAATCCCAAGCTGCGCGCAGCAGGTCTTGCTACCGCTTGGAACCGTGTCAGCGACGACGTCTGGCGCATGGTCCTTCAGTGGGTGAACAAGGCCAACCTGAAGGACTTCTTCGAGGTGCTCGCGGCTCGCCGGCAAGCTGACGAAGGGCGCCTCGAGTTCTGGAGCCAGTACATGGAGCAGATCGCCTGGACTCGGCTCATCTTCAGCTCCCAGACTCGAAGCTTGGCGTTCAGCAACGAAGGTATCCGAAACCTCATCGCGCGGGAGGAGGACTCCTACGCGACGATGAGCTCCAACGCCGACGTCGATGCCTTCATGATGCAACTGGGCGAGTACTTGGTTGTGGAGTTCAGCAAGGTGCCCAACGCTGCCTACGTCTACAAGGCAAACGAGCTGCCATTCGAGCCCTACAGCCGCGAGTACACAGGGACGGGAGAAGACCTTAAGCACGGCTACCGCCACAAGTGCGCTGCTCGATTGATGCACATGCACAACTGGCAAGACACCGCTCGCTACGAGCTCCAGAAACTAGGCATCTACCCGGACGAGCCTGCGAGACAGCAAGCTCGGCGCGTGGCCAGGGCTCCTGATAGGAATGCCGCTCCAGACAGGCCGGCAGCCACCAGCCTGGACGCCCCTGTATCGGACGGAGCACCCAGCGGGGCGCTCTTCGACATGAAGTCTTTGCGTGAGCTGGTGGCCGAATATCCGCAGGCGCGGATCGTCGACCGCCGCAGTGGCCCGGGCATTGGCCGCTTGTGGGTTGAAGATCCGTTGCAGCATGCAAAGCTGGAGCGTCGTTTGAAGGCATGGGACTTTCGCTGGGCTGAGGCACGGTCCGCCTTCTATTTCGTGGAGCGTTGATGAGCCTCTTTGACTTCATTCGGCAGCGATTCGGTGCCTCACCTGAGGACTCGCGTGTCTTGGTCCGCGAATGGACCGACGCCGGCGTTGCCGTTCGGTTCGCAACCCCTCTATCGGAGCCCAGCGTTGACGCACTGCTCTCGACCACGGACAAGGCCTCCGCAGAAGAGACCTTTCTAGCCGCGTATCTCGCACAGCTCGTCATCGAAGAACGCGCGGCACTCAGCACCTCGAGCGTGACTCTGCCGTGGCCGTTGGTCTACGAGCTTCTGAACTCGACGGAGCACTCCGGCGCCGTCCTTGCGCTTGACCTGCCGCCCGCCGTGGCCGTGCATCCCATCCTGGACTCTCGCGACAGCCTCGCAGACAAGACGTTCGACGTAGTGGTCGACGGCTGGGTGTTGGAAGGCCAGGAGGCGGATGTGTCGCGGGTTGCCGGTGCCGTTGCATCAGTGAACGGGCAGGAGATGCTTCTGCCGCAGCCATGCTGGCAGCTTCAGGACGCCGTGCGCCGGTTTTCGGGCCGTGCAGCCGACCAGCGCAGCCAGCACGCGAACGAACTCGGCTGGGGAGAGATGCGTGCCTTCGCTGATCATGCGGGAGCGCTCTACCGCGGGCCCTACCTTGAGACCACCTACGTCCTTACCCCGCAGACGCTACGCATGCCGCTTCGCAAGGAGGAGACTGCATTTGGCCGTGTCCTGACTGTGGAGCCAACCTTTGACGGGGCGCCTTCCGGTTGGCTGAAGGCCTTCGATGGCTTCAATTCCGTGCAGCCGCACTACGACCTGACCCCGCGAGATGGTGGGCACATCCGCGTGGTGATCTCAGAGCCGGTGCGCCAGGTCCTCCAGGTTGTGAAGCGCGAGATGCCCGGCCGGAAGGTTGCGGGCAGTAAGGCGGAGCGCTTCGTTCACAACCCGTGGGCGTTCCTTGGCGAAGCGGCGCATCAGGTGTTGAGAGAGGACGACTTCACACAAGACAAGGCCGGCGCCGGGGCGCTCGCCGCCGTTTTCTCGGTGACGCCTCGCACGCAGGATGGTCGGATCGAGCGCGTGGACCTCATCGTCACGGAGCACTTCTATGGAGGAAGTGCAAGCACCAAGACAACGGCATTTGGTGGCCCGGATGAACTCGGCGTATTTCTACAGGCTCTAGAGGCTGCGTTGCAGCAAGAGCGGGCCGTGCTCCCTTGGAACGAGTATGACCTGACGATGGATGGCGATTCGACGGTTCAGCTGGAGCACGGGCGCTACGTTGAGCATCTCTGGCGCGTCCAGCCGGCAACCAAGATTTCCTTTGAGGACATCTACGAGCTTGAGGGCTACAGCGGGCGGATTGAAGGTATCGGCGTCGCCAAGGCGCTTTACGTTCCGCTCATCCAGAAGCCCTCGACGGAAGACGAAGGAAAGCCTGGCTGGATACCCCGGGATCTGACGCCCATGGTCAAGGTCACGCTGGCGGGGCACGAAGGCCAGGTCGTCATTCCGCTGAGCAAGGAGTGGGTAGACGAGTTCGATGAACWGGTCAGAGAAGCAGAAAGCACTGGTGCGAGCGAGGTCATCAATAGCTCGCTGCCCACGTCAGTGGAAACCGGCCAGGCGAGGAATCTCGTCGACAGTTTCCGCACGATGCTCGGCGCTGAGGAGAGGGTAAAGCCAGATAGGCCAGGCAAGCCGCGTCCGGAGCGACCGAAGAAAGAAACGCTGCTCGTAAAGCTGAACTTCTTTGGCGTTGACTACTTCGAAGGGCGCAAGCAGAACTTGGCCCTGCCGAGCGACGCGAAAGCGGAGTTGCCAAATGCCCTACGGCCAAGCGTCAAGCTTAGGAAGCACCAGTACAACGGCATCGCATGGTTCCAGCATCTGGTGTCGCGTGCTCCGGCGGACTGCCGAGGGGCGTTGCTCGCGGATGACATGGGCCTGGGAAAGACTGTTCAGCTTCTCACCGTGCTCGGCTGGTACTACGAGAAGTTTGCGAACGCCGCTCCATCCGTCATCTTGGCGCCAAAAAGCCTGGTTGAGAACTGGGCCGCTGAGACCAAGAAGTTCTTCAACGACTCCTACCCTGAAGTGCTCGTCCTCTATGGGAACGAGCTCAAGTCTCGCAAGCAGCCACTGGGCTTGATTGACGAGCAGCTGCAGGGTAGGGGTGTCACCGAGCTGCTGAAGCCTAACTGGGTCGGTGAGGCAAAGGTCATCGTGACAACTTACGACGTCCTCACCAGCTACGAGTTCTCTCTTGCTCGACAGCCGTTCGCTTTCGTGATCTGTGACGAGGCTCAGCGCATCAAGACTCCAGGAACCCAGGTTACTTTGGCAGCAAAGGCGTTGAAGGCAGATTTCCGTATCGCCTGCACGGGAACACCGGTTGAAAACACTCTGGCGGATCTGTGGTGCCTCTTTGACTTCGTCCAGCCAGGCTTGCTTGGTGGGTTGGAGGATTTCGGCCGCACGTATCGCAGGCCCATCGAGTGCGCCACCGATGAGCAAAAAGCAACCCTCAAGCATCTGCAGGATGTGATCGCTCCGCAGACTTTGCGACGCACCAAGCTCGACATCTGCGATGAGCTGAAGAACAAGTACTTTGCGCACCGAGGTGTGAACGACGCGACGATGCGTTTTGCGGAGATCCTCGCGCCGACGGAGCGGTTGGAGGTGCGCATGTCCCCGCACCAGAGTCTGCTCTACCTTGGCGGCCTCAAGAAGCTTCAGGATGCCAGCACCGAACAAGACGCTCGCAAGCGAGCGCGCCTGTCATTCGGTGCGCTGCATCTGATGAAGGCGGTCTGTGCTGAGCCGTACTGCCTGCCTGGGTTGAAATTCTTACCGGACAAGGCTGGTCACGACGCGCATTTCCTGAACTCTCCAAAGCTTGCCTGGCTGTTTGCCGAGCTGGAACGCATCAAGGCGGCCGGTGAGAAAGCCATCGTCTTCACGGAGGTGAGAGAGGTGCAGGCGGCGCTGTACTACTTCATGCGGGAGGTCTACGGGCTCAGGCCGCACATCATCAACGGTGACTCGCAGAACCGACACGCCTACATCGAGCGCTTTTCGGCGACTCAGGGTTTCAACGTCATCATTCTGTCGACGCTGGCGGCCGGCGCGGGGCTGAACGTCACGGCCGCGAACCACGTCTTTCACTTCACGCGAGCGTGGAACCCGGCGAAGGAGAACCAGGCTACTGATCGTGCCTACCGCATCGGCCAAGAAAAGGACGTCTTTGTCTACTGCCCGATCGTCGTATCGGACGACTACGCGACGTTCGACCTTCGACTTGACGATTTGCTTCGGCGCAAAGGTGGCCTGGCGGACGCAACGATTGGCGGCTCTGCGATGGAGTCCATGCTCAACGGCGTGGGCCGAGATGTCCCGTTCGCTGACCTCGTCCGAGATGGCCCTGTGGGAGAGCGCACAGCAAAGCGCTTCTACACCTTGGACGACGTTGACCGACTGGACGGGTTCCAGTTTGAGATCCTCTGCAAGTTGTTGTGGTCAAAGGCCGGTTATGCAGCTCAGCTGACGCCAAAGCACGGTGGAGATGGCGGCGTCGACATCATTGCCTTCAAGGGCAGGGAAGGTGAGCTCTTGCAGTGCAAGTGCAGCATCAATCCTCAGGTCGGTTCGGACGGGGTGGAAGAGGTCCTTGCCGGTGCAGCCCTCTATCAGGCGAGGTTCCCGGGTACGAAATTCAGAAAGCTGGCTGTGACCAACCAGCGCTTCACCAGGGGTGCACGCGAGAGGGCGGAGGCGAACAATGTGACGTTGGTCGAGCGTGCGCAGTTCGAGGAGCTGTTGGCTCGGCATCCCACACACAACCATGAGTTGGAGGAAGAGGTGGGAGAGTCTGTCGTTTTGCTCAGTGAGGTGGCTTAGCCTTATGCCCTCCTGTGCCGGCGCTACGCAGCGAGCGCCCCTACGATGAGTGGCCCAGGGCGGCTGCAGCAGACGTTCAGCGCTTGGGCAACTACTATCCCGCATGAAGGGGAGGGCGAACATGGGCCGAGACCATGACGACAACGGCGGCTCCGTCGCGATGTACTGGGATTTTGAGAATCTGCATGCAGGCCTCATTGATGCCAAGTATGGCGACGGGACCTACGCCAAGCAGGACAACCGCTTTAGGCCGCAGGAACCATTGATTGACGTTCAAGCCCTCGTTGAGCTGAGCGCGTCCTTCGGGCCAGTTGCTATCAATCGAGCGTACGGGAACTGGCAGTTCTTTGGTCGGTATCGAGATGCGTTGCTGCAGAGTGCAGTTGAGCTCATCCAACTCTTTCCGCCAGGCGCAGCCGCAAAGAATGGCGCTGACATCAAGCTGTGCCTTGACGCCACCGAGGACATCGGGCGCTTTGCTCACATTCGCACGGTCATCGTCATCGGCGGCGACAGTGATTTCATGCCAGTTGCCCAGAAAATTAAGGCGGCTGGTCGCACCTTGATTGGCATCGGCAACCGCAAGAGCACCAACCGACATTGGGCTAAGAGCTGCAATGAGTTTCGCTACTACGACGCGCTCATTGCGCCGCCTCCGCCCGAGGATGTGATGCCGGTTGGTGAAGCTGCAGTTGCGCCGGCAGCGCCGGCAAATCCTGCCGCTGACATGCTGCGCAGGGCAGTGCGCCTGCTGTCCGAGTCCAAAGGCGAGCCCTGGGTAAACAAGGCCGCGACGTGGCACATGATCAAGCGTCTGGACTCGACGTTTGATACCAAGGACCACGGATACGCCAACTTTGCCGAGATGGTGAAGGCGATGGATGTGGTCGTTGAAGTGAAGAAGGGCGACAACGACCACGTTTTGCGGCTACGGTAAATAGCCATCACGATGCAACTCCCTATGCAGCAAATACTTGAGATAGACAACCAGCTGACTGTCCTGTTCGCAGGTTTCGAGAAGATTGCAGCAGAACTGGACATGCCGCTGATTTGTCCGCTGTCCGACGAGACCACAATTGCCCAACACAATTACCCTGGCCTGTATCGGATCGACGTCTCTACCGCTGGCGGACCAACGGAACTCTCGGCTTGGGTCAATGCTCTTCGCGAAGAATGGGAGCACGAAGACTTCAAGAAGAGCTTCACTCCGAATCTGAAAAAGAAGCGCATCGCGCAGCACCGTACGTTGCCGGATTGGATGCCGCTGTACCTGGGGAAGTCAAAGAAGGTTGGCGCCCGCGTCTTAGAGCACATCAACCTCGAGCTGAACAAAACTACCTTCGCGTTGAAGTTGAAGGCTCGCCCCGCTATGGCATCCAGAAGCTTCCGACTTCATACGTTCCAGCTGCCTGTCAAGAATTACGACCTAATCGCTCCGACGCTAGAGACTGCGCTGCGCAACAGATTCCATCCCCTGATTGGCAAGCAGTGATGCCCACAACTTTGAGGTGTAGAGCTCTTTGGTGAACGCTAAATCGCGCCACACGGCAGCTGCTCAAAGTGGACAGGCCTTTACGCAGCGGTCGCAACCGTGGCTGTTTTTGCCAACTACGCAAGTTCGTCCACTTGAACGAGTACGCGCGACAGCCAGATCCGGCTCGTCATCATCTAACTGGTCGAGGTCAATCACGCGAGCCGCCACACGCGCCGCGGCAACCGCCTCGATCGTGGACTCCAAGCTTGGAATACCGCCGGTGTGCTCCTCTCTCGTGACCGCCGCGAGAATGTGGGCGCATCCCTCCAGCCCGAGAAGCGTGGCACCTATAGCACTGGAGATGTGGTCCTGACCGATGGCGGTGTCAGTTGGTATCGGGCCCAACGGCATGATCGGGAAGCCGGTGGCGCGCAACGGGACAGCGATCCGCTTGATGTCCTTTGGTCGTGCATGACCGGGCGACTCGATGATCACGCCTACTCCTTGACTGCTGATCTCGCGCGCGAGTTGCGCCTGTGCGTCAATTTCTGCGAGCTGAGCCCTGTCCCCGGAATCAAAGATGTTCGCTGATCTGTAGGCGGCACCCAGACTTAACACCGTACCGTTTCGCTTGGCGTGCGCCACGAGTTGAGGAAGGATCTGGAGGTATACGTTCTCCTCTTTCCAGCCTCGACTCTCCGCGTCTGAGATAACCAGTCCTCCGCCGCGCGATGTGCAGGGGACAAGCCGTCTGGCAGCCAGTTCCTGATTCTTCCTGCTCGGTGTCGGATGAATCGTAAGGAGGCCCACTCCACCTTCCATCTGTTCGATGGCGACGTCGAGCAGTTCGCTGGGATCGATTCGCCCGTCGGCGGTTTGCGACACGCTGTAGATAGGCAGGCAAGCGGCAGCGGCGGGCGTCTCCTGCAACACGCGTCGCCACAGCGGMGACCCCGCTTCAGGCTGAACAAGGCTCAAGTCGCTGATGATTTCCGGTCCATCGGGCAATGCGGCGAGCGCATAGATCTTCCTCGCCTGCTCGTCGATCTGCCTTGGATGGCTGGCCCCAACAAGCGCCATGACCAAAGTGCGGCACCCGGGGCCGGCACTGAACGAACGCGACGGGGCGGAAATGTGAACGATGCGCCTATCGCTCATTGCGCAATCATCCTCTGAACGCACGCGACGACATCTTCTGGAGTGACGCAGTGGCTGCGCGCTCTGGCTACATAGGCCGGGTCGGCCGCTTCAAGCGCTGCGCTAATCCGCGGGTCCTCCAACATGCGCGAGGGCAGATCACCTTTTTGCTCAGGAACCGGGAGGAGCAAGCATCCGACATCCTTCGCGAGTTGCACTTCGGCCTCCGTACCCATGCCACCCGGGTACACGATGACAACTTGTGCAGCCCTCATCAGCGGAGCGCGCCACTCCCGAAGCGCCGGCAGAAGCTTCGCGTCGTTCGAGAAGCTGGGATTTGCCGCATACGGGTTCGAGAACAGCCGCAAGCGGTGAAGGATGTCGACCCGGTTGCGCAAGCATGTCTCCATGTATGCCGACGTCACATCTCTACCGGTGCCTGTCGACTGGCCATCGAGAAGGACCAGCCCCTCTACTTCGGCTAGCCTCGCGCCAACGGATCTAGGATGGCTCGCCGCGGCAGTGCTGTCTCGCTCATGCGATCCGGTCACAAAGACAGTCTGGCCCCTTGAGCGGAGCGCAATCCCTTGCAGGATTTGCTCCAGCTCCGAGAACTCATCGATCTGACATGCGGCGATGCCTACGCGGGATAGATCGTTCAGCCAGAGGTCTTGGCGCGCCTGCTTCGCAGCAATCTCCGCTTTCGCGCCTTGCTTTACCCGTCGAAGGACGATGTAGTGCTGGCGGAGAGCTTGCTTTCCCAGCCTGCGCGCCTCCACCACGATGTTCCGAATATTGCTGTCGGCGTAGGAATAGCCGATGAAGAGAAACTGCCGGTCGATAAGATCCTGTCTGAGTCGATGAGCGGTCGCAGGTCGTTGCTCGAAGAAGTCTTCGTAGTCTTCCTGTGTGACAACTAAGTCGTTGGCGTTGGACTGCTCAATGCAGCCGTGCATCTTGACCACCTCGATGTCCGGAGTCCTTCCACCGCGTGAGATAGCTTCGTCGGAAGCACGCACCGTTACCTTGAACTGGGATCGAAATGCCTCCTCAATCAGGGTGTCGTAGTTGGTGGTCCAAACGCACTTGACGTTGGTCTTGGCCAAGATGGCGTGATACGCGTTTTGAGCGTAGGTTTTCTGCAGCACATCGCGAAAATGGGCGATAAGCGGAGCCCGATTGTTGGTTCGATTGACGATGTGCTGGGCGATCAACGGGAGGTCGTCGTCGGGACTCAGCTGGATGCTCAGCCGTGTTTCGGCCATGTCCCGGAGTAGGTCAGCCCATCCTGGCACGCCAGAGGGGGTCGATATCCCCGACCCAACGAACATAGCCCCGCGGCCATCGACCAGAGCCTTAGAAAACTCGTTAATCACATCTCGAGATTGCAGCACGTCGGCCCTTCTAGATCGTTCTTGATGCACTCTTTTTCGCAGTGCGGAGGAGTCAAGCCCAACGACATCCGGCTCGCTATATCGGATAGGTGCCACGGCTTGAGCGCGTTAGACGCGGCACTTGATATGTCGCACAGCTAGGTGCTGATTTTTGGCTGCCTGACTCTCTATGGCCAGTTTCGCAGGTCACAGGCGCACACGCCGGCGAGGATGACGAGGCATGCGACGGCGCGCACTTGCGGCTGCTGTCTCTGTGGCGATCGGTCGCCGGCCCGCTCGGTATGGGCGAGCCTGTCAGACGGAGCCAAATTCGGCCGTTCGCGATCGAATGTTGTGGGCCGAGAGCGGGCGGCCTGTCGGAGTGCACAAGCTGAGCGGCAGGAATCGCTGCGACGCAGTCGCCCGAGCGAGACGGCATGCAGAAGTCTTGCGAAATGGCTGTATGAATGTACAGTATTTGCAGAGGGCCGCACGAGGCGCTGGGGCTGAGCTTTGCAGAGTTCGCGCAAGCGATAGACGAGCGATACCAGGCGGTGACTGCCGCCCGGGACGGGCTCTGAGCGTGAGGGTGCGTCGCGCTAAAAGGGCCCTTTGCGCGGCCTCGCGTTTCACAACAGCCTGGACCTAGCTAGGCCGCCCGCGGTTGGGGAGGCCGCGGATGGTGGCGTGGTAACGTGGAACGAGCTTGGAGTGGGTAGGACGGCCTGTTGGGGCTGTGGCTCCAACACGAGTTGCTGGTCGCCTTTGCCGGCGGCTCTATTGAAGCGGGCCAGAACACCGTGCTGAAGTTCCCGACAAACGCACTGCCGGCGCATATCGACGAGTTCCTCGTTTCATTGGAACAAGGAGGGGAGCAGCCTCTTTGGATGCCGGTGAAGCTTAGTCACGGTGGTGCACTCGGGGCAGCGCCCCAGGCAGTACAGGCTATTGCCACCTGGGCTCAGGGTCAGACCCACAGGGTCATCCATTTGGCGCGTCCCTACGGCACGTCGGTAGACACGCAGAATCGCTTCGCCAGAACCTTGCCTGGTATGACAGCCCTTTACTTTGCCGAAAGGGTGGAGTCTGGCCAGATTGCTCAAAGCCGCTTTGAGGCTCTGCAGGCTGTAGCGCCTATGGTGCAGGCGATGGACGGGGGTGACCTGCGCTCAACAGTTCGAGGTCAAGCTGTGGCGTTGGTCTGCTTCGCCGGCGCACGCAGCGAGTTTCTCAACACCCTCTATTCCAAGAGCGCGGCGGACTCGGTGCGAGGCATTTCCGATTTCCTAGAGCTCCTCAAGAACCTTCTTCAAACGATGGGCGGCGGGCTCGTCAACCAGCTGGACGCCGTTCAGCTGGGCCTGCTCAGCTCGCTCGTCTATCAACTGTTTTTAAACACGGACCAGCATGGCGCATACGACGTGTCGGGAAAGCGATACCAGGCAGGCGTTCGAGGGATCTCCGTCAAGCTGACCTCGGTGAACCACCCGAAGGAGTTAGTTGATCTTGCCGGTGACGATGTGCCGCTTAAGAGTTATCTCACAAAGTCCGCCGTGGTGGGGGGGCGGACCAGAGCTCAGCTGGGCCCGGAAGATGTGCCCAAAATCGCTGGCACGGCCAAGCCCATCCGCTTCATCGAGTTGAGCGTTTTTGACACCGGCCCAGGCATGGGGCTGAGATGGCTTTCGAGAAAGAGCGGTGCACGTAGCTACGCGGACTTCGCTGTGGGTGATGAGCTCGCCGCCGTACGCGAATGCTTCGAAAAACATGCCACTACCAAGTCGGTTCAAAGCGCTGGTGTAGGCCTGTCGACGGCGGTTAGCGCGATGGGAAAGCTCAATGCGTTCATGACCCTGCGGACTGGCCGCATGAGCCTGTACCAGGACTTTTCGACCGGAGTTGCTCAGTCGGACTTCGTGCCTAAGCCAAGGCGCCCCAAGGGCCAATCGGCACCTCTGATCGCCGGTACCGGCTATACCGTCTGCTTCAGGGTGAGTTGACGATGCTAGGCGCCAATGCATTTTTCGTCTTCCAGCACGCTCTGGAGAGAGACAACGCGTACTGTCCGCAGATGGCCGTCGTCTACAAGCCGCCGGGGCCTATGGTTGAGGGGGCTGTAGATGAACTGCTCTTATCACTGTCAAAGCGGCCGGTTCAGCCCGATGTCGTTGCAATAGTCCACGTAGATCAGTCGGATGAGCTAGAGCTTGCGCTGACAGGGGATAGCGCCAAGAACGAGTGGATGCGTTTCCGCGGGCGCGCAAGCCTGCTGACGGCGGCGTTCGACGTCAAGTCCGGAAGGCTGACTGTGCGGCGCCTGGAGACTGCCGACCGAAGCCTTGCTAAGGCATTTGCCGACCTGCTAAAGAGTCAGCTGCAAGACGTGCTCGCGACAGGGCTTGCGTCGCTGTTCAAGGCGGAGACGGTCGTGCTGTCAGCTCCGGCCGGATATGCGTATCAGAAGCCCTCCGGCAAGCGCGAAGAGTTTTTTCTGAAGCCGGACATTGCCTTGAGCAGCTCCGCAGCTGTCGGGTTCGTGGGCTTTGCCTTGTTGCGTAAGCTCGGGCCGAAGCGGCTGAATCTGACGACCGAGCTGCGCTACCTGTTCATCGACACCATGGCGATCGCGCCGGTGGCCTACGCATTGAAGGAGCTGATTTCGTTGGGGCGGGCTGTCCCAACGTACCTGACGGTCGAGAGCTTTCACTCCTATGGCGGCATCGCCAAGGTCGATCGTCCGCCACCGCGCTCTGCCATCTGCGTCATTTCAGCATCGACATCCATGTCGATGCACCAGCGCTGGGTACAGGAAAAGCGGGCGAACGCGGAGGACGTGGTGACGCTGCTTACGGCGCTGCCGGTCACCCAGTACGAAGACGGGGCCCTTTTTGCGATTGAGCGGCCAATGCGCACTCAGTCAAAGGGGCCGCCGCAGCTTTGCATTTTGATGGACGGCGAAAACTTCCTGCCTCAGCCGGAGCCCGCGAAGAAGATTCTTCTTTCAGAGGTTCACCACAAGACCGCTGAGACGGACATTCTTCGAGATTTGGCCGGTGCAGGGGTTTTCGACGCCTGGCGCCGTCCGCCGGTTCCATCCGCGCCGCCGCGGGCGCTCTACGTCGACGGACATGCCTTGGTCAAGGACCCAGACTTCCAGAACTGGCTGAGGAGTCAGCTGCGACTGCGTGTTCGTGCCGCAACTCGGGTCATCCTTCACCAGGACGATCCGGCGTCGCGTGAATTGGCGTTGCTGATCCAGAAGCTCTGCGCTGACCAGTTCCCGAAGCTCGAGCTGCGTGTCAACGCTGCTTCGGAAGTTGAATCTCTGGGGCTCGCAAAGACCGACGGCGTCTTAGTGTGCGCTGCCGTAGTAGGCAAGGGGTCGCAGCTGCTTGAGACGAGCCGAGCACTTAGAGACCTGCACGATGGGCCTCGTCTTTACGTCGTGGGAATCCAGGTCACCGAGACAAGAGAAGAGACCAAGACGCTCGGACCGAACCTTGAGCATGCCA
Organism: Roseateles sp. P2_H4; assembly: GCF_056403315.1. NCBI lineage: Bacteria > Pseudomonadati > Pseudomonadota > Betaproteobacteria > Burkholderiales > Sphaerotilaceae > Roseateles > Roseateles sp. P2_H4. The sequence continues at coordinate 16,266 of NZ_JBFUFR010000058.1, read as the reverse complement.
AGCCGGTGAAGCATGAATTCACGGCTTACAAGAGGCTCGCGATCGGTCTGCAGTTGGGGCGGAGCTTCAGCGACGAAGCGCATACATATTACGATCCATCTTTCGATGCATCCCAGATTCCGGAGCCACTCAAGCGTCGCGCTGGGCTGCTTGGTCAGAATGAGCCTATAGAGGCAAGCGTTCTCCTGCCATGGGGCGACCAGGCCGCGAATGCTTTAGAACTCCGACCAGGCTACGCTTATTGGGCCGGAAAGCCCTACAAGGCAGGTGCTCATCAGGCAAGCGTGCTCGGCACTGTCGGCCTGCTGCTGCAGAGGGCGCGAGAGGACAAAGATGTCGATGCTGAGAAGCGGCTGAGCTCGTTGAGCTTTCGCCACGTGCTTCTCGACCCTGAGAACTTTGCGCGGTTCAACGACGGCGTGATCCAGGCGGCGTTGCTGCGCAATGCGTTCCCGTCCGAGCTCGACTACCGTATGGATAACGCGGCGAGTAGCCGGATGCGCGCCATCCTACTTCGCATGCTCAAGAGAATTCATGAGCCGGCCGGGGAGGGAGCTCTCGAGTTTCTGATGGCTATCGCGCTTCAACGTTTGCTGCTCGAAGAACAACACGAGAAGGAAGTCGTTGGCGCTGCACGGGCTTTGGCTTGCTCTGCGACTCTCAAAGAGGTCATAGCCTTTCTCCTTCGTCCATTGGACAGCACCGAAGCCAAGCCAGCACTGCCGTTCTAGGCGATTCGCACGCTGAGAATCAAGCGGCATCGGCAGTCGCCATGCTCGCACCGCGTTTGCAGGTGAGCGAGCCGCACGCGAAGCTAGTGCTGCCGCGCGGGCGCTGTATGTCAGTGCGGTTCTCGAATAGCCGGCGTCGATCGGTACTCGGTAGTGATAACTCCTGGTGCCAACGTTGACCTGAAACTAGCTCGTGGTCCGAGCGGACGCTACGTGACAGAACCGCAACCACAGTTCCCGTCGGTCGCTCATCAAAATTTGGGATGACGCGTTTGAGAGCGGGCACCACGATGCACGACCATGTTCTGCCTCCGCTCAATTGGCTTGATCTGCGCACTTGCCGTGGGAGGCTCGGTCTGGGCGCAAGCGATCGATGTCCAGGCTGTCCTGGATGCACAAAAGAAGGGCGCGGCTGCTGCCGGTGCAACCAAGCCTAAGGACTCCTTGCCGGCGAACGACTTAAAGCCCCCGTCCATAGCTGGATCTGCACCGACCGCAGGTACGTTTGTTCCGTCAGGGTGCCAGATGGAGACTTTGCTTCTTCGGACGGCAAAGGCCACTGCAGGTGCGGTGGACGACGTAGATCTGAGAGTGACCAAGACTGCCTTGGCTCCGCGGCAAGAGCTCACTTTGTCCATGAAGCTCGGAAGCGAGCTTGCGAAGTGCATCGGTGCAACCAGCGGTCCCGTCCTGTTCTTGGACCATCTTCCAATCCAAGGCCTTGCATCTACTGGACGCTTCATCGAGGGCGGACGCCTGCTCGTGCGATTCAGACTTGATCGGCCGGCATCTTCGATATCCAACTGGAACGAGTTGCTGCAACGAGCGTGGAGCGATGGCGCGGATCGGGCAGTTTGGGTTGGCTTTGGCGGAGGTGACGCCGAAGTGGCGGTGGCTCCTGAAAAGATTCCCTTACGCATCGGCGGAGGTAGCCCTGCGATCGGGTTCGGCGCGCTGATGCTTTGTTTGGTTTTGCTCGCGATAGTGTGGCGCTCATCAAGAGCTTTGGCTGACCGGAAGCGTGGCGAGCTCAGCTACAGCTTATCGAGGCTGGTGCTGGCGTGCTGGGTGCTGACGACTAGTGCAGCAATCATCCTGATGTTGTTTCACACCGGGGTTTTGCCGTCGGTCGCCGACGGCGGCCTTGCCTTCATGGTCGCGGCAACTGGTCTCGGCACAGGGGCTAGCGCGTTGATAGACCGGTTCAAAGAGGCTAGCAATCCAAACGCCTCTAGCTTTATCCGTGACTTCTTTGAGGATGGCGATGGTTTTGCCCTTCATCGAGTTCAGTCGGCCATCCTAAACGGCCTGGTGCTTTATGTCGTCTGGGCCGAGCTCATTACCTACGGTTCGGTGGCCAATATCGACAAGAGCTGGGCGGCGCTGGTGGGCGCCAGCACGGCGACGTACCTGCTTGGGAAGTCGGGCGAGAGTGTAAAGCCGACTGTCGAGCAAAAGATTTCTTAACCCCGGGGAGCGAACCGTGGCAATTCCAGTCATGACCTTGCATAGGAGCGGACCGACACCACAAGTGAGGGTGGTAATCGGGTTTACCAATCGCGCGTCGTACACCATAGCAATGGTGCCGCCAGACCTGAACTTCTCTAAGGCGATCGCTTTCGTGACGGCTGACGACCCTGACGAGGTCGACGATTTGCATCCATTGCCCGCGGAGTGGGTAGACCGAGACGGTTGGTTCGTGGTCGCCGTCGGGGGCATCGGCGCGTCCACAAACCCGGCCCAGTTTTCAGCAGATTCCTTCCTCATCCAAGGTGGTCAGGCGTCGCCAATGATTACCACTCTGAGCGAGGCGGCAGCGGCTGCTACGTTCGTCAGTTCCATCCAGATTCAGGTGCAGCCATGAGGCGCCTACTCATCGCCGCAATGGTCGGCCTGTTTGGCGCCACAGCTCTTGCAGCGGAAGGAGATGTGACCTTGGTCATTACGGGGCTCGCAAAGCCGCCAGAGGTAAAGAAGCTGCCGGACGGCAGTTTCCAAATCACCATTCCAGCTGCGAAGCTCAGCACGGCGAGCGCTGCAGGAGCCGCTGCCGATGCAGCGGCGAAGCCTGGGGGAACTAGCCCCAAGATCGCCGCAGCAGCTCCGGAAGGAAAGGCAAGCGAGGCTGATGGTGGTCAGCCGAATCCATTTCTTGCCCAACAAATCAAAGGTGTGCAGGACAAGCTCAACGAGAAGGGAGCTGCCGCGGTCGCGGACTACAAGAACTACTTGGTCGACATGTCAATTCCGACGACCCCGGCGTTTTCAGTCCTAGGCGCGACGCCGGAGACGATTCTGCAACCGAAGGCTCCTCGAGACTTGGCGGTTTCGCTTGTTCAAGGGCTGTCGGACAAGGAGAAGTTAGGGAAGGGCGTGGGCTTCGACATCGCGCCGTACATGCTGGCGTTTGGTGCTAAGACTACCCTCAAGACCTACAAGGAAAACCTCGACGTCCGCGTTCTTTCGAATGCGCAGCTCTCCTTCGGTGCGATCAAGCAAGACGTCACTGGTGGAGGCAACATCACGCGATTGTCGGGAGGTGCCTCGTTCATCTTCTTCGATGACGGGGACCCTCGGTTGTCTGAAGCGTTGAGCATCTGCTTCAACAAAGCCGTGAAGAACGAGCTCACCATCAACTCGGCCGATGGGGTTGCTTGGGTTCAAGAGACTTTGAACGAGCAGCAGAAGTCCGATAAGACGGCCGATGGAGAGGCCGCTGGCGGCTCTGTAGCGAAGAAGGTGGGTCCTAAGCCTGGGCCGCTGATGATTGCCGCCACCAGGCGGCTATCCGATGCGTACGACGACTGTCGTACGAAGTTCAAGACGGCGACCTGGAACAGCACTCGCTGGACCGCCGGCCTTGCGCAGGCAGTTCACAACCGAGGTGGCGGCACTCACAAGGGTGCAGCGGGACTGTGGACGACCTACAGCCTCAACCTAGATGGCGACGACATGGGAAAGGACTTGGCGGAGATGGCCAAGGAGAACCGGTCTCAGGCCCTCTTTCACTACAGGCGAACCAACCGGGAGGAGGTGGCGAGCACGACGGACGCACGCGGGTTTGAGCTTCGCCGCGGAGACCTTCTGGGCATTGGCTACAAGTACGGCTCCGACAAGCGAAACGTGAGCGCAGAGTTCAGCGTCCAGCATGCCAAGTTCGACACTGGCGGGTCCGAAACGTCCCGCAAGCTAGCGCTTGGCGGTGAACTCATGGTCAGCAAGGACCTATGGCTGGTTTTGACTATCGGCGGCCAGGGCGGACAAAAGAACGGGAACAACTCTCCGTTCGCGCTCGCAGGCCTGAAGTTCGGTTCTGCGTCGGAGTCCACAGGCGCTTTCGGAAAGTAGAGAAGTCTATGAACATGCTCAACGTAGTCATCGACATCTCGCACCATAACAAGGTGTCGAGCTTCGAAAAGGTCGCCAATGCCGGAGTTCTTGGGGTCATTCAGAAGGCGACTCAAGGCTTCTCGTTTAAGGACCCGACGTTTGCAGGCAATGCGAAGCGCGCGAAGAACGCCGGCCTGCTCTTTGGTGCCTATCATTTTGGAACCGCCGGGGACCCCGTCGCGCAAGCCGAGTTTTTCCTGTCGAACGTTGGCGACACGTCCTTGCTCGTCCTGGATTTCGAATCCAACCCTCAGGGGCACGACATGTCGCTGCTGGAGGCGGAGCAGTTCGTGCACCACATATTCACCCGCACCGGCCGCTATCCGGGCCTGTACTCCGGCCACACCATCAAGGAGGCTCTAACCGCAGCCGGCATCACCTCGCCGTCGCAAACGGAGCTATCGAATTGCTGGCTCTGGTTTGCTCGCTATGGTCAGCCACCGCTGATTCCAAAGGTTTGGAGTCGATGGACCATGTGGCAATACACCGATGGCGCAGCGGGAGACCTGCCGCACGATGTGCCCGGCATCGGCCGCTGCGATCGAGATTGGTTCAACGGAACAGAGGACGAGCTTCGCAAGCTTTGGGGAAACTCATAGCCCTCGGGAGACGACGATTAGTAGCCTCTAGGCCAAGCAGTCTGACTGGCCCCGGCCCCCCGACTTACACGCCGGGAGACCGCACAAGCACTGCTTGGTTCTCGTTCAAGCTTGAATCGGCGAGATCGTGCAGTAGACCGGCCCTGAACCTCCGCAAGGCGCAGCAACAGGAGCCGGCGCGTGATCCCATCCGACAAGGCACCCTCCAAGCTTTGTTCCAGAAGCTCCCAGAGCGCCGTGCGTCTCGGTAGCCAATACGTCGCCTCCAGCAACCCCCGCTCCGGGTGCCGCGGCTGTCCATGCGCCGTGATTCCAACCCGGCATGACATGCAGGTTCATACCCGCGGCGGTCGGGTGTTGCTTTCTTYCGTGCTTGTTCCCGGCGCCGAACGAATACAGAACTCGGCAGTAGCCGTTTGGCAGAGCCACCGGCGATGGGGCCGCCACCCCACTGGCTAAGTCGGCTCCGTGGTGAGGGACGACAAGCCCAACCGGCGGCTCAGGGTTGAGGTGCGGCACGAAGTACTTGTAGTCACAATCGCCTGTGAGCAGCCAGCTGCGAGGGGGGCCGAGCGAGGTGTCCTCAACCGCGACAGCGATGCCGGTGTTGTTCCTGTCGGTGCCTGAACCCAGCACGAAGCGTAGCTCTCTGGTGGCTCCAAGGCCCGCCGTGCCCACGGTCCCTGCCGAGGCGGTGTAGGTGGACATCGAGCCACCAGCGGCGATCACCTGATGAGCAAAGGCGACGTGTACTGGCCCGACGGTCTGCAGCGGCGCGTACCAGTCCTGTAAAAGTGCTGGGTACGGGTTCGAACCACCCGTCGAGCTCGCGAACGCTCCGGCCCAATGGTCGGCATCCCAGTGCGACAACACGATTGGAGGCGTGTAGGTGAAGCAGAACACGAGATTTGGTGGTGTGGTGTGCTGGTTCCGATAGACGCCAGCGCCGAGGTCGAAATAGAGCGTTGGCGCGGCTTGCCCCAGGTTCTCCTCGAGCAGAGCGTTGCTGTTTCCCTGACCTACGTCATAGACCGCCAGCAAGTCCGCCTTGGCGACGGAAAGCTTGCTTTCCAACTGAGGGGTGGAGATGCTCGGCAAGCTGAGAAGTGAAAAGATGCCCGACAGCGCCTTGCCCTGCTGAACTGAAGGCATCGTTCCCTTGAGGTAGGCGCTTCTGGCCTGGCCGAAGAGGGTCGGATAGACAGCTGCCGCACTTGCACCGTCAACCTGGTCAGCCCCCAGGTCGAAGGCGAACCAAGCATCTTCCAGAGCTCCGAGGCCGGTGTCCGAGCGTCCGGTGTCGACGAAGTCCGGTGTGCCATAGCCGAAGAGGTCCTGCCCGATGGGATGTTCGACCTCGATTCGGAATAGAGGGGCATCGTCAAAGAGGCTGACACCTTGGCCGGACAAGAGAGGCTTGATGGGTCTCGCTGCCTGCTCTGCTATGGCCGAATCAGGATGGTCCAGGTCGAACCGTGTATCCGTCATCGCGCGGGTGGCAAACCACCGCGCGTCCACCGCGTCGAACGCCAGCAGAACGGTCCACTCGCCAGGCGTTGGTAATTCCACGTGGTCTAGACGGGCATAAACCGCGGAAGGCACATCCCAATCGCTCGGATAGTCGCGCTGAAAGTGACGGTTCATAGAGGCCATGTAGAGCTGCTCAGGAGGCCGAAAGCATGCGCCTACGCTGTTGGTTTGTGAACAAGGACGCTAGTCAAGTTGGATGAGGTCCTTGGTAGGTGCCCAGACAACAACGCTGTAGATTTCGGCAAGGTCGAAAAGGGAGCAGGCCATGACAAACGCTGGCGCAGCTACGGCGGGGCCACCCGCCGTTCAAGTCAGGAGGCAAGCGTTCGTTGACGAGTGTGATCTCGTCATGAAAGGCGGCATCACGAGCGGTGTGGTCTATCCCCTAGCCATCGTGGAAATCGCGAAAGCCTTCCGCTTACGCAGCATTGGTGGAACCAGCGCGGGTGCGATTGCTGCCGCTGCAGTAGCGGCGGCAGAGGTAGGCCGACAGCGCCGCAAGGCCGGGCTGCTCAGCGAGGACCACAAGGACTTCGAGGAGTTGGCCGAGCTCCCGACACTTCTAGGAAGCCCAGCAAAGGGCGCGGCAAACAAGCTGGAGGCGTTCTTTCAGGCGAGCGCAGGCTTGGGCAGCGTGTTCTCGTTGGCGAAAGGTCTCTTGGGGAAGTCGGGCGCCAGGTTGGTCTGGAGCCTCTGGGGAGGTCTGCTGCTGAGGTTCTGGGTTGCTGCGATTGCAGGCGGTTTGCTGGGCAGCGTGGCGCTTTGGACGACTCCGTGGGAGATGAGGAACGTGCTTGCGCTTGGTTCGGCGGCGGCGCTTGGATTGATCTGTGCGACGACGTTCGCGCTCGGCCAGGTCGTCTTGACTCTAGTGCGCAGGCTGCCGCTCAACGGTTTCGGCATCTGCACCGGCATGCCCAATGGCAAGCAAACCAGAGGGGAGGCGCTAACCGTATGGCTGACCGAGTTCTATGACACGCTCAGCGGGGAGACGTCGATTTCAGGGTCGCGCCCGATGCCTCTGGACCGATGCAAGCCGCTAACGTTTGGTGATTTGGTGAAGTGCGGCGTGGACCTGCAGGTGATGACGACCTGCCTGACGATGGGTAGGCCCTTCAGGCTGCCTTTTCGCGATGACGAGGTGGTCAAGGAGAACCGTCAGTTCTACTTCCGGCGCGACGAGTTTGAGAAGCTTTTCCCGGCCGATCTTGTTCGTTGGATGTGCGCACACCAACGAGCCCTCGCAGCGGAGGAATTGACTCCCCGATTCGCTCAGGCTGACTTCGAGGGCTTTTGCCGCTTGCCAGAGCCTGCCGACCTTCCCGTCGTCGTCGCGGTGCGCATGAGCTTGAGCTTTCCCATTCTTCTAAGCGCCGTGCCGCTCTACTCGTTTGACTTCAGAGATGGCGCACCGCAAGGATGCCCGAAGCGGTGCTGGTTCACCGACGGTGGCGTCAGCTCGAACTTTCCTATCCACTTCTTTGACAGCCCAGTGCCTGCTCGACCAACGTTCGGCCTGGATCTGGGCACAGCTGAGGACGAATGTCAGCCGCGTGTTTACATGCCGACCAGCAACGGTGGTGGGATTCTGGTCAACCGACGAGAGATTGGTAATTCAGGATTTGGATCTATAGCTGGCTTCCTTGGTGCTTTACTCAACGTTGCCAAGGATTGGAACCACGAAGCCCTGTCGCATCTGCCTGGCTACCGCGACCGCATCGCCGTCATCCGACTGACAGCCAACGAGGGAGGGCTCAACCTCAACATGCCTCGTGAGCGGATAAAGCAGCTCGCAGACTACGGTAGGGATGCAGGCAGGGAGTTTGTTCGACGCTTTGGCAACCCTGCGCTGGTGGTTTCCGGGACACCTGAGCCGAAGATGAACTGGGACAACCATCAGCGCATCCGGCTGCGGTTGCTCATCGCATCAGTCTCTGAGACGCTGAATCACATGCTCTCCGCCCACGCAAAGATGAAGGCGGCCGGGATGGACTACGAGCGTTTCTTCAATTCGGGACCCGATGGCAAGGGAGCTTACGAATGGAAGGGGCGCAACCTCGTCGACCAGCGCGACGCCGCTGGACTGCCGGTCAGCCAGGCAGGTCTAGGCAAGCGCATCTACGAACGATTGCTCGATGTGGCGCGCGATGTTCGCAAGGCTACTGCCGCTCATCCTGCCTCGGATGGACCGACCTCTTCAGTCGATCCCATGCGAGGGTCACCCCGGCCGGTGCCCGAGGCCAAGCTGCGCCCGCGAATCTAGTTAAAGGTTCGACCAGTCGGCGTCTGCATCCTCCGGGTACAGGTGGTTCAGCGCGATGGAAGGCACAACCTTTGGGTCGTTGTAGAGATCCATGATGGTGGCCTCTGCAATCATTTTGCTCGTCTTGGTGAGTGCGTCTCCGCCTCCCTGGGGCCATGCCCGCCTGCCAGACGGCAGCTAGGTATCGCGTGCCGCGCGCCATGAAAGAAACCGTTCTGGTGCCGAAGTCTCCCCGCATGGCGGCTGATTTGTCCGCTCTTGGCTGGCCCTTCAGCGGAACCCATTTGTCGACGATTTCCCGAGGGGGAATCTCGCCCTGGCTGCGACCAATTCGATCAGGCGTCTCGCGGCGTCGGCACCGGACGTGATGGCCTTAATCTTTTCGCCGACATCAGACTTCTGACACTTGATCTCTGTCTCCAGCAGGTCGTTGAGACCTTCGTGCTGGTACCCGTAGGCGATCATTTCGTCTTCATAGCCGCTGTGCACGCCCCAGGGCATCTGAGGTGGGGCTCTGTCCTCAGAAAGAAAAACCCCGGCACATGGCCGGGGCGGCAAAGCCTCTTCGCTGTCATCGCGCCGAAGCTCCTGCTCAGGGAGGAAAAGCAGGGAGATTGCTCTCGGAGTCGATGGTACGCCTCCTCCTGACGAATAGCTTGCCGGTGCCCGTCCCGTGGCTCCGCCTGCACGCACCATGACGTCCACTTCAGCATGGTTTTCAGCCTTTCAGGCCTTCAGCTGAAGGTCTGCTGGTCTGGTGCTTCCTTTCAGACTTCACCGTACCTCTCGTGAGAACTGAGAAGTTCCACGTGGCGCTGATGCCGTGTTTCCGGTCAGGACCCAGCTGAGCAAGATGGAGATGTCCCATCGCCTGAGCTAAAACGATCTCCTTCATTGGAATAGGAAGGAGTGTTTCGATGGCTACGACGCTGACCCGCCAGGCGCTGCATGAACTCGTGTGGTCTCAGCCGCGCACGACCTTGGCCAAGCAGTTCGGCGTATCAGATGTCGCCATCGGGAAGCACTGCAAAAAAGCGCGGATTCCAGCGCCCCCGGCAGGGTACTGGGCAAGGGCGGCTGCAGGTGGCGAAGGTCGCCGTCTGCCGCTTCCGATGCGGTTGCCTGGCCAGGCCAACGCAGTGTTGATAGGAGAGGAGCGCTGGCGGTACGTTCACGCCGTACCAGTCGCTGGCGACCCGCTGCAACCGCCGGCGTTCTCCGAGGAGGTTGACCAGCAAGTGTCGTTTGCGCTCAAGCAGGTCGGCAAGGTAACAGCCTGCCGAGACCTGGAGACCTCGGACCCGGCATTGGGTCGCGTGCTGGCAGCCGAAGCTAGACGCAGGCTGAAGGCTGAAAGTGGTGGTTGGGAGAAGCCGCTTTTTGATACGCCAGCTTTTCAGCGGCAGCTGCGCATCTTCAACAGCTTGGCTAGGGCGCTGACACCGCTCTACGGTAAGCACGAAGTGCGGCCTGAGGAAGAGTGGATTCGCGGCGTCGGGACCGTGCACCGACTTGTCCTTCACCTTGATTTCGGGGCGGTCACGATGAACCTCAGGGTAGTGGAGCCGTCGTCTGAACTTCAAGGTCGCGAGCGCAGGAAGGTCATGGCGACCACGCTTACCGTCGGGAGCGTGAAATCTCCTGAAGGCGTTCAAGAGTGGATGGACGGCGCTGAAGGCCGGCTTGAAAAGCAGCTGCCGGCAATCGTCGAGGCCCTTTTGAAAAGGGCGGAGCTAACTTTTCGAGCGCACATGCAGCTCCTTTTCGAAGAGCGCCTGAAAGCGGCCACGCTGGAGCGAGCGGAAGAGGAGCGACGCGCACAGGCGAGGGAAGCTGCTCGCCTGGCGGCTATCGAGGCGCAGCGAGAGAAGGTGCGGCAGGAGATTGCTGAGGTCGCTCGGCGCCGCAGGGCTGCTGAAGACATCCGGGCCACCGTTGAGGCGCTTCGGGCTCACCCTGAAGCTCAAGCCGAGGGGCGCGCCCGATTTGACGCTTGGAGCGCCCATGCGCTGCTGGTCGCTGACCGCATGGACCCGATGTGCGCGCCCTTGTACGAAGTACTTGGGTCTTTCCACGGGCAGGATATCTGCTTGGACGGATAAATGCCCGTGGCAATACCTGAAGTCACTCACTACCGCTTCGATCATGCCTGTCATCACCCACACCTTCGACCTGAAATCAGCATCGGAAACGTTTCCCCTGGTGGCAGATATGCTGCCTTGGGTGCGCGAGAACATCTCGGCCCAACACGGTGCTGCGCACAAGGTGGCCAAAGAGGCCTGGCCCACCGCGCTAGGTGTCGACGCAGAGTTGTTGCTGCTGTTTCTCCCTGAAGAGCTTGAGCCAGAATTGAAAACGTTGGCTGGAGCCGAGCTCGATGTCTACAACCGCCATAGCGACGACTTGCTCGAGAACCGGACCGTACTTGCCCTCACGACAGCGGCCGCCGCGGTGGCGGTCGACGTTTGGGACACCAATTTTCCAAGACAAGGCCGTCGCTTCTTTGTCGCCCTCGTTGCGCGGAGCACCGTCATCGTCGCTCGTCATGAGATGAACGAGGACGTTGAGGAAGCCTTCATCGTAGGAATTCAAGGAGCCTGCGGGTCCTCCGGTCCGAACTACCGACCGTACCGCCAATGGAGCGACGAGCAGCTTCAGGCTGCAGCCGAGGGGAGGTCACCGTTTGTCGGAGCTACCGAAGCTGCGAATGGGCCTAAGAGGGTTGCGTGCGAGACCGTACACAAGGCTAAGGACTAGGCCCTACACGTAGCTTCTCCCACTCTAGTGCACGTAGAAATGCCTACCTTCCCCCCAGCCGAACTACGTTGACGGCAATCGCATCCCTCTAGAGCTTTTCGTTCGAGTCTCATCGACCGACGCCCGTTGCTTTGACGTCGTCGACGAGTCAGGCCGCTTCATTGCTCGTGACGTTCCGGACATGAACACGGCGCGTCTGCTGGCTGCAGCGCCACTGCTGCTGGACAGGTTCTATGAGATGCGCACCACGATTGCGGCATGGGTCGAGACGGGAAGGATTTCTTCTCTGGAGATTCCAGGCCGCGACGACTTTGTGCAGTGGCTAGATGACTTGTCGACTGTGGAGGGCTTGGCCCGTGCCGCCGATGGGCGCTTCCCGCTCGAGGAGGTCTGACTCCTCAGCATTCGCCCATCGCGATTTCTTCAGAGGCGCCCGATTCGGGCGCCTTTGTCATTCCTGGTCGCTAGACGGAGCTGGGCGAGTCAGCTTTCATCTCTGGGCATCGGCAGAGAAACTAGCGGCCCACTCGGGATGTCGGTATGCGGAGGGAAACTCAGAATTCATGCCCCCTCGACCCTGTTTGAGGCTCGTTAGGACTTGCCGACATCGCGTGGCGGCCGCTAGCGTTGACGCGGGTTTCGAGGGCATAGCTCAAGACTCTTTCGGGGTCTCATCGCAGAAGGGGCTGCTCAGGGGGCCGCCAGCTCAAGACACCTGCCTAGCTCAAGACAGTTTCTGAGAGCTCAAGAGAGTTTTCTTTCAAACCATCCCACAGCGACTGGAATCTGTTCCGCGACACTGGCGTGAGTCATCTCTTGTCGGTCTCCGGCAGCCACGTGGTGCTGCTCGGCTGGCTGGCCTCTGCCCTCGTGGCGCCGCTGTGGCGCCGCAGCCGCTGGCTCTGCCTGCGCTGGCCGGCGCCCACGGCGGCGCGCTGGGTGGGTGTGGCGGTGGCCTTCGCCTATGCGCTGTTCTCTGGCTGGGGCGTGCCGGCGCAACGCACCGTCGTCATGCTGGCGGCCGTTGCGGCGCTGCGCAGCCTCGGTCTGCGCTGGCCCTGGCCGCTGGTGCTGCTGGGCGCGGCCGTCGCCGTCACGGTGGTGGACCCCTGGGCGCTGATGCAGCCGGGCTTCTGGCTGTCCTTCGGGGCCGTGGGTCTGCTGACGGCCGCCGGCGGCGAGCACGCCGTGGGCTGGTGGGCGCGCTTCAAGGCGGCGCTGCGCACCCAGGCCATCGCCACCGTCGGCCTCGCGCCGCTGAGCCTGATCTGCTTTGCGCAGCTCTCGCTCGTCGGCCTGCTGGCCAACCTCGTCGCCATCCCGCTGATCAGCTTCATCATCACGCCGCTGGCCCTGGCTGGCGGCCTGTTTCCACCCCTGTGGGCGTTGGCCGCGCTGCTGATGCAGGGGTTGATGGCCTGGCTCAAGCTGTTGATCGCCTGGCCCGCGGCGGTGTGGTGGCTGCCGGCGGCGCCGCTGTGGTCGCAGGGTCTGGCCTTGGCTGGCGCCGTGCTGATCGCGCTGAGGCTGCCGTGGCGGCTGCGTGCCGCCGGCCTGCTGATGACGCTGCCGCTGTTGTGGCCGGCCGTGCCGCAGCCACCGCCCGGTGAGTTCGAGTTGCTGGCGCCCGACATCGGCCAGGGCAACGCGGTGCTGATCCGCACCGGCGGGCATGCCTTGCTCTTCGACTCCGGCCCCGTCTACGCACCCGGCGCGGATGCCGGCGAGCGCGTGCTGCTGCCCTTGCTGCGGCGCCTGGGCGTACAGCGGCTGGACATGCTGATGCTCAGCCACCGCGACAGCGACCATGTCGGCGGCGCCGCGACGCTGATGCAGGCCTTGCCCGTGGGCGAACTGCGCAGTTCATTGGAGCCCGGCCACCCCTTGTTGAGCGCCGGGCCGACGGCTCTGCGTTGCGAGGCTGGCCAGGGCTGGAACTGGGATGGGGTGCGCTTCGATTTGTTGCACCCGACCCCGGCCAGCTACGACGCCGGGCTCAAATCCAACGACCTGTCCTGCGTGCTGCGCATCACGTCGGCCTCGGGTCGGCGCGTGCTGCTGGCGGGCGATCTGGAGGCCGAGCAGGAACGGCAGCTCGTGAAGCGCGAGGCGGATCTGCATGCCGACGTGCTGCTGGTGCCTCACCATGGCAGCAAGACCTCGTCGAGTGCCGAGCTGCTGGCCGCCGTGACGCCGGGCGTCGGCTTGGTGCAGGCCGGCTACCGCAGCCGCTTCGGCCACCCGGCGCCACCGGTGCTGGCGCGCTACCAGGCGGCCGGCATTGCGATCGTGGCCAGCCCGGCCTGCGGGGCCTGGCGCTGGCAGAGCGGCACGGGCGAGTCGAGCTGCGAGCGCGAGCTGCGCCAGCGCTACTGGCTGGACCGCAGCCCCACCAGCTCGGGGCCGGAAGGCCCGCCCGTGGAGGAGGCGTCCACTGCCGAGGCCGAACTGGCCTTCTGAGGCCGGGGCTGCCACACTCGCCCGGCCAATATCCGGGGAGATCACATGAAGAAGCGTCTGGAAGTCTGGACCCGTCGCGCCGTCTCGTTGGGCCTGCTCTGCGTGAGCCTGGCCGCTGCCGCGGGTGGCGGCAGTGCCGGCAGCGGCGCCAAGGCCACGGCCGGCAACAAGGACTACGACGTCTACCGCAGCGGCAACGCGGCCGATGCGCTGCCGCCGCCGCCGGCAAGCAACCAGCTGGTACTGATGGGCGGCGGCATCGACGTTGACGACGCCTTCCGCGCCATGATCGCCAAGGCCCGCGGCGGCACGGCGGCCAAGGTCGATGTCGTCGTGCTGCGCACCTCGGGCGCCGACGGCTACAACGCCTATCTGATGGCCATGGACGGCGTCGACTCGGTCGAGTCCATCGTGCTGAAGACGCGGGCCGGCGCCAGCGCACCCGAGGTGCTGGACCTGGTGGCGCGGGCGGACGTGCTGTTCATCGCCGGCGGCGACCAGTCCACCTATATCGCCCAATGGGCCGGCACGCCGCTGGAGACCGCGATGAAGGCCGCCGTCGCTCGCAAGGTGCCCTTTGGCGGCACCAGCGCCGGTCTGGCGGTGCTCGGGCAGTTCGACTACTCGGGTGCCAACCAGTCGGTGTCGTCGGCCACCGCCATGGCCAACCCCTATGACCGCAGCGTCACGCTGGACCGCAGCTTCCTGAATGCGCTGCCGCTGATGGCGAACGTCATCACCGACGCCCACCTCGTCGCCCGCGACCGCATGGGCCGCCTCGTCACCTTCCTGGCCCGGTTGTCGGCCGATGGCTGGGCCGGCTGGCAGGCGCTGCGCGGCATCGGCGTGGACGAGCAGACGGCCGTCGTCGTCGATGGCGACGTCGCCACCGTCATGGGCAATGACGATGGCCTGGGCGGCCGCACCGGCCGGGCCTATTTCCTCAAGCCGACGCTGGCGCCGACGACGGTGCAGGCCAAGAAGCCGCTGACCTTTCGCAGCCTGCAGGTCGAAAAACGCACGGCCGGCGGGCAATACAACCTGGCCACCTGGCCCACCGTGGCGCCTTACTTCATCTCGGTCGAGGCAGGCGTGTTGATGCCCGGTCCGTATTAGTCAAACGTGCTTCGGTAAGCCTCGGCCGCGTCGGCCCGCGTGTTCAGTTCGAACATCACGCCGCCCGGCGCGCGGCAGAAGAAGCGCGAGCCGCGTTCGTGGGAGATGACCTCAGTCTCCATGGCCACGCCGTCGGCTGCCATCGTGGCGTAGAGCGTCTCGACGTCGGCGCGCGTCGGCAATTCGAAGCCGACGTGGAAGGTCTGGGGCCAGTCCGGCGGCGCGCCGCTGCCGTTCTCGATGACGACATCGAAGCCGGGGCGTTTCAGGATCCAGAAGGCCCCGGCCGGCGAGCGCGTGAAGCCCAGGTACTTCACGAAGAAGGCCGAGGTCTGGGCGGGGTCGAGGGAGGGGAAGCTCAGGTGGTTGAGCTTCATGGGGGCGAGTGTTGTGGTCATGGAAGGCTTCAGAGGATTTGCTGAGCCTCCATCGTCGGTTTTGGAGCGCCTTTGGGCTACTCGCATGGGCAGCCTCCCGGGTATGGCGGCCCGGTCGGCACGCTTGCTCACATTTGCGCGGCGCCCAGATAGCCGAAGACGGCCGCGACGATGCGTTTTTCCAGTGCCACGGCGTCGTGGTCGCCACGCAGGCCGGCGGCGTCGGTCAGCGCGCGGATGAGCTGGCCGACATCGTCGGCCGCGTGCGCAATGTCGGCCTGGGCCGGCAGGCCTGGCATTTCAAGGACGCGGCGGATCAGCTCGCTGAAGCCGCTCTTGCCGTCCAGCGCTTGGCGGGTGGCAGGCTTCTCTTCCTCCAGGTCCAGCAGGCGGGCCAGTTCGGCGCGGTTGAGCTGCTGACGCACGGCGGCGCCAATGAGGTGCTGCAGCGCCGCGCGACCCGTGTGCTGTTCGAGAGCGGCGTGGGCGTCGTCGCGAAAGCTCTCCTTCTCGCGCTGCATCAGTGCGATCAGCAGCGCGTCCTTGCCCGGAAAGTATTGGTAGAGCGAGCCGATGCTGACGCCGGCGCGCTCGGCCACCGCGTTGGTGTTGAAAGCTTCGAAGCCCTGGGCTTCGAGGATCTGGGCCGCCGCCTCGAGGATGCAGGCCACCGTTTCGACGGCGCGGGGCTGCGTCGGCTGCTTGCGCGGCCTCAGCGTGCTCATCGCGATTGCAGCTTGCGCGCCTTCACGGCTTGGCCCAGCTCGATGACGGCCAGCGCGTAATAGGCCGACCAGTTGTAGCGCGTGACGACCCAGAAGTTCTGCGTGCCCAGCAGCACGGTGGGCGCCTTCTTCGGGCCGTTCTGCAGTTCGATGACGGCCATGGTTCCTTCGTGGTCGCGCGCGGCTTCCGAGGGCAGGGCGCCCGCGCTGGCGAGGTCGGCGGCCGTGAACGTGGGCTTGATGTCCGGCGCCAGCAGGCGCGCGCGTTCGCGACGGTCCGCCGGCAGCTTGACGCTGTAGTGCGTGGCCTCGCCGGGC
>NZ_JBFUFR010000057.1:0-33275 GCF_056403315.1 Roseateles sp. P2_H4 | reverse complement strand
GCCTGGAACCGTGCCGCGCGCATCCAGGGGCATACCGACATCCCCCTGAGCCCGCTGGGCCTGGCCCAGGCCCAGCGCGTGGCCGAAGCCCTGGCCGACGAGCCGTTGGCGGCCATCTATTCCAGTGACCTCAGCCGCGCCCGCCAGACCGCCGAGGCCGTGGCCGCTACCCAGGGCCTGGCGATCAGCTTCGACGCCGCCCTGCGCGAACGCGCCTTCGGCCGCTTCGAGGGCCTGAGCTGGGAAGAGATTGATCGGGGTTATCCCGAGGATGCCGCCCGTTGGCGCAGGCGCGAACCCGATTTCGCGGTGGGCGGCGGCGAGAGCCTGACTGTATTCAGTGCGCGCTGTCTCGCGGCCGCCCGGCGCGCCGCCGTCGCCCATCCCGGGCAGAGCATTGCGCTGGTTGCCCACGGCGGCGTGCTGGACTGCCTCTACCGCGCCGCCACCCAGGTGGCGCTGGACGCGCCGCGCAGCTGGCAACTGGGCAATGCCACCATCAACCGGCTGCTGGCGACGCCGGAGGGCTTCACGCTGGTCGGCTGGAACGACGACCGCCACCTGGCCGGGCTGAGCGCCGACGACATCGCCGCCTGAGGACAGTTGCGGCGCTTTTCAAGCTCCCTAGGCCCACTGTTGCATCCACGCGTCGCCGGCATCGGGCGTAGCAAAAGCCGCTCCTATACTGGCCGCCACTGTCCTTCTAGGCAGGGCTCCAGGCCCCGCCCAACCTTTCTGCAAAGGCAAACGATGAAGAAGATTGCACTCGTCGCCGCTCTGGCCGCTACCGCCGCCGCTCCGGCTTTCGCTCAAAGCGTCACCCTGTGGGGTCGCCTGAATACCACGGTCGAAAGCCAGAAGTTCGGCTCGCAAGACCGCAAGATCGTTGTGCAAAACAACTCTTCGCGCCTTGGTTTCAAGGGCAGCGAAGACCTCGGTGGTGGCCTGAAGGCTTCCTTCTCGCTGGAACACGGCGTGAACAGCGACACCGGCGTCGCCACCGGCGGCACGACCTTCTGGAACCGCGCTTCGTGGGTCCAGCTGGAAGGCAGCTTCGGCGGCATCCGCCTCGGCAAGTGGTTCCCGGGCTCGTATTTCGCGACCGCCGACTACGTCAGCAACCACAACCACGACACGGGCACCTCGTCCGACGCGCTGTACGCGACCCAGTTCTACACGAACAACAAGGTCTCCTACTTCACGCCGAGCGTTGCCGGCTTCTCCGCCGAACTGTCGGTGGCCGCTGGTGAGAACACCACGACCCGCGCTGAAGACATCGCCGTCAACTACGACATGGGCCCCTTCCACGCCGGCCTCGGCTACGAGAAGAAGGGTGACTTCACCCAGCTCGCCGTCCGCGGTCTGTACGAGTTTGGCCCCGTGATCATCGGCGGCTATGTCCAGCGTGCCGAGAACACCTTCGGTGCCGCAGGCAAGAAGGACTGGAACACGTGGCGCCTGTCCGGCATGTACGTGATGGGTCAGTCCGAGTTCCACCTGAACTTCGGCAAGGCCGACAAGATCATTGCCGACGACGGCGCCAAGCAGCTGACGGTTGGCTACAACTACAACCTGAGCAAGCGCACCAAGGTCTACGGCTTCTGGACCAAGGTCGACAACCAGACCAAGGGCAACTACTTCACCGGCGTCGCTGGTCAGGACTTCAGCTCGCTGGCCGCTGGCGTCCGCCACAACTTCTGATCCTTCGGGACCGGAACGAAGAAAGCGCCCTTCGGGGCGCTTTTTTTATGGGCGCCTTGCGGCGGCGCCTTTCATTCACCGAACAGATCGGTTGCGGCCTTGCCGCCGGGTGGCGCCAGGCCCAGGTGGCGGTAGGCGGCCAAGGTCGCGATCCGGCCGCGGGGCGTGCGTTGCACGAAACCCTGCTGGATCAGATAGGGCTCGATGACGTCCTCGATGGTGCCGGCTTCCTCGCCGATGGCGGCCGCCACGTTCTCCAGGCCGACGGGCCCACCGTCGAAGCGATGCACGATGGCCTCCAGCAGCTTGCGGTCCATCAGGTCAAAGCCCTGCGGGTCGACATCGAGCATGGCGAGCGCCTTGTCGGCGATGCCGGCGACGATGCGTCCATCGGCTTTCACCTCGGCGTAGTCGCGCACGCGGCGCAGCAGGCGGTTGGCGATGCGCGGCGTGCCGCGCGATCGGCGCGCGATCTCCAGCGCGCCGTCGGCGTCGATGGGTGCACCCAGCAGGCCGGCCGAGCGCGTCACGATGCGTTGCAGTTCCGCCGGCGTGTAGAACTCGAGCCGCGCGACGATGCCGAAGCGATCGCGCAGCGGATTGGTCAGCATGCCGGCCCGCGTCGTCGCGCCGACCAGCGTGAAGGGCTGCAGGTCCAGCTTGATGGAGCGCGCCGCCGGGCCTTCGCCGATCATGATGTCGATCTGGTAGTCCTCCAGCGCCGGATAGAGGATTTCCTCGACGACGGGGCTGAGCCGGTGGATCTCGTCGATGAAGAGGACGTCGTTCTTCTCGAGGTTGGTCAGGATGGCGGCCAGGTCCTTGGGCTTCTCGAGGACCGGGCCCGAGGTCTGGCGCAGGTTGACGCCCAGCTCGGCCGCGATGATGTGGGACAGCGTCGTCTTGCCCAGGCCCGGCGGGCCGAACAGCAGCACGTGGTCCAGCGCCTCGCGGCGCTTGCGGGCCGCGCCGATGAAGATCTCCAGCTGCTCGCGCGCCTTAACCTGGCCGACGTAGTCGTCGAGATGCTTGGGCCGCAGGGCGCGCTCCATCGCCTCCTCGCGGCTGGACTCGGGCGCGGCGCTGACGATGCGGGGCGCGGGCGCGAAGTCGTCCGTTTGAATGCTCATGAGAGTTTCTTCAGCGCGAGCTTGATGCCGTCGCTGACGCCGACGTCAGGCGGCAGCACCTTCAGCGACGCAGCCGCATCCTTTTCGCTGTAGCCCAGCGCGACCAGGGCCTGCAGGATGTCGGCCTGCGCGTCGTTCGTGACGGCGGCGGGCAGCGCGAGGTCGGCGCCGAGCTTGCCCTTCAGCTCCAGCAGCAACCGCTCGGCCGTCTTCTTGCCAATGCCCGGCACCTTGGTGAGGCGCCCGGCGTCCTGGCGCGAGACCGCTCCCGCGAGTTCGGCCACCGACAAGCCCGACAGCAGCCCCAGCGCCATCTTGGGCCCGACACCGCTGATCTTGATGAGCTGGCGGAAGGTGGCGCGCTCCTCGTGCGTGAGGAAGCCGAACAGCTGGTGCGCGTCCTCGCGCACGGTCAGGTGAGTCAGCAGCACGGCTCGCTCGCCCAGGCTGCCGAGGTTGAAGAAGGTGCTCATCGGCACATCCACCTCGTAGCCGACACCCGCCACGTCGATGACGACCTGCGGGGGCGATTTCTCGGCGATGACGCCGCTGAGTCTTCCAATCATGGCCCGATTATCCGGGCCGACGCTGAGTCAGTTGAGGACGGAGCTGCGCGCTGTGCACGCAGGTCCATCCCAAGCCATTAGTTTCGACCGAACAACCCGAGGCGCTGCGCTTCCAATGCCGCCTCGGCACGCGAGCTCACATTGAGCTTGCGATAGATCTGCTTCACGTAGTCGGCGATGGTGTGGCGGGAGAGGCCGAGCTGCACGCCAATCTCCGGCAGCGTGTAGCCCTTGGCCACGCGCAGCAGCACTTCGGTTTCGCGGTCGGTCAGCGACACCTCGTGCAGCAGGGCCTGCGAACTCGGCTTGGCCTGGGCGGCGAAGTAGGCGATGACCTTGCGAGCAATGGATGGCGACAGCGGCGGCTCGCCCTGGCTCATGCGTTGCAACTGCTCGACCAGCAGCTCGCGCGACTGCTCCTTCAGCAGATAGCCGAAGGCGCCGGCCTGCAGGGCCGGGAAGAGATGCTCGTCGTCGTCGTGGATGGTCACGATGACGGACTGCACCTCGGGTTGCTTTTCACGCAGCGCGGCGATGACCTCGACGCCGGAGCCGTCGGGCAGGCCGAGGTCGAGCAGGGCGAGCGTGAAGCGCTGGCCGCTGACCAGGGCCAGGGCGTCCTGGACGCGGGAGCACTCGGTGATCTGGGCGTTGGCGAACACCTGCTTGACCAGGGCCTTGAGCCAGGCGCGGATCTCCGGGATGTCTTCGAGCAGCAGGATGTGGTTCATGGCGTAGCCTCGGAAATCTAGAGCGAAATCACAGCGGAATGGTCAGACGGATCACAGTACCCCAGCCAGGGCCGGATTCAACCAGGCATTGGCCATGCATCTGCTTGGCGCGTGACTTCATGCTCGCCATGCCGTGGCCTCTGTCCAATCTTCCGTCCAGTTCGGACGGAATGCCCTGGCCGTTGTCCTGGATGGTCAGGATGAAGTCGCCCTCCTGCACGGCGCTGGAGATGGTGGCGTGGGTGGCGCCGCTGTGCTTGATGATGTTGGACACCGACTCGCGCAGGATACGCGTCGTCTGCACATAGGAGCGGGCCTGGAAGGTGTGCTCGATCTCCTCGGCCGGCGATTTCCATTCGGCCAGGATGTTGGCCTGACCCAGGCGCATCACCACCTCGGCGCGCCAGTCGCCCAAGGCGTCGATCAGATGCACGGGCTTGCCCGTCAGGCCGCGCACCGACAGCCGCATCTCCTCCAGTGCCTCGCGCGCCAGCGTGGAGATGCGGTCGGACTCGCTGGTGTGCACGATGGTCAGCAGCTTGGCGCCCAGGTCGTCATGCAGGTCGGCGGCGATGCGCTTGCGCTCGCGCTCCGTGACCTGCTCGAGCTTCTGTTCGGCGAGCTGGGCGTGGCTGCGTTCGACTTCGGCGATGCGCTCGGACATGCGCTGCTCGATCGCCGCGATGCGCCTCTCGGCGTCCATGCGGGCGTGGGCGACGCTGTTCACGAGTTGCAGACCCAGGCCCAGCATCATCACCGGCAGCA
Source organism: Roseateles sp. P2_H4 (assembly GCF_056403315.1). Taxonomy (NCBI): domain Bacteria; kingdom Pseudomonadati; phylum Pseudomonadota; class Betaproteobacteria; order Burkholderiales; family Sphaerotilaceae; genus Roseateles; species Roseateles sp. P2_H4. The sequence continues at coordinate 28,382 of NZ_JBFUFR010000057.1, read as the reverse complement.
TCAGGTTCAACCAGGGTGCGGCGGTCGACCACAGCGAGTCGCTCGTGACGAGCAGCAGCCTTTCGGCGAGCAGGGCCGCCATGGTGGGCAGCAGCAGGGCTGCCATCAGCACGAACTCGCGCGACTGGGCCTCGTCAGCACCCGCCTTCAGGCGCTCACGCCTCAGCCACAGCGCCCAGCCCATGGCGGCCACCAGTTCCAGGCTCAGCACGGCCTGCCAGATCGAGCCGAGCAGGCCGACCGGGCCGCCCGTCAGCAGCAGGCTGGCCGGCACGACGAGGCACTGGATCAGCAGCGCATGGTCGATCCAGCTGCGCTTCCAGTTCATCTGCCGCAACAGGTATTGCACGCCGCACAGCACGAGCAGGGTCAACAACAGGGGCCTCAGGCCGACCGCGCTGGGCGCTGCCGCCGCGCGCAGCACGACCCAGCTCAGCATCATGCCGATGAGGAAGCTCGCCGGCCGCTCGCGGTGATGCAGGCTGGAGACGAGGCCGACGACGGTCGCCATCAGGGCCAGCATGGCGGCGATCCAGCCGCGCAACGTCGTGGTCCATTCCGCCCCGGCGACTGCCTGGGCCTGGGCAACGGCCGGGCAGAGCAGGGTGGCGCAAAGCAGCAGGAAAAGGGGCAGGCGCCGAGCCCTGGAGGCCCTCGGCGCGATCGGTGACGTCATGGGGCGGCATTGTGCGTGAGCGCCTGCTGCCCGCAGGCCGGGAATGCACCAGCGGCCTGTCTGTTTGCATGCAGCCGGCGACAATCCGCGTTCACTCTTTTCAGCCCACCGTGATCCTGCGCTTCACCCTCGAACCCATAGACAACACGCGGCTGGCCCGTGTCTGCGGCAGCCTGGACGTGCATCTGCGCGAGATCGAGGCCGCCCTGGGCGTGAAGCTGGGCCGGCGCGACGCCGAGTTCCGCGTCGAGGGCCCCAAGGCCGCGGTCGAGCGTGTCAGGTCGCTGCTGGAGGCGCTTTACGAGCGCGCCCGCCGGCCGCTGCCGGCCGAAACGCTGCAACTCGCCCTCGTCGAGGCCAAGGCGCCGGCCGCCGCGGCCGCCGACAAGCCGGTTGGCGACGACGCCCTGGTGCTGCGCACCCGCCGCACCGACCTGTCGGCCCGCACGCCGCGCCAGCACCAGTATCTGCAGCAGATCCTGTCGCACGACATCACCTTCGGCCTGGGGCCGGCCGGCACGGGCAAGACCTTCCTGGCGGTGGCCTGCGCCGTGGACGCGCTGGAGCGTTCGACGGTGCAGCGCATCATCCTGACCCGCCCGGCCGTCGAGGCCGGCGAGCGCCTGGGCTTCCTGCCCGGCGACCTGACGCAGAAGGTCGACCCCTATCTGCGCCCGCTCTACGACGCGCTGTACGACCTGCTCGGTTTCGACCGCGTGACCAAGGCCTTCGAGAAGGGCCTGCTGGAAGTGGCGCCGCTGGCCTTCATGCGCGGTCGCACCTTGAACCACGCTTTCGTCATCCTCGACGAGGCGCAGAACACCACGCCCGAGCAGATGAAGATGTTCCTGACCCGCATCGGCTTCGGCAGCCGCTGCGTCGTCACCGGTGACACCAGCCAGATCGACCTGCCGCGCGGCGTGCAGTCCGGCCTCATCGATGCCGAGCATGTGCTGGCCAAGGTCAAGGGCATCGCCATGACGCGCTTCACCAGCGCCGACGTCGTGCGCCACCCCCTGGTGGCCCGCATCGTCGAGGCCTATGAGGCCAGGGCCAAACGGGAGGCGCGTGAAGCATGAAGCCCCTCGTCCAGCCGCACACCGCTGAACGCGGTGCGTCTGACCGGTCCCCCGGGGGGACGGCGATGCTCGCGGCATCGAGCCGCGAGCACATCGCCAGCGCGGGCCGGCTCGGGAGCGGCCCAGCGCTCGGCCCGCAAGACGTTGGTTTCATCCATCGCATCAGCCGCGAATGCGGAATGGAAAACTGAGATGCCCAAGCCGGAACTGAGCCTGTCGCTGCAATTTGCCGACCCCCGTCACCGCGCGCTGCTGCCGCGCCACAAGGTGATGCGCTTCATCCGCGCGGCGCTGGAGCTGCCGGGCGAGATCGCCGTGCGCATCGTCGACGCCGAGGAGGGCCGCACGCTGAACCGCGACTTCCGCGGCAAGGACTACGCCACCAATGTGCTGACCTTCGACTATGCCCACGAGCCCGTCGTGGGCGCCGACCTCGTCATCTGCGCCGAGGTCGTGGAGAGTGAGGCGGCCGAGATGGGCATTGCGCTGCTCGACCACTACGCCCACATGCTGGTGCACGGCACCCTGCACGCCCAGGGCTATGACCACGAAGCCGACGACGAGGCCGAGGCCATGGAGGCCAGGGAGACGGAAATCCTGGCGGCGCTGGGCTTCGGGGATCCCTATAAACGTTAGTGCCCTCGCGTCCTAGGGGGCTGGCGCGGTGGACAGTCCCGGCATCCGACGAGTATGTTCGGGACTCTGTCGCGATCCGCTCGGGAGACCCTCATGCTCAAGATGATCCGCCTCGCTGCCGCCGCAGCCAGCCTCTTTGCCGCGAGTGCCAGCCAAGCCGTCGTCATCTCCGGGGTGGACATCCCGCTGGGCCAGATCTTCGCGGTCACCCAGACCTACCAGAACGTGCCGCTGGGCGTGGGCGACACCTTGAGCGGCTACGGCAAGATCGACTCCATCAACTCGGCAGCCGTCGCCGGCCTGTGCACCGATTGCGAGCTCACCTACGTCTTCGGGGGCTACACGGTCGCGTCGATCAGCTCCAGCGAAGTGCGCTTCAGCGGCGGCTGGCTCAAGGTCTATGCGGGCTTCGGGGCCGACAACGACTTCACGACCCTGAATGCCGGCGGTTCGGCGGGCGACCTGGCCGAAGCGTCCAACGGCACCCTGTTCCTGTCCCTCAAGGGCCATGCTGTCGACGCCGCGGGCAATACCTTCGTCGCCACGGGCGTGGGCATTGGCACCACCACCCCGACAGGCTTCAGCACCGGCCTGCTGGATGTGGACACGGCCGCTGGCGGTGCGGCCAATGCCAACTTCAACTCCAACGGCGTGGCTGCCCTCTTCGGCGGCGGTCCGGCTGATGCCCAGCTCGGCTCGTCCTTTTCCGCCTTCGCGCCTCTGTACCCGGCCGAATGTGCGGGCGGCGCCGCCTGCCTGCGCGGCAGCTCGAACGTCTTCGGGACCGTGACGGCCGTGCCCGAGCCCGAAACGGCGGCCCTGCTGCTCGGCGGTCTGGGCGTCATCCTGACGCTGGCGCGCCGCCGCCTGCGCTGAGCTCCGCCCCTAGCGGCTGCTGCTCAGATAGCGCTTGCGGCGGAAGATGAACCACAGGCCGAGCGCCAGCGCCAGGATCAGCAGCGAGGCCTCCCAGAAGCCGTTGGGGTTCTTGATCAGCGGCATCCACTCGAAGTTCATGCCGAAGATGCCGGTGATCAGGTTCAGCGGCAGGAAGATGGCCGTCAGCACCGTCAGCGTGCGCATGATGCCGTTGGTGCGGTGACCCAGCGCGCTGAAGTGCATCTGCACGGCGGACTCGGCGGAAGACTCCAGCCGGCGCACATGCGTCAGCACCCGCTCCACATGCTCCAGCACGTCGCGTGAACGCACCCGCAACAGCTCGCGCTCGCGCGTGACCTGCGGGTCGCCGTCGACCGGCCATTCATCCAGCGCGTCGATCCACTCCTGGATGGCGGCGCGCTGGTCCTCGCAGGTGTCTTCCAGGCGGTGCAGGGCGTCACGGCTTTCCAGCAGCAGCGGCCAGTCGTCGAACTCGCTGCTCTGGTCCAGCAGCACGCGCTGCAGCGTTCCCAGCTGGCGCGTCAGCAGGCGGCGCAATTCCAGATAGCTGTCCACCATGTGGTTGACCATGCGCAGCATCAGGTCGGCCGGGCTGGCGGGCAAGCGGGCGCTGCCGCGGGCCGGCGCCTTGTCGCGGCCCTCGATCAGCCGGTCCAGCTTCTGGGCGAAGAATTCGCGCACCTGGCAATCGGTCGGGTGCACGGTGACGAGCACACGGTCGAAGACGGCAAAGCCGACCGGGCTGGTGTCGATGGCGCGCAGCGCCCGCTGGGCCGAGGCCAGGGTGCCGTGCTCGTCGTCGACGAAGAGGTCCTGGCTGCCCGGCGCCGCAGCAAGGCGGCGGAACACCAGCATGTCGTACCAGGACGTGTAGTCGAAGTGCGAGGGCAGCTGGTTGTTGATCAGGTCGGACACATGCAGGTCGACGATATTGCCGCAGCCCCAGCGCACCAGCGCCTGCTGCGCCGCGGCTTCGCCCACTTCAAACTCWCGGCGGCCATAGCCCAGCCACAGAAAGCCGCGCTCCGGCAGCGTCTCGGGCAGCGCCGGGAGCTCGCGGAAGCTGTCGGTCTCGATATGGAAGACCCGCACTGGCTCAAGCCCCCTTCAGCAGTCGCGCGGCGTCCAGCGCGAAATAGCTCAGCACCCCATCGGCGCCGGCGCGCTTGAAGGCCAGCAGCGACTCCATCATGACGGCGTCATGGTCCAGCCAGCCATTGGCGGCGGCGGCCTTGACCATGGCGTACTCGCCGCTGACCTGGTAGGCGAAGGTCGGCACGCGGAACTCGTCCTTCACGCGGCGCACGATGTCCAGGTAAGGCATGCCGGGCTTGACCATGACCATGTCGGCGCCCTCGGCCAGGTCCAGGGCCACTTCGCGCAGGGCTTCATCGCTGTTGCCGGGGTCCATCTGGTAAGTCTTCTTGTCTGCCTTGCCGAGGTTGGCAGCCGAGCCCACCGCGTCGCGGAAGGGGCCGTAGAAGCTGCTCGCGTATTTGGCGCTGTAAGCCATGATGCGCGTGTGAATATGGCCGCGCGATTCGAGCGCGGCTCGGATCGCGCCGATCCGGCCGTCCATCATGTCGCTGGGCGCGACGATGTCGACGCCGGCGTCGGCCTGCACGACGGCCTGCTTCGCCAGGATCTCGACCGTCGTGTCATTGAGGATGTAGCCACTCTCGTCGATGACGCCGTCCTGGCCGTGGCTGGTGAAGGGGTCCAGGGCCACGTCGGTCAGCACGCCGAGCTGCGGGAAGTGTTTTTTGAGCGCCCGCACCGCGCGCGGCACCAGCCCATCGGGGTTCAGCGCCTCGGCACCGTCGGGTGTCTTCAGCGCGGTATCGATGACGGGGAAGAGGGCGATGACCGGGATGCCCAGTTCGACGCATTGCCCGGCCGTGCGCAACAAATGATCGAGGCTCTGTCGCGACACGCCCGGCATGGACTTGACGGCGTCCAGGCGGTCTTCGCCCTCGTGGATGAAGACGGGCAGGATGAGGTCGTTCGCGCTTAACGAATGTTCACGCACCAGGGCGCGCGTGAAGGCGTCGCGACGCAGGCGGCGCGGGCGCGCCGCGGGGAAGGCGGGAGGGGAAAAAACGGAGCGGGCCAAGTCGAATCCTCAGGCTGCGGGGGGTGCGGCCCGGCGCGTGATGGTTGACACATCCAGACGTCATTTATTGCTGACGTCACCGCTCAAGCGCGCTAAACTGGTCCGCGAATGATAGCCGCAAGGTGGTCGTTCCCTGCTTTTCCTCCCTGAGCAGGAGCCTTAGCGTGATGACAGCGATAAGGCTTTCTCGGCCCCGGTCTTGAACCGGGGCTTTTTTTTAGCTTTGCCCAGGCGCCATGCGCCCTCACGACACCATCGCTACGCGATGTCGCCGTGGTGTCGTTGCACGACACGGGCACGCTACAACGACCTCTCGGTCGTTGACGTCTGCACGTCAAGTTGGCAACGGAGCTGGCTGCCCATAATGCGGCCATGCTCTGGGTCAAAGCCTTTCACATCGTCTTCGTCGCCGCCTGGTTTGCCGGCCTGTTCTATCTGCCGCGCATCTTCGTCAACCTGGCCATGGTGCCGGCCGACAGCCATGCCGAGCGGGAACGCCTGCTGCTGATGGCGCACAAGCTGCACCGCTTCAGCAGCATCCTGATGGGCGTGGCCCTGCTGCTCGGCATCTGGGTGCTGGTGGGCTGGGGCGCCAGCCGCTTCGCCGGCAGCTACTGGCTGCACGCCAAGATGCTGCTGGTGGTCGGCGTCATCGGCTATCACCACATGAACCGACGCCTGCTGCGCAGCTTCGAGGACATGTCCAACAAGCGCAGCCATCGTTGGTTCCGCGTCTACAACGAGACCGCCGTGGTCCTCTTCGCCGTCATCGTCGTGCTGGTGACGGTCAAGCCGTTCTGAACGCGCGAACGGGCATCGCGATGCGTCGCCGCCAAAGCTCCGCCACCTGGCTGCTGCTGGCCCATATGGGGCTGGTGGTCTATGCCAGCCTCTACCCCTTCTGGCCCTGGCGCTGGCCGCCCGGCATGGGCCTGCCCTGGCTGTTCGGCCTGCCGTGGCCCCCGCGCTTCTGGGCCTTCGACGTCGAGGCCAACCTGATCGGCTACATCCCCCTGGGCCTGCTCGGCTTTGCGGCGGCGATACGTTCGGGCCGGGGCCTGCGCGGCGCCCTGCTGCTCGGGCTGCTGCCCGGGCCCGCCCTGTCTTTCCTGATGGAGACGCTGCAGTTCTTCGTGCCGGGCCGCGTGCCCTCGCTGTCGGACTGGGCTTTGAACTCCGCCGGCAGCACGCTGGGGGCTGCCCTGGGCTTGGTGCTCAGCGGCCTGGGCGGACTGGAGCGTTGGGAGGATGTGCGCGACCACTGGTTCGGCGCCAGCAGCGCGCCGGCCCTGGCCCTGCTCGCGCTGTGGCCACTGGCCCTGCTGTATCCGACGCCGCTGCCCTTCGGCCTCGGCCAGTGGCTGCCCTGGTGGCGAGAGATGCTGCTCGACGCGCTGGCCGGCACGCCCTGGGCGCTGAACTGGGGCGATGCCGTCACCATCGAGCACGAGTTGCCGCCGGGCCTGGAGGCACTGGCCATCGCCCTGGGCCTGCTCGCGCCGGTGCTGCTGATGATCACCGTCGCCCGCCCCGGCCTGCGCCGCCTGGCCCTGGCCGGCGGTGCGGTGCTGCTGGGCCTGCTGGGCACGGCGACGTCCACCGCCATGGCCTTCGGGCCCGATCACGCCTGGGCCTGGCTCAGCGAGGCGACACGGCCCGGCGTGGGCCTGGGTGTCATGCTGGCCCTGCTGGCCTGCCTGCTGCCTTCGCGCGTCGCGGCCGCCCTGGGTCTGTTCGCGCTGTGCGCCCTCATCGGCCTCATCAGCCTGGCGCCGAGCGACCCCTATCTGGCCCTGAATCTGCAGGCCTGGGAGCAGGGGCGCTTCATCAATCTCTACGGCCTGACGCGCTGGGTCGCCTGGACGTGGCCTTTCGTTGCACTCCTGTGGCTCACGGCCCGCCTGGTCCAAAAACCCCAGTGAGACAATCTCCGGCGATGAGTTACTACGAGCGCCACGTCTTCTTCTGCCTGAACCAGCGCACCAATGGCGAGGCCAGCTGTGGCGACCATGACGCGCAAGGCGGCTTCGACCACTGCAAGTCCCGCGTCAAGCAGCTCGGCCTGGCCGGCAAGGGCGGTGTGCGCGTCAACAAGGCAGGTTGCCTGGACCGCTGCGCTGGCGGGCCGGTCGCCGTCGTCTACCCGGAAGCCGTCTGGTATTCCTGGGTCGACAAGAGCGACATCGACGAGATCGTCGAGAGCCATCTGCGCGACGGCCGGGTCGTCGAGCGACTGGTGCTGCCGGATTCCGTCGGCCGATGAATTCCCAGACCGAAAAGCGCCTCGTCCCCGGCCCGGTCGGCCAGATCGAGGTGGCCATCGACCTGCCACCCGACGGCGTTGCGCCGCTCGGCACGGCCCTGATCTGCCATCCCAACCCGACCCAGGGCGGGACCATGGACAACAAGGTCGTGCAGACGCTGGCTCGTGCCTTCATCCAGCTCGGCTGGCGGGCGGTGCGCTTCAACTTCCGCGGCATCGGCAAGTCTGAAGGTGGCTGGGACGAAGGCCGCGGCGAGGTCGATGATGCGTTGGCCGTGCTCGACGCCGTGCTGCCCTCGGGCGAGGCGCTGATCCTTTCCGGCTTCTCCTTTGGCGGCTATGTGGCCTCGCGCGCTGCCCAGCGCCTCAGCACACCGGCCCGGCGCCTCGTCCTCGTCGGCCCCGCGACGAGCCGCTTCGACACCGCCGCCGTGCCGGCCGACACGGTGGTCATCCACGGCGAGGTCGACGACGTTGTGCCGCTCACCGCGGTGCTCGACTGGGCGCGGCCGCAAAACCTGCCCGTCACCGTCGTCCCCGGTGTCGGCCATTTCTTCCATGGGCAGCTGCCGCTGCTCAAGTCCCTTGTGGTGCGCGCGTTCGATCCCACGAAGATCTAGTCGCTGCGTCTGAACAGATCCATGAAAAGACTGCTTGCTGCTTTCCTCGCCACGCTCGCCCTGACGGTCCAGGCCCAGGCCCCCCAGCCGCCCGAACTCGCGGCGCGCAACTATGTGCTGATGGACCTGACGACGCACAAGACCCTGGCCGAGCGCGATGCCGACACGTCCCAGGACCCGGCCTCGCTGACCAAGCTGATGACGGCCTATGTCGTCTTCGGTGCCTTGAAGGAAAAGAAGCTGACRCTGGAGCAGACCCTGCCGGTGTCCAAGCGCGCCTGGGACGAGCGCAAGGGCGACCCCTCGCTGATGTTCATCGACACGACGATGACGCCCAAGGTCGACGAGCTGCTGCGCGGCCTCGTCATCCAGAGCGGCAACGACGCCGCCGTGGCGCTGGCTGAGGGCGCGGCCGGTTCGGTCGAGAACTTCGTGCAGCTGATGAACCGCCAGGTCCAGGCCTGGGGCCTGAAGAACACCGAGTTCAAGAACGTGACCGGCATGACCGAGCCCGGCCATCGCAGCAGCGCGCGCGATATCGCCGTCATCGCCGCCCACATCATCACGGACTACCCCGAGTACTACGCCTACTACTCGCAGCGCGACTACACCTACAACAAGATCCGCCAGGACAACCGCAACCTGCTGCTGCGCCGCGACCCGACGGTGGACGGCATGAAGACCGGCTACACCGAGGCGGCGGGCTATTGCCTGGTGTCCAGCGCCAACCGCGACTTCCCCAACGGCAAGCGCCGCCTGCTGAGCGTCGTCATGGGTACGTCGTCCAAGGAAGCCCGCGCCAGCGAGAGCCAGAAGCTGCTGAACTGGGGCTACACGGCCTTTGATGCGGTCAAGATCTTCGATGCCGGCAAGGCGATCGCCACCGTGCCGGTCTGGAAGGGCGAGGCCAAGGAGGCCAGGCTCGGTGCCGCCGACGCCATCTTCGTCGCCGTGCCGCACGGCGATGCCGCCAAGCTGCAGACCCAGGTCGAGCGCACCGAACCGCTGGTCGCGCCGCTCAACAAGGGCCAGCGCGTCGGCACCCTGCGCGTGACGACGACAGCAGGCGCGCCGGTGGCCGAAGTGCCGCTGATCGTGCAGGAAGCCGTGCCCGGCGCCGGCCTGTTCGGCCGCGCCTGGGATTCGTTGCGTCTTTGGATCAAATGAACGAGCCCCTCGCCCAGTCGCGCAGCGCTGAACGCGCGCGCACCTGGTCGGTCTTGCAGACCGCGCTGCGGCATTGCCGCAGCTCTTCGGCAGGCACAAGACGCCCACTGGGCGTCTTGAGTCCGGCCTCAGCCCCCTGGGGGACGGCGATGCTTGCGGCGTCGAGCTGCAAGCACATCGCCCAAGCGGGCCGGCTCGGGAGCGGCCCAGCGCTCGGCCCGGAATGCCTTGGAATAACTGAAGAGACGTTGCCATGAATCTGCCACCCGACATCCCGCCCGAGCAGTCGCTGATCGAGTACCCCTCGCAGTTCCCGATCAAGGTCATGGGCGCCCATGTCGAGGGCTTCGTCGAAGCCATCGCCCACGTCGCCCGCCAGTTCGATCCGGCCTTCGATGCGGCCACCATCGAGCAGCGCCCGAGCAAGGGCGGCAACTACCTGGGCCTGACGATCACCATCACGGCCACCAGCCGCGAGCAACTCGACGAGATCTACCGCACCCTGACCACGCATCCCATGGTCAAGGTCGTGCTCTGATCAACTGGCCGCCTCGGCGTCCCGCATCGCCTTGAGCTTGGCCTTGGCCGCGTCGTCGCCGTTCCTGGCCGCCACGTCGTACCAGTAGCGCGCCAGCCTGCCGTCGGCCTCGACGCCCGACCCCGTCTCGAACATCGACGCGACGATGTATTGCGCGCCGACGTCGCCGGCCTTGGCGGCTTCCAGATACCAGCGGTGCGCCTGCGCCATGTCCTGGGCGCGGCCGCGGCCCAGGAAGTAGCAGGTGGCGGTGGCCAGTGCGCCGTCGCCGCTGCCATGTTCAGCCGCCTGCTCGAACCAGCCGCAGGCCGCCTTCGGGTCGGGCCGGCCGCGGCGGCCCTGCTCGATCATCTCGCCCAGGGCGTTCTCGGCCGGCGCCAGCTTCTGGGCCGCCGCGCGCTGCAGCAGCTGCCAGGCCTTGGCGTCACTGGCGCCCGGCAGCTCCTTGCGCAGATTCATCATCGCGAGGTTGAACTGGCCCAGCGCCTCGCCGCGCCGGGCGGATGCGGCAAAGCCCTTGGCGGCGGCCTTCATGTCGCCCTCGTCGTAGGCGGTCAGCGCGTCGGACAGGGGGGCGGCCTGGGTCAGCGAGGCGGCGAGCAGCAGGGCGGCGATCAGTGGCATCTTCATCGGGTCGAGTCGTCCAGGCAAAGCGAAGGCTTACAGCGGCTGCCTATGATGCCCGCATGATCGTCAAGACCCTCGGGCGGGTCGATTACCTGCCCACGCTGGAGGCCATGCGCGCCTTCACGGCAGCGCGAGATGCCGACACGCCGGACGAGCTCTGGCTGTGTGAGCACCCGCCCACTTTCACGCAAGGCCTCGCTGGCAAGCCTGAGCACCTGCTGCTGCCGGGCGACATCCCCGTCGTCGCCACCGAGCGCGGCGGCCAGGTGACCTATCACGGCCCTGGCCAGATCACCGCCTACCCGCTGATCGACCTGCGGCGCCAGGGCATCTTCGTCAAGGAATACGTCTTCCGCCTGGAGACGGCGATCATCCAGACGCTGGACGGCTATGGCGTGACCGGCCTGCGCGTCGGCGGCGCGCCCGGCATCTATGTGCGCCCCGGCGACCCCGGCAGCCATGCCGCGCTGGCCGGTCCGGCCGACCCTGAGAATGCGTTCCGGGGCCTGGCCAAGGTGGCCGCGCTGGGCATCAAGGTCAGCCGCCATTGCACCTATCACGGCCTCGCGTTGAACGTGGCGATGGACCTGGAACCCTTCCTGCGCATCAACCCGTGCGGATACGAAGGGCTGGAAACCACGTCTCTCGATAAACTCGGGGTTTTCACCGACTGGCCGACCGCGGCCGGCCGGCTTGCCGAGCGACTCTCGGCCCAATTCGAAGTCCCGACGTCCTGACCATGTCCGACACCACCACTTACGACCCGACGATCAAGCAAAAGGCCGAGGCCAAGACCTCCCGCATCCCGATCAAGATCGTGCCGGCCGAGGTGCTGAAGAAGCCGGACTGGATCCGCGTCAAGGCCGGTTCGCCGACGACCCGCTTCTACGAGATCAAGCAGATCCTGCGCGAGCACAAGCTGCACACGGTCTGCGAAGAGGCTTCCTGCCCCAACATCGGCGAATGCTTCGGCAAGGGCACGGCCACCTTCATGATCATGGGTGACAAGTGCACCCGCCGCTGCCCCTTCTGCGACGTCGGCCATGGCCGGCCCGACCCGCTGGATGTCGACGAGCCGCTGAACCTGGCCAAGACGATTGCCGCGCTCAAGCTCAAGTACGTCGTCATCACCAGCGTCGACCGCGACGACCTGAAGGACGGCGGTGCGGGCCATTTCGCCGAGTGCATCACCAAGGTCCGCGAGCTCAGCCCCGCGACGCAGATCGAAGTGCTGGTGCCGGACTTCCGTGGCCGTGCCGACCGCGCGCTCAACATCCTGAAGGCCGCGCCGCCGGACGTGATGAACCACAACCTCGAGACCGCGCCGCGCCTGTACAAGGAAGCGCGCCCGGGCTCCGACTACGAGTTCAGCCTCAACCTGTTGAAGCGCTTCAAGGAAGAAGTGCCGGGCGTGCCGACCAAGAGCGGCATCATGGTCGGCCTGGGCGAGACCGACGACGAGATCCGCCAGGTCATGCGCGACATGCGCGCGCACAACATCGACATGATCACCATCGGCCAGTACCTGGCGCCGTCGGGCCACCACCTGCCGGTGCGCCGCTATGTGACGCCGGACAGCTTCAAGCAGTTCGAGAAGGAAGCCTACGAGCTCGGCTTCACGCACGCCGCCGTCGGCGCCATGGTGCGTTCGAGCTACCACGCCGACGAGCAGGCCCACGCGGCGCTCAATCCGACGGTCAGCTCCAGCGCTGCCTGATCAGGACCGCCTGGGCCGGGGCTGCGGCGCCATCGGCGGCGGCTCAGGCGTGTCGTTCAGGCGCAGGAACTTGAAGCCGGACAGTTGCGGCTTGTTTTGCCCGGCCTGGCGCGCGTCGCGCTCGGCCATGCGGGCGATGAAGCCTTGCAGCGTCTCCTCGCGCACCTGGGGTTCGGCCGAGTGCAGCAAGTGGCGTGAACCGTCCGCTCCGGTGACGATGAGGCCGACATGCGAGGCCCAGGATTCGCCGCCGCGGCTGGAGATGATGTTGACGAAGTCGCCGTCCTGCAGTTGCGCTTCGATGGCCGCGACGTCCTGCTTGGCGACATAGACGTCGTCGAAGTCCTGGACCGGGATGTCGCGCTGGATCTTGAACTGCTTGAGCAGGAAGGCCTGGCGGTCGATGCGCTGGCGATAGGCCTGGGTCGGCGCACCCAGCGTGGCGGTGACGTCGGTCACCAGCCAGCGGTTGGCGATATTCCAGTCCGCCTCGGTGTAGTGGTTGCGCGTGACCGTGCCGATGACGCCGTCGCGGTAGCGGATGCGCTGCAGCATCCAGAAGAACTCCTCCCACGACGCGCTCAGCGCCATCGCATAGGTGTGCTCGGCGAACACGACGCAGTCGCTCTTGCTCAGGTCGAACAGCGGCTGGGCGTCGTAGGTCTCGTAGGGGAACTCGCCCAGCAGGAAGAGCTCGTAGGGCTGGCCGATGTTCTTGCGCGCCAGCGCCGCGATGCGTTGGCGCAGGTTCGGCTGGTCCAGCTGCTGCCAGGCCAGGAAGCGGCCGACCTCGGCCGGCTGCATCTTGTACAGGGGCTTGTTGAGCAGGCCAGCCAGCTCGGTGGCACTCAGCCCGGCCTTGCTCGCGCTCGCCAGCTGGGCGGCGGTGGGCTCGATGCGTGGCGGTTCAGGTGGCAGCGGCGGTTGATGGGCGCAGGCCGCGAGCAGCAGCGAGAGGGCGAGGGCGCCAAGCGTCTTTTGCATCGGCGCAGTGTCAGTCCAGTAGCGCTCCCGTGGGCATGAGAGCTTGTGGGGCGGCCATAACGTCAGGATGCACCGGCCTGCGCGCGCAGGGCCTCGATGAGCACCCGCGTCTTGCGTGGCGGCTGGCGCGCGGCCGGGTAGAGGGCGTGGACGCCGCCTTCTGGCAGCTGCCAGCCCGGCAGCAGGCGCACGAGGCGGCCGGCGGTGAGGTCGTCGGCAACCAGATAGTCCGGCAGCATCGTGAAGCCGCCGCCCGCCAAGGCGGCGCTGCGCAGCGCCGATGCGGTGTTGAAGGAAAGCCGGGCCTGCAAGTGCGGCTGCTGGTCGGCCTGGCCTGCGGCGCTGAAGCGCCACAGCAGCGGCTGCGCCAGCACCGACAGTGCCAAAAAGGGCAGGGCGGCGAGATCGGTCGGCTCGGCAGGCGGGCTGCGGTCTTCCAGCAGGGAGGGGCTGGCGACGACCTGCTGGCTGAAGCTGCCGATGCGGCTGGCGCGCAACTCCGAGTCGGCGAGCTGGCCGATGCGGATGGCCACGTCGATCTGCTCAGCGACGAGATCCAGCGGCCGGTCGACGGCGAGTACGTCGATCTGCAATTGCGGGTGTCGGTGCGACAGCGCGACGGCGATCGGCGCCAGCACGCGCTCAGCGTAGTCGACCGGCGCCGTCACGCGCAGCCGGCCGCGCGGCTCGGCCGTGTCGCCGGCAGCCGCGGCAATGGCCTGCTCGGCGTCGGCGACGATCTGGCGCGCTGCGTCGAAGAAGCCTTCGCCCGCCTCGGTCAGGCGCAGGGACCGCGTCGTGCGCAGCAGCAGGCTGGCGCCGACCTCGCGCTCCAGGCGCTGCATGTGGGCGCTGACCATGGTGGTGGCGATGCCGAGCCGACGCGCGGCGGCACTCAGCGAGCCGGCCTCGACGACGGCGACGAAGACGGCCAGGCGGTTGAGGTTGACGTCGGCGAGGGAGTTGATGGCAATCTTCCACTCAAAGTGCAAGGTGCTTGCAGGATAGCGCGGCTACCGGGGAGTCCGCGCGGGTCGCACACTGGGAGCATTCCCTGAGGAGATCGTCATGAACCGCCCCATCTTCCATCGCAGCATCCAAGTCAATGGCCTGAATCTGTTCTACCGCGAGGCCGGCCCGGCGGACGCGCCGACACTGTTGCTGCTGCACGGTTTCCCGTCGTCGTCGCGCCAATACGTGAAGCTGATGGAGGCCTTGGCCGACCGCTACCACCTCGTCGCGCCGGACTATCCGGGCTTTGGCCTCAGCGATGCGCCGCCGGCTGCCGAATTCGGCTACAGCTTCGACCGCTTGGCCGATGTCGTCGAGGGCTTCTGCGAGGCGCTGGGCCTGGACCGCTTCGTCGCCTATCTGTTCGACTTCGGCGCGCCCATCGGCCTGCGCCTGGCCGAGCGCCACCCCGAATGGATCGCCGGCCTGGTGATCCAGAACGGCAATGCCTACGAGGAGGGACTGAGCGCGATGGCCCGCGACATGGTGGCGCTGCAACCCGGCCGGCCGGGGGCGGTGGAGGCCGTCATGGGCATCTTGACCGCCGACGTCACGCGCATGCAGTACGAGGGCGGCACCCGTGAGCCGGCGCGTATCGCCCCCGAAGGCTGGCTGCTGGATCAATATTTTCTGGACCTGCCGGGCCGCAAGGCCATCCAGGTCGACCTGGCGCTGGACTACCACCGCAATGTGGAGCGCTACCCGGCGTGGCAGGCCTGGCTGCGTGAGCATCAGCCGCCTGCGCTGGTCGTCTGGGGGCGCAACGACGCCTTTTTCCCTGCGGCGGGCGCCGAGGCCTATCTGCGTGACCTGCCCGAGGCCGAACTGCATCTGCTCGACACGGGGCACTTCGCRCTGGAAGAGGAGGTGGAATTCATCGCGGCGCGCATGGCCGCCTTCGTCGACGGGCTTTAAGCCTCGGCCAACAGCTGCTCGATGAGCCCATGCAGCGCGGCGAAGTCGGGTTCGCCGACAAAGCGCTTGACGATCTCGCCGCGCTTGTTGATGAGGAAGGTCGTCGGCGTCATCTGCACCGAGCCGAAGGCCTGGGCGACGCTGCCGGTGTTGTCGATGGCGACGCCAAAGGGCAGCTTGCGCGTCTCGGCGTACTTGGCGACGAAGGCCGGCGGGTCGTAGCTCATGGCCACGGCCACGGTGTCCAGGCCGCGGGCCTTGAACTTGTCGTGGGTGGCGACGATCTGCGGCATTTCCTTCACGCAGGTCGCGCAGCTGGTAGCCCAGAAGTTCACCAGCATGACCTTGCCTTTCCAGTCCCGCGAGCTGGCCTTCTGGCCATCCAGCAGCACATAGTCGACGGCAGGCGCCTGTTCGCGGGCACAGCCCGCCAGCGCGGCAGCGCAAATCAGGGCGGAGGCAAGGGCGCGGCGGGACAACATGAACGGATTCTAGAGAAGCCGCTAAACCCTCTTGGCCAGCTCGAACATCAGCAGCGACGGCAGGGCGTCGGGCAGGTGGCGGCGCGAGATGCGGGCCACGCCGTCGCCGGTGGCCGTGGACAGCTGGGTGCGGTGTTCGCCGTCGAACATCTCGACGAAGGCAAAGTCCGGCGCGTCGCGCATGACGCCGGCGATGAGCTGCAGCAGGGGCTCACTCATCTGCGCCGCGTCGAACAGCATGGCGTGGGGCAGGCCTTCGCGGCAGAACTGCTCGGCCTCGGCCACGCTGCCGACGACGTCCACCAGCATGCCCATATGTCGCACGGCGGCCTGGGCCTCGGTGCGCATGTCGCGGTGGGCCGACACGATCAGCAGCTGGCAGCCTGCCAGCGGSCGCGARTTGCCGCCCAKGCGCTCGRCCTCGGCYTCGAGSCGCGCATGGGTGCTGTCGGGCGGCGGCGCTTCCTCGGGCGCCAACTGATTGAACTCCAGCGTCAGCAGCGTGATGCCAGCCTCCTGCTCGCGCAGCGGCAGCACGCCCAGCGTGATGGCCGTCTGCTCCAGCAGGCGCCAGGCCAGGGAATCCAGCCCCGGCGTGGGGGCATGCGGGTCGGCGTCGTCGCTGAGCAATTCCAGCGAGCGGTGGGCGAAGCGGCAGCTCAGGCGCGCCTTGACCGGCCAGGGCGTCAGATCCAGTCGCAGGTCGACGGAGGAGTGCGTATTGGCCAGCGCCCAGTCCATCAGCGCATTCAGCAGGCCGAAGAGCAGCGCGCCGTCGGCCCAGATCTCGACGGGCTTGAGTGATTGGCGCACCTGCACGCCGCGGGCCTGCGTCTCGCGGCTGCGCTGGGCGAGCACGCTGCGCAGCATCTGGGTGAGGTGCTGGCGCTCGCGGTTCAGGCGCAGGCGGCCGGAGGCGAGGCGGGACAGCTGCTGGCCGAGCATGCCGGCCGTGCGGGCGTCGTCCACGCTGCGCTTCAACAGGCGCAGGCCGCGGCGGTCGATCTGGCCGGTGGTGGCGAGGTTCTGGATCTGCTCCAGCGCCGCGCTCAGCGGTCCGGCGATCTCGGCACCGAGTTGCTGGACGATGTCCGCCCACTGGACCGGTGAAGGCTCAGGCATGACATCGTTGGCGGCACTCGCTGGCGCTGAAGAAGGTGGCGTGGACATGACCCGGTGGCTGCGGACCCGAGGCGGATGGTTCTAGGTGGTTGGCCCACCTCGGTGCGTGAGCGCATGCTGAGGACAGGAGAGCGCTACCTCCATCCCCCACGCAGGGGGAAACCCTTGGTTCAGGGGTGGGTTAGCCCTCACGCAATGACACCGCTGTTACGCCAGTTTGTGATTTCTTCCACAGTACAGCCCGCTTCTCGCAACAACTCGTCGCTGTGCTGGCCCAACAGCGGCGGTGCATGGCGGTAGCTGATCGGCGTCGCCGACAGCTTCATCGGGCTGGCGATGAGCCTCAGATCGGGCGTCAGGGGGTGGGGCATGGGAACCACGGCACCCCGAGCTTGCGCCTGCGGGTCGGCCAGCGCCTCACCAATAGAGTTGATCGAGCCGCAGGGCACCTTGGCGGCCTCCAGCGCGGCCAGCCAGTCGTTGCGGGGGCGCTGGCGGACGGCGTCTTCCAACTGGGGCACGAGGATGGCGCGGTTGCGCACGCGTTCCGAGTTGGTCGCGAAGCGCGGGTCGGTGGCCCAGTCCGGCCGGCCGGCGATGTCGCAGAACTTGGCGAACTGGCGGTCGTTGCCGACGGCCAGGATCAGGTGGCYGTCGCTGGCCTCGAAGACCTGGTAGGGCACGATGTTCTGGTGGGCATTGCCCATGCGGCCCGGCGCCTGGCCGCTGCAGAGGTAGTTGCTGCCCAGGTTGGCCAGCATGGCGAGCTGGGTGTCCAGCAGGGCCATGTCGATGAGCTGGCCCTGACCGGTGGCGTCACGGTGGCGCAGTGCGGCCAGGATGGCGACGGTGGCATACATGCCGGTGAAGAGATCGGACACGGCAACGCCCACCTTCTGCGGACCGCCGCCGGGCAGGTCGTCTCGCTCGCCGGTCACGCTCATCAGCCCGCCCATGCCCTGCACGGCATAGTCATAGCCGGCGCGCTCGGCGTAGGGGCCCGTCTGGCCGAAGCCGGTGATGGAGCAGATGACGAGACCGGGGTGCTCTGCCAGCAGGCTTTGCGCGTCCAGGCCATAGCGGGCCAGGTCGCCGACCTTGAAGTTTTCGACGAGCACGTCGACTTGCGCCGCCAGCTTTCGCACGATGGCCTGGCCCTCGGGGGTGGCCAGATCGACGGCCAGTGAGCGCTTGTTGCGGTTGGCGCCGAGGAAATAGGCGGCTTCCGTGGTGTCCCGGCCTTCGGCGTCCTTCAGGTAAGGCGGGCCCCAGGCGCGGGTGTCGTCGCCGGAACCGGGCCGTTCGATCTTGATGACGTCGGCGCCGAGGTCGGCCAGCGTCTGGGTGCACCAGGGGCCGGCCAGCACGCGGGACAGATCCAGCACGCGCACGCCTGCCAGGGCTTGGGGAGAGGGCATTTCTTGCATTGCGGAATTGTCCTCGGGCCGCTGTCGATAATTCGCGCATGCCTTGCCGCCCGACCGCCGGATTTGCCCTAATGCTGAGCTTGCTCGCGGCTTGCCAGCCGGCGCTGAACTGGCGCGAAGCCAGGCCGGCCGGCTCCGGCGCCGTGGCGCTCTTCCCCTGCAAGCCCGACGTCGACCAGCGCCCCGCCAGGGCCGGCCAGGGTGCGATGGGCCTGGCTCAATGCGAAGCCGGCGGTGGGCGCTTCGCGCTGTCCTGGGCCGACGCACCCGACCCGACCCAGGCCGGCCCGGCCCTGAAGGCCATGCCCCAGGCCCTGGCCGGCAAGCTCGGCCAGCCGCTGCCGCCGGGCCAGGCGCTGCAGGTGCCGGGCATGACGCCGATGCCGGAGGCTGTGGAGTACCGCTTGGCGGGCGCGGCTGGCGTCACGCGCGTGGCGGTGTTCGCCCATGGCGGCCGCGTCTATCAGGCGCTGATGACGCTGCCGCAGGACGATGCGGCCGCATGGGAAAGCTTTCGCGCCGGCTTGGCCATCGAGACCGCCCGCTAACATCCCGCCCCATGCCCAACTTGCTTGTGATCGCCCACGCACCGCTGGCCTCCGCGCTGCGGCAGGTGGCCGAGCACACCTTTCCCGACTGCGCGCCCACACTGGCCGTGCTGGACGTCGATGCCGGCATGTGCGCGGATGACGTCGAGATGGCTGCCCGCGCGTTGATGGCCGAGGCCGGCCAGCCCGAGTGGCTGGTGCTGACCGACGTGTTCGGCGCCACGCCCAGCAACGGCGCCCAGCGTTTGGCGGGAGAGCAGGTGCAGGTGCTGAGCGGTGTCAGCGTGCCCATGCTTTGGCGCACTCTCTGTTATGCCAGCCAGAAGCCTTTGACCGAGCTGGCACGGCGCGCCATGCAGGGCGCGGTCAGCGGCATCGTCGCCATGCCTCCCTTGCCCCCCGACGAATGATCAAGTCCACCCTCACCATCAGCAACAAGCTGGGTCTCCACGCACGCGCTTCGGCCAAGCTGACCAAAATGGCCGGCAGCTTCAAGTGCGAGGTCTATATGAGCCGCAACGGGCGCCGCGTGAATGCCAAGAGCATCATGGGCGTCATGATGCTGGCCGCCGGTATCGGCGCCACGGTCGAACTGGAGACCGATGGTGAGGACGAGCAGGCGGCCCAGGACCAGATCACCGCCCTCGTCAACGACAAGTTCGGCGAAGGTCAGTGATCAACCGAGGATGCGTTTGAAGCGTGCGGGCAGGTCGGCCGTGCGCAGCAGCAGCGGCAGGTCGGCGGTGTTGAAGTCGGGGTCCCAGGCAGGTTCGCCCATCAGCTTGGCGCCGCAGCGCAGATAGCCTCGGATCAGGGCCGGCGGCTCGACGACGAGGTCCTGGCGCAGATGCTGGATGGGCAAGGGCAGGCGCGGGCGCACCTGGCAGTCGATGGGCGCGAGGTGGTCGGCGGCGATCTGCTTCCACAGGCTGGCTGCGAAGTGGCCACCGTCGCGCATGCTGACGCTGGCGCAGCCGATGACGGTGTCCAGGCCATTGCGGGCCATGAATTCGGCCAGCGCGCCCCAGAGGGCAATGATGGCGCCGCCGCCGCGGTGGTCGGCATGCACGCAGGAGCGGCCGATCTCCGCCACGCGGGAGCGCAGGCCGCGCAGCCGGGTCAGGTCGAACTCGGTGTCGCTGTAGAAGCCGCCGGCGCGTTTGGCGGCCGCCGGGGTCAGCACGCGGTAGGTGCCCACGACGAGGCCCGGCTCGCCGTCTTCACCCTCCGCGCGCACCAGCACATGCTCGCAATGGGCATCGAAGAGATCGATGTCCAGGCCCACCGGCGCGCCCTTCGGGCTGGGCAGGCGGGCACCCATCTCGACAGCGAAGACCTGGTAGCGCAGCGCCTGGGCTTCGCGCACTTCGGCTTCGCTCTGGGCCCAGCTCACGCTGAGGCGGGTGGAGGGGGCGCGCTGCGGGCGTTGCAGGGCAGGGGCATGCGGCAGCGCATGGGTGACGATCAGACTGCGGTTCATGCCCGACATGCTGGGCTGGCGGTTTGACGCTGCGGTGAAGCCCCTATGAAAAAACCATGACGTGGGAGCGCCCCGGCTGCGGCTACATTGGGGATTGATCTGCGGAGGATGCTGATGAGTTTTCAGGTGTTCGGCATTGCGGTCTCACGCGGCGTGGCGATCGGTCGAGCGGTGCTGATCGCTTCCAGCCGTGTCGACGTGGCCCACTATTTCGTGGCGCCCGACGAAGTCCAGTCGGAGATCGCGCGCCTGCTGCGTGCGCGTGACGCCGTGGTGCTGGAGCTCGAGACGTTGCGCGACGAGCTGCCGGCCGACGCGCCTCACGAACTCGCTGCGCTGCTGGACGTGCACCTGATGCTGCTGCACGACGAGGCCCTGACCGGCAGCGCCAGCCAATGGATTGTCGAGCGCCACTACAACGCCGAGTGGGCGCTGTCCGCCCAGCTCGAGGTGCTGGCGCGCCAGTTCGACGAGATGGAGGACGACTATCTGCGCGAGCGCAAGGCCGACCTGGAACAGGTGGTGGAGCGCGTACTGCGTGCGCTGGCCCACGAGCAGGGCGACACGCCGACACCGGTGACGCCGCGCGACTTCGGCGGGGAGGACCCCTTGCTGCTGGTAGCGGCCGACATCGCGCCGGCCGACATGATCCAGTTCAAGCGCAGCGTCTTCCGCGGCTTCATCACCGACATCGGCGGCAAGACTTCGCACACCGYCATCGTCGCGCGCAGCATGGACATCCCGGCGGTGGTCGGCACCCGTGAAGCGTCGCGCCTCATCATGCAGGACGACTGGGTCATCATCGATGGCGACGCCGGTACCGTCATCGTCAACCCCTCGCCCATCGTGCTGGAGGAGTACCGCTTCCGCCAGCGCCAGAGCGAACTGGAGCGGGCCCGTCTTGGCCGCCTGCGCCACACGCCCGCCGTCACGATGGACGGCGAGCACATCGAACTGCACGCCAATATCGAAATGCCTGCAGATGCCGAGTCGGCCGTCGAATCCGGCGCGACCGGCGTCGGACTGTTCCGCAGCGAATTCCTGTTCATGAACCGGGAAGGTGAGCTGCCGAGCGAGGACGAGCAGTTCGCCGCCTACAAAGCGGCGGTGCTGGCAATGAAAGGCATGCCGGTCACGATTCGCACCGTCGACGTGGGCGCCGACAAGCCTCTGGACCGGCTGACGGTCAACGAACTGCGCCACGAACATGTGCTCAACCCGGCCATGGGCCTGCGTGCCATCCGCTGGAGCCTGGCGGAGCCCAGCATGTTCCGCCAGCAGCTGCGCGCCATCTATAGAGCGAGCGCCTTCGGCAAGGTCAAGCTGCTGATCCCCATGGTGGCCCATTTGTCGGAAGTTCGGCAGATCGTGGAGACGGTGCGCAAGGTGCAACAGCAGCTCACCGATGCCGGCCACGCCTACACCCGCGTCGAGCTCGGCGTCATGATCGAGATCCCGGCGGCCGCCGTCATGCTGCCGCTGCTGTTGCGGCACGTGGATTTCGTGTCCATCGGCACCAACGACCTGATCCAGTACACGCTGGCCATCGACCGCGCCGACGAGGCGGTGGCCCACCTCTACGACCCCTGGCACCCCGCGGTGCTGCAACTGATCAGCCAGTCCATTGCGCAGGCGCGCGCGGCGGGCAAGGGTGTCAGCGTCTGCGGTGAGATGGCGGGAGACCCCGTTTTCACCGAACTCCTGCTGGCCATGGGTCTGCGCAGCTTCTCCATGCATCCCTCGCAGATCCCTGCCGTCAAGCAGCGCATCCTGCGCGCCGACGCGCAGCGTCTGGCCGCAGCCTTGCCGAACATCCTCGAAAGCGAGGATCCGCAGGCTGCCGCCGAAAGGGAGTTGATTGGCACGCGAGGAGCGACGGCCGTGCATTGACCGTGCATGAGTAGGGCGGGCATTGGTGGAGGCACTGCTCTGCGGCGATGCCGGAGTCTTGGGTGGCGATGAAGCCGGTGCGCTCGCGATATCTATAAGTAGATGCAGGGGCGAAACGTCGCCGCAGGTGGGCATCAAGATATCAACTTGGGGCGAGTTCTTGCGAAGCCCGAAAAACCTGTGCTACAGTCGTGGGCTTCGCTGATCACAACGCAGCGCTTGTCGGGAACGGCAGCAGCGGTGGAGTGGTTGGAGARGGGCTGGATCTGGGCTTCGGTTTGGATCTGGTGGCGAGCTTGAGAGTCGCCGAGTGCTTCGAAAATAATTTTCAAAAGTACTTGACGACACTGCGAAAGCAGATCAAAATCTCGCCTCTTTGCTGCTGACGAAGCGCTTCGGAAACGAACAAATCGGCGGTAGTAAGGAAAGCAAGTTGCYGAGTATTGAGAAAAGAAATTTTCAAAAATACTTGACGACGAAGCAAAAAGCAGATTAGAATCTCGCTTCTTTGCTGCTGACAACTAAACGACGTCAGCGCCGCGATTGAAACGAAAGTTTGATTGCGATGTTCTTTAAGAATTCACAGCCGATAAGCGTGGGCGTTTGAAGCGAAGTGATGTTGCAAGGTGACTTGCAACGGTCCTTCGGACTTTAAACGCTCACGGAAATTAGATTTGAATCATGCAAATGGTTTAAGTCGATTCCGTTGAGTAAATTCAAGATCGAACTGTAGAGTTTGATCCTGGCTCAGATTGAACGCTGGCGGCATGCCTTACACATGCAAGTCGAACGGTAACAGGTTAAGCTGACGAGTGGCGAACGGGTGAGTAATATATCGGAACGTGCCCAGTCGTGGGGGATAACTGCTCGAAAGAGCAGCTAATACCGCATACGACCTGAGGGTGAAAGCGGGGGATCGCAAGACCTCGCGCGATTGGAGCGGCCGATATCAGATTAGGTAGTTGGTGGGGTAAAAGCCCACCAAGCCAACGATCTGTAGCTGGTCTGAGAGGACGACCAGCCACACTGGGACTGAGACACGGCCCAGACTCCTACGGGAGGCAGCAGTGGGGAATTTTGGACAATGGGCGCAAGCCTGATCCAGCCATGCCGCGTGCGGGAAGAAGGCCTTCGGGTTGTAAACCGCTTTTGTCAGGGAAGAAAAGGGCGTTTCTAATAAAGATGCCTCATGACGGTACCTGAAGAATAAGCACCGGCTAACTACGTGCCAGCAGCCGCGGTAATACGTAGGGTGCAAGCGTTAATCGGAATTACTGGGCGTAAAGCGTGCGCAGGCGGTTATGCAAGACAGATGTGAAATCCCCGGGCTCAACCTGGGAACTGCATTTGTGACTGCATAGCTAGAGTACGGTAGAGGGGGATGGAATTCCGCGTGTAGCAGTGAAATGCGTAGATATGCGGAGGAACACCGATGGCGAAGGCAATCCCCTGGACCTGTACTGACGCTCATGCACGAAAGCGTGGGGAGCAAACAGGATTAGATACCCTGGTAGTCCACGCCCTAAACGATGTCAACTGGTTGTTGGGAGGGTTTCTTCTCAGTAACGTAGCTAACGCGTGAAGTTGACCGCCTGGGGAGTACGGCCGCAAGGTTGAAACTCAAAGGAATTGACGGGGACCCGCACAAGCGGTGGATGATGTGGTTTAATTCGATGCAACGCGAAAAACCTTACCTACCCTTGACATGTCTGGAATCCTGAAGAGATTTGGGAGTGCTCGAAAGAGAGCCAGAACACAGGTGCTGCATGGCCGTCGTCAGCTCGTGTCGTGAGATGTTGGGTTAAGTCCCGCAACGAGCGCAACCCTTGTCATTAGTTGCTACGAAAGGGCACTCTAATGAGACTGCCGGTGACAAACCGGAGGAAGGTGGGGATGACGTCAGGTCATCATGGCCCTTATGGGTAGGGCTACACACGTCATACAATGGCCGGGACAGAGGGCTGCCAACCCGCGAGGGGGAGCTAATCCCAGAAACCCGGTCGTAGTCCGGATCGTAGTCTGCAACTCGACTGCGTGAAGTCGGAATCGCTAGTAATCGCGGATCAGCTTGCCGCGGTGAATACGTTCCCGGGTCTTGTACACACCGCCCGTCACACCATGGGAGCGGGTTCTGCCAGAAGTAGTTAGCCTAACCGCAAGGAGGGCGATTACCACGGCAGGGTTCGTGACTGGGGTGAAGTCGTAACAAGGTAGCCGTATCGGAAGGTGCGGCTGGATCACCTCCTTTCTAGATAGATCGCGCCTCGTCAATGCTTCGGTATTGGCAGAGCAAGATCACACTAAAGAGCGAAAGCTCAAGCACTTCTGCTTTAAGCGCCCACACTTATCGGCTGTCACACAACAGTGAGTGAAATTGCGTGAGCCTGTTGAGCTGGCCTCGACAGGCTGACGACAACAACAGAGTTCATGCGCAYGGTTCGCGTGGGTCTGTAGCTCAGTCGGTTAGAGCACCGTCTTGATAAGGCGGGGGTCGCTGGTTCGAATCCAGCCAGACCCACCACGGTAAATCGAATAGATTTGAAYCCGGGGGATTAGCTCAGCTGGGAGAGCACCTGCTTTGCAAGCAGGGGGTCGTCGGTTCGATCCCGTCATCCTCCACCAGTTTCACTCATTCAGTTGGTAAACCTTAGCGAATAGCAATGTTCGCTGAGGTTTACCAGCTCTGGTCTGCAAAGATCGGCTGTTGTTCTTTAACAATTTGTAGAGTCGAATCAGCGCTGTTAGCGGAAAGTACCTTCTGGTACACCGTGCCGCTAACAGTGATTTTGATTGCGTCAAACATAGACTTCAACTAAGCAAGAAATTGATTAGGTATGAAGAACGGCGTAACGCGTGAATACTCAATAACAGTTTGGATCTGCGGATCTGAATTGAGTCCTTGACGACAGTGCAGTCAGCGCTGTCAAAGTTATAGGGTCAAGTGACTAAGTGCATGTGGTGGATGCCTTGGCGATTACAGGCGACGAAGGACGTGATAGCCTGCGATAAGCTTCGGGGAGCTGGCAAATTAGCTTTGATCCGGAGATTTCCGAATGGGGAAACCCACTCCGCAAGGAGTAACTCTGACTGAATACATAGGTCATTGTGGCGAACCGGGTGAACTGAAACATCTCAGTAGCTCGAGGAAAAGACATCAACCGAGATTCCGAAAGTAGTGGCGAGCGAAATCGGAGTAGCCCTCGCGTTTTAGCAGTTTGTATATCAGAACGGAATGGAAAGTCCGGCCACAGCGGGTGATAGCCCCGTATGAGAAATGCAGATTGTGGAACTAGGCGCGAATAGAGTAGGGCGGGACACGTGAAATCCTGTCTGAATATGGGGGGACCATCCTCCAAGGCTAAATACTCGTAATCGACCGATAGTGAACAAGTACCGTGAGGGAAAGGCGAAAAGAACCCCGGGAGGGGAGTGAAATAGATCCTGAAACCGCATGCATACAAAAAGTAGGAGCCCGCAAGGGTGACTGCGTACCTTTTGTATAATGGGTCAGCGACTTACATTCAGTGGCGAGGTTAACCGAATAGGGAAGCCGTAGAGAAATCGAGTCCGAATAGGGCGAATAGTCGCTGGGTGTAGACCCGAAACCAAGTGATCTATCCATGGCCAGGATGAAGGTACCGTAACAGGTGCTGGAGGTCCGAACCGACTAGTGTTGCAAAACTAGCGGATGAGCTGTGGATAGGGGTGAAAGGCTAAACAAACTTGGAAATAGCTGGTTCTCTCCGAAAACTATTTAGGTAGTGCCTCAAGTATTACCATCGGGGGTAGAGCACTGTTTAGGCTAGGGGGTCATGGCGACTTACCAAACCTATGCAAACTCCGAATACCGATGAGTACAGCTTGGGAGACAGAGCACCGGGTGCTAACGTCCGGACTCAAGAGGGAAACAACCCAGACCGCCAGCTAAGGTCCCTAAAATTGGCTAAGTGGGAAACGAAGTGGGAAGGCTAAAACAGTCAGGATGTTGGCTTAGAAGCAGCCATCATTTAAAGAAAGCGTAATAGCTCACTGATCGAGTCGTCCTGCGCGGAAGATGTAACGGGGCTAAGCCAGTTACCGAAGCTGCGGATGTGCAATTTATTGCACGTGGTAGGAGAGCGTTCTGTAAGCCTGTGAAGGTGGGTTGTGAAGCCTGCTGGAGGTATCAGAAGTGCGAATGCTGACATGAGTAGCGTTAAAGGGGGTGAAAAGCCCCCTCGCCGAAAGCGCAAGGTTTCCTACGCAACGTTCATCGGCGTAGGGTGAGTCGGCCCCTAAGGCGAGGCAGAGATGCGTAGCTGATGGGAAACAGGTCAATATTCCTGTACCGATCAATAGTGCGATGTGGGGACGGAGAAGGTTAGCTCAGCCAACTGTTGGATATGTTGGTTCAAGCGTGTAGTCGTGCCCCTTAGGCAAATCCGGGGGGATTAGATGAGGCGTGATAACGAGTCTGCTTGCAGACGAAGTGAGTGATACCCTGCTTCCAAGAAAAGCCACTAAGCTTCAGCTATTGACGACCGTACCGCAAACCGACACTGGTGCGCGAGATGAGTATTCTAAGGCGCTTGAGAGAACTCTGGAGAAGGAACTCGGCAAATTGACACCGTAACTTCGGAAGAAGGTGTGCCTTTAGTAGGTGATCCATTTACTTGGTGAGCCCAATGAGGCCGCAGAGAATCGGTGGCTGCAACTGTTTATTAAAAACACAGCACTCTGCAAAGACGAAAGTCGACGTATAGGGTGTGACTCCTGCCCGGTGCTGGAAGATTAAATGATGGGGTGCAAGCTCTTGACTGAAGTCCCAGTAAACGGCGGCCGTAACTATAACGGTCCTAAGGTAGCGAAATTCCTTGTCGGGTAAGTTCCGACCTGCACGAATGGAGTAATGATGGCCACACTGTCTCCTCCAGAGACTCAGCGAAGTTGAAATGTTTGTGATGATGCAATCTCCCCGCGGAAAGACGGAAAGACCCCATGAACCTTTACTGTAGCTTTACATTGGACTTTGAACAGATCTGTGTAGGATAGGTGGGAGGCTTTGAAGTAAGGTCGCTAGATCTTATGGAGCCAACGTTGAAATACCACCCTGGTGTGTTTGAGGTTCTAACCTTGGCCCGTTATCCGGGTCGGGGACAGTGTATGGTGGGCAGTTTGACTGGGGCGGTCTCCTCCCAAAGTGTAACGGAGGAGTTCGAAGGTACGCTAGATACGGTCGGAAATCGTGTCGATAGTGCATTGGCATAAGCGTGCTTGACTGCGAGACTGACAAGTCGAGCAGGTACGAAAGTAGGACAAAGTGATCCGGTGGTTCTGTATGGAAGGGCCATCGCTCAACGGATAAAAGGTACTCTGGGGATAACAGGCTGATACCGCCCAAGAGTTCATATCGACGGCGGTGTTTGGCACCTCGATGTCGGCTCATCTCATCCTGGGGCTGTAGCCGGTCCCAAGGGTATGGCTGTTCGCCATTTAAAGAGGTACGTGAGCTGGGTTTAAAACGTCGTGAGACAGTTTGGTCCCTATCTTCCGTGGGCGCTGCAAGATTGAGAGAGCCTGCTCCTAGTACGAGAGGACCGGAGTGGACGCACCTCTGGTGTATCGGTTGTCACGCCAGTGGCATTGCCGAGTAGCTAAGTGCGGAAGAGATAACCGCTGAAAGCATCTAAGCGGGAAACTCGTCTCAAGATGAGTCTTGCCGGGGCCTAGAGCCCCCTGAAGGGTCGTTCGAGACCAGGACGTTGATAGGCTGGGTGTGGAAGCGCAGTAATGCGTTAAGCTAACCAGTACTAATTGCCCGTGAGGCTTGACCCTATAACTTTGAGAGTCTGTGCGCAGCACGTCTCAGGGTGAGTGTTCAAGTTATGTCGTTCTTCGAAGCTACGAAGACGCAATCAAATTAAGCTGATTCCGCAGCAAGTATTGATTACTTGYTGTGTGCAGACAAACTAGGAAACTAGTCCTCTGCTGACTCTACGAATTGGGTTTGTTGACTCCCGTCAACGAACCAACCAGTCAAGCCTGACGACCATAGCGACTTGGTCCCACTCCTTCCCATCCCGAACAGGACAGTGAAACGAGCCAGCGCCGATGATAGTGCGGATTCCCGTGTGAAAGTAGGTCATCGTCAGGCTATTTACCCCTCAAAACCCCTCCAGCTCAGGCTGCGAGGGGTTTTGTCTTTGGG
>NZ_JBFUFR010000056.1:0-35168 GCF_056403315.1 Roseateles sp. P2_H4 | reverse complement strand
GCGTCATCCAGTGCGCGCGCTGGCTGGCCATCGCGGGCGACCTGGCCTACGAATTCACCCTCAAGGTGAATCGCTGGTTCAACCGCATCCGCGCCAAGTGCGGGCTGCCGTACTGGAGCCTGTCGCGTTATCTGAAGCACAAGGTCAAGCGCGCGGTCAGCTATATCAACGAGTTCGAGAACGCCGTGGCGCGCGAGGCCAAGAAGCGTGGCGCGCATGGCGTCGTCTGCGGGCACATCCACCATGCCGAGATCCGCGAGATCGACGGCATCCTGTACTGCAACGACGGGGACTGGGTCGAGAGCCTGACGGCGCTGGTCGAGCATTTCGATGGCCGCCTGGAGATCATCGATCGCGGCGACGAAGCCGCGCTGCCGGGCATGCTGCCGGCTCCCAAGGCCATGCCCGTGGCGCTGCCGATGCCGGCGGCCGCGAAGGCCTCGGCAGCGGACGCCGTCAGCTCAGTCTGAGCAGCGCCTGACCGGCGCGGATTTGCACGCCGGGCGCGATGCCATCCGCCAGCTCGAAGCCCCGAGGCACGAACACGATGATGGTCGAGCCATGCTCGAACCAGCCCATCTCCTGGCCTTTGACATGGGGTGCCGAGCAGGGCATTTCGTTCGCGCCTTTGCGGCCGAGATGCAGCAGCACGTCGAGGAAATGCAGGCGGATGCTGGCAACAAGGATGGCCGCCACCGGCACCAGCGCAATGGCGTGGCCGCTGGCCAGCGTCATGCGCACGACAGCGCGCTCGTTGCGGCAGAACAGCCGCTCGACGCGCTTCAAAGCCACCGGGTTCACGTTCCAGGTGTCGCCGCTCAGATAGCTCACATGCTCGACCGTGCCGTCGGCCGGCGCGTGGAAGCGGTGATACATCGCCGACGTCAGCCGCAGCGTGACGAAGCGGCCACCCTCGAAGGCGCTGGCGTCCTGCGTCGGGCCGAACAGATCCGCGGTCGAGTACAGAAAGCCCTTGGCCTGGTAGACCTGACCGTGCTCGACCACGCCGGTGGCGCCGACGATGGCGTCGCTCGGGCTGGCCAAGACCTCGGGCCGCGCATCGAAGACGCGCGAGCCGGGTTTCAGTTCGCGCGTGAAGCAGTCCTTCAGCGAGCGGAACTCGGTGTGGCTGGCGTCGCTGAGATCGAGCGGGATGAAGCACCGCCACAGGCGAATGGTCAGTTTCGTCAGCAGCGGGCTCTCGATGCGCGAGAAACGCCCCATCAACTTCGTCAGCGCGATGCGTGGCACGCGGTTGGTCAGCAGGAAGTTCAGGTCTTCCTGCGCCACCAGGCGCTTGAACCAGCCCGGCCGGGACGTGGTGCTGCCGTTCCTCCCGCCGGCCAGGGCGGGCGCTGCTTCCTGGTTTTTCATCAGAACTTATTGCTCAGCATCTCGCGGAACACGCTGCGGCGGATGGCCTTGGCGGTGAGCTCGGGCGCCGTCCACCACCAGCCGTCGGCTTGCATCTCGGCACAGGCGGCAGCAAAACGGTCCAGCACTTCCTCGAACTCGGCGTCGCCGTAGTTCAGGCTGAAGATGAACCGCCCCGTGCCCACCCAGCTCAGCGCCAGGCCGTGCTTGCGCAGATAGAACTGCAGCATCCAGTGGTAGCGGCCCGGCTGCGTGTAGAGCACCGTCCAGATGGTCGACAGGTTCGCCACGCGCACGGGCGCACCGGCCTGCTGCAGCCGCGCGTTGAAGCGCTCGGCGCGGGCGTTCCAACGCGCATCCAGGCCGTCGTACAGGG
This sequence comes from Roseateles sp. P2_H4, assembly GCF_056403315.1. Taxonomy (NCBI): domain Bacteria; kingdom Pseudomonadati; phylum Pseudomonadota; class Betaproteobacteria; order Burkholderiales; family Sphaerotilaceae; genus Roseateles; species Roseateles sp. P2_H4. Next base: position 33,418 of record NZ_JBFUFR010000056.1, on the reverse strand, counting down.
CTTTCACCTCGGGGCGCTCGATGTGCTTCAGGAAGGCCGCCATCGCGGCCACCACATAGGGATGGGCATTGAACGTGCCACGAGCGAAGCAGATGTCGGCGGGCCGGTCCTCGCGGTAACGCGTCATCAGCGCGCGGCTGCCGCAGACCACGCCGACCGGCAGCCCGCCACCCAGCGTCTTGCCATAGGTGACGAGATCGGCCTTGACGCCGAAGTACTCTTGCGCGCCGCCAGGCGCGAGGCGGAAGCCGACGAAGACCTCGTCGAAGATCAGCACGATGCCGCGTGCGGTGCAGACCTCGCGCAGCTTCCTGAGCCACGCGGTATAGGCCTCTCGCTGATCCTTGTCGTAGTTCGCGCGGCGGCTGCCGTCGATCAGCGCGGAGTCACCCGGCGCATTCGCGTTCGGGTGCAGGGCCTGCAGCGGGTTGACGAGCACGCAGGCGATGTCACGGCGCGTGGCCAGCACCTTGAGCGAGCGCTCGGCCATGTCCTGCAGCGTGAAGGTCTCGCGCGGCGGCAGCGGGTTGCCGGGGCCGGGCTGCACGTCTTCCCACCAGCCGTGGTAGGCGCCGGCAAAGCGCACCAGGCGCTTCTTTCTCGTGTGATAACGCGCCAGCCGCACGGCCTGCATGACGGCCTCGGTGCCGGACATGTGGAAGCTCACCTCCTCATGGCCCGAGATGGCCTTCAGCCGCGACAGCACATCCAGCACGCAGGGGTGGTAGGCACCGAGCACCGGGCCCAGTTCGCGCGCCGTGGCCACGGCCTCGTCGATGCAGGCCTTGTAGGCGTCATAGCCCAGCACGTTGACGCCGTAGGAGCCCGTCAGGTCGTAGAACCGGTTGCCGTCCAGGTCTTCCACCTGCACGCCGGAGCTGGCCTGCAGGAAGGCCCCCACCTTCAGGTGCTCGCGCAGCACCGGGCTGAACTGGAAGGGCACGCGGTAGCGGCCAGTGAAACGCAGATCGGAGATGGTCTCGCGTGCTGCTTCGGTCGCGGCCAGCGTCTTGGCGAAGCGCCTGTCGAACTCGGCACCCAGGCGCTGCAGCGCAGCACGGCGTTGCGAGGCGACGTGCTCCGGCGCACCATCGGCCGTGAAGAACTGCGCCAAGTCATAGGCATAGCCTGGCACCCAGCGCGCCAGCCGCTTGGCCATGCGCGAGTGACCGGCGAGGGACCGGTGCTTGGCCCGTGACAGCTCAATGCGCCGCTTGACCGCCGGCAGCAGCGCGAGCACGCCGAGGGCCAGCGCCGACAGGGTGAGGGTCTCGTCCATCAGCTCAGTGCGCCTGCTGGCCCACGTGGTCCATCGGGTCGATCAGCTGGCCGCGCAGCAGATACAGCGGCGCCTTCCAGTACAGCATCACATCATGGAAAGGGTCGGTGATGATCTTGAAGCCCCAGGCCAGTCCCTGCATCAGGTTCTGCGTGACCCACAGCTGCACCACGCGGAACACCAGGCCCGTCACGCCCAGGCAGAACCAGGCCATGCCGACGTCCTCGAGGAAGCCCGGCAGGCCCACGGCCGGCTGGATCAGGCCGCCCAGCGACGGCGACAGCCACAGCACCAGCGGCAGCGCCACCCACACCGCCATCAGCACGATCTTGCGGCGGATGTTGTAGCCAATCTTGATCTCTTCCTTGTACTCGTCGGTGGCCTGGTTGACATGGTCGTAACCGCGCGGCTCGAAGAAGAAGTGACCCGCCTGGCGCGTCGTCATCGACACGCACCAGGCCAGCAGCGCGGCCCACGCGGGATTCACGAACAGCAGCGCATACGACACCAGGAAGCTCAGCGCGCTGATCAGGTGCAGGCTCTGGTTGATGCGGCTGTGGTGGTAGTAGCGGTGGTCGTCCCAGCGCTGGGTCTTCAGGGTTTGGAAGAACTCGTTCACGTCCCGTCCTCATGTTGGGTGGCAAGCGGGGCGGATGGTGGGGTGCTTGCGTGAAATCGGCGTGACGGTCCTGTTGTCATCGTTCTGTTGCATACCGGCGTGACCATTCGCGCATGAAATCCGCACACGACGCCGACGACATCCTGGTCGATGACCTGCCCGCGCCGCGCCATTCGCGCCGGCTCGCGGTGGTGACGGAGACCTACCCGCCCGAGGTCAACGGCGTCGCGATGTCTATGGCGCGCGTCGTCGACGGCCTGAACCGCCGCAACCACGACGTGCAGCTCGTGCGCCCGCGCCAGTCCGCCAAGATGGCGCCGTCACCGAGCGGCAACCCCGCCATCGACGAGGTGCTGACCAAGGGTCTGCCCGTGCCCCTCTACCCCAATCTGCGCATGGGCGTGCCGAGCAAGCGGGCGCTCGTGAAGCTGTGGTCGCTGAAGCGGCCCGACGTCGTGCACATCGCGACCGAAGGTCCGCTGGGCTGGTCGGCCCTGCAGGCGGCGCAGCACCTGGCGCTGCCCGTCACGTCGGACTACCGCACCAACTTCCACGCCTACGGCAAGCACTACCGCCTGGGCCTGCTGTCCAAGCCCATCATGGGCTATCTGCGCAAATTCCATAACCGCTGCGATGCCACCATGGTGCCCACCGAAGCCATGCGCGTGCTGCTGGCCGACCGCGGCTTCGAGCGGCTGACAGTGGTGGGGCGCGGCGTGGACGCCCAGCGTTTCGACCCCGCGCGCCGCAGCGCCGCGATGCGCGCAAGCTGGGGCGCGGGGCCGGATGATCTCGTGATGGGCTATGTGGGCCGACTGGCGCCGGAGAAGAACCTGGGCGTCGTGCTCGCCGCCTATGAGGCCGTCAAGGCCGTGCAACCACGAGTGCGGCTGGTGTTCGTCGGTGACGGCCCGATGCGCGCCGAACTGGCCGCGCGTGCGCCGGAAGCGGTCTTCGCCGGTTCGCGCAGCGGCGACAACCTGGCTGCGCACTACGCGGGGCTGGACATGTTCCTGTTCGCGAGCCTGACCGAGACCTTCGGCAACGTCACGACCGAAGCCATGGCCAGCGGTTGCGCCGTGGTCGCCTTCGAAAGCGCGGCGGCCGGCGAGTTGATCCGTAGCGGCGTGAACGGCTGGCTGGCGGGGCCGGGCAAGGAGTCGGACTTCATTGCAGCGACGCGCGTGGCGGCCTTCGACGCGGCGGCGCGGCGTGCCGTGGCCGAGCAGGCCAGGATGACGGCGCGCCGTCTGGACTGGGGTGACATCACCGCCCGGTTCGAGTCGGTGCTGGAAAGTGCGATCAGCCGGACTGAGCCAGCGTTTGCGATGCGAGGGCTGCAGCCGGCGGCGTGATGGTCCGCGAAGTACGGCGCTATTCCGCGGTCAAGGGCCGCGGGTGCTTCTTTCGGATGACCATGTTGATCGCGTCCAAGGGAATCTCGTTCAGCTGATCCACAGTGCACAGGCCGACCTGAAAGCTGTCGTCCGTTCGGACGAGGATCTTGCTGCCAACCGGGGCGTGAGCCCAGCAAGAGTTGTTGTTGTGTATGACGCCGTCAGACGGCGCGCGACCCGCAAGCACGTCGACATCCGCCAGCCTCACTGGCCAGGCGCCATCGCGCGTGGTCATCGCGTGATGCCGGCCCAAGTTCTCCGCCACTGTTGCCATGAAGACGTTGTTGAATCGTGCAGGGTCCAGATAGAGGGTCCAGCGACGGATCAGATAGGCCTCATGGCCTTCGCCGGCTATGGGCGGCGGGATAGAGCAACTGCATGCCGTGGCCTGGGCGCTCGCAAGTGTTGCGCAGGCGGCAATGGCTGAGGCAAGGCGCATCTTGGCAATCATCTGAAGTGGCGGGGCGCGACGCTGCTGCTGCTGCGTCACGGTAAGTTTAGAGAGGCGGTGTCTGGGATGTTCAGCTGCGGCGAGTCGTATCGACCCAGATCAGCACCGCAATCGCCCCCGCCACCAGCGCCCCCAACCCGCTCAGCGTCACGCCGATCGGCAATTGTGCTGCCTCACATCCCGCATACGCCGCGAGCATCAGCAACACGCTCAGGTTCTCGTTGAAGCCCTGCACGGCGATCGACCGTCCCGCGCTCAGCAGGGTGGCTCCGCGGTGCTGCAGCAGGGCGTTCAAGGGCACGACCATCGCGCCACCCACGGCGCCGACCAGGGCCAGCACAACAGCAGCGGTGGCCACCTCGCTGACCTGCGCCACGACCGGCATCAGCAGGCCCAGCATCACGCCCGCCCACAGCCCATGCCGCGCCTGATGCAGCGCCAGCCAACGGCCCGCCGCCGCGGCGCCGCCGATGACGCCCACCGCCACGGCCGCCTGCAGATACGCCGCCTGGTTCAAGGGCAGGTCGAGTGCCTCCCCCGCCCAGCGCAGCACCGCGAACTGCAAGGTCGCGCCGACGCCCCAGAACAGCGTCGTCGCCGCCAGCGACAGCCCGCCCTCACGATCGCGCCACAGCGTGCGATTGGCCGCGCGGAATTCGCGCAGCAGCGTCATCGGGTCATGCGCCGGGCTGCGCTGGCGTCGGCCGCTGTCCGGGATGCCCGCATTCAGCAGGCTGCTCACGGCATAGATCAGCAGCAGCGCCGCCAGCGAGCCGGTCAGCTTGTCGGCGGCCAGATCCAGCCCGTCGCAGAACTCGGCCAGACCCGAGCCCAGCCATTGGGGGCTGACCAGTGCCCCCCCCAGCACGGCGCCCAGCAGCGCCGCGGACACGACGCTGATCTCGATCCAGCCATTGGCTTTCACCAGCGCCTCGGGCTCGGCCAGTTCGGTGATGAGGCCGTACTTGGCTGGCGCATAGGCCGCTGCGCCCAGGCCCACGACGGCCAGCGCGGCGACCGGGTGCAGGCCGCAGGCCAGCAGCCCGAGGCCGATCATCTTGACGAGATTCATCGCCGCCATCACGCGTCCCTTGGCGAAGGCATCGGCCAGCGGGCCGACCCAGGGTGCCAGCAGCACGTAGGCCAGCATGAAGCCGAACTTCAGCAGCGGCGCCCACCAGGCCGGCCAGCCCTGCTGGACCAGCAGCGCGATGGCGACGATGAGCATCGCGTTGTCGGCCAGCGCCGACGCGAACTGCGCGCCGATGACGATGCCGAAGCCGCGCGGCAGCCGCGCCTGCCGTGAACAGGAGATGGCAGCGGGCGCGAGGTCGGTCGTGGCGGTGGGCACAGGAGGCGCACTGTGACTATGCGCCGTGAAGCGCCGATGAAACGGCGCATGAACTTCCGGTGACGGATGGCAAAGCTGTATTTGTATACAGTATTGCCATGGAAGTTCAGGACAAGCTCGCCATCCTCGCGGACGCCGCCAAGTACGACGCCTCCTGCGCGAGCAGCGGCGGCGAGAAGCGGGACTCTCGCGATGGCCGCGGCATGGGTTCGACCACCGGCGCCGGCATCTGCCACTCCTTCACGCCCGACGGCCGCTGCGTGTCGCTGCTCAAGGTGCTGCTGACGAACTGGTGCGTGTACGACTGCCTTTACTGCATCAACCGCAAGTCCAGTGACACACGCCGCGCCCGCTTCGCCATCGACGAGGTCGTGGAGCTGACGCTGTCCTTCTACCGCCGCAACGTCATCGAAGGCCTGTTCCTGTCCAGCGGCATCATCCGCACGCCCGACTACACGATGGAGCAGGTCATCGAAGTTGCGCGGCGGCTGCGCGAGCAGCAGCACTTCAAGGGCTATATCCACCTGAAGACGATTCCCGACGCCAGCCCCGAACTCGTCGAGCGCGCGGGCCTCTATGCCGACCGGCTGTCCATCAACGTCGAGCTGCCCAGCGCCACCAGCCTGAAGGCCTTGGCGCCCGAGAAGGATGCTGACGGCATCGATCGCACGATGTCGCGCATCCATCTGCGCCTGCAGGCCGCGCGCGAGGCCAGGCGCGAGGCGCAGGCCGTGCGCTCGCTGCCCGGCGCCGCGGCACGCGCGGCCAGGCCGCCCAGCTTCGCGCCGGCGGGCCAGAGCACCCAGCTCATCGTCGGCGCCGATGCGTCGGACGACCGCGCCGTGCTGCAGTTGTCCAGCCGGCTCTACACGGGGCAGGGGCTGAGGCGGGTCTATTACTCGGCCTACAGCCCCATCCCGCATGCCAGCGCGGCATTGCCGCCGCAGGCGGCGCCGCTGATGCGCGAGCACCGGCTTTACCAAGCCGATTGGCTGATGCGCTTCTACGGCTTCGGTGCCGACGAGATCGTCACCGAGGCTGGCTTCCTGTCGCTGCACCACGACCCCAAGCTCGCCTGGGCGCTGGCCCATCCGGCCAGCTTTCCCGTCGACGTGGACCGCGCGCCGCGCGAGGCCCTGTTGCGGGTGCCGGGTCTGGGCGTCGCCTCGGTCGACAGGCTGCTGGCCGCACGCCTGCGCCGCCGGGTGCGCCGGGCCGACCTGCTGGCCCTCGGCCCGGCGGCCCGGCGCGCCTTGCCTTTCCTGGTCGCCGTGGATCACCGGCCGAGCGCGACGGATGTGCAGACGCTGGCGCGGCCGGCGCTTGCGCCCGAGCAGACCGCCTTGTTCTGATGAAGCTGCCGCTGCGTCACCCTGCCGACTGGGCCGGCTTTGCCGCGCAGCTGCCGGCGCTGCTGGCCGGCGGTGACGCGAGCTGGACCCGCGACGTCGGCGCCCAGGCCGCGCTGTTTGGCGAGGCCGCTGAGACAGGGGCGCGGCCATGGGCGCCGCCCGACGGCTGGGACGAACTCGGCCACCGCGTGGCCATGCACGCCGACGATGCACGCTACGCCCGCCTGCTCGCCTTTGCGCGCCGACTGCAGCGCGACGCTAGCCTGTGGGCCGACGTGCTCGATGCCGAGCGCCGCGGCCTGCAATCACTGGCCCGGCAGGTGGACCGCGACATCCACAAGATGCATGCCTTCGTGCGCTTTCGCGAGGTGACCGACGCGCAGGCCGCCGGGGGCCGCCGCCATGTCGCCTGGTTCGAGCCGGCCCATCACATCCTGCGCGCCGTCGCGCCCTTCTTCGTGCGCCGCTTCGCCCAGCATCCCTGGGCCATCCTGACGCCGCGGGGCTGCCTGCACTGGGATGGCCAGCGCCTGTCCGGCGCCGGACAGGCGAGTCGTGAAGACGCACCGCCCGAAGACGCCGGCGAAGCGTTGTGGCTGACCTACTACCGCAGCATCTTCAACCCGGCCCGCCTCAAGGTCGCGGCGATGAAGAAGGAGATGCCGGTGCGCTACTGGGCGCTGATGCCGGAGACCACGCTCATCAGCGAACTGGTGCGCGAAGCGCCCCAGCGCGAGGCCGGCATGCTGGCGCCGCGTGATCAGTAGGCGAGGCGCAGGCCGATGCCGATCGAGTTCTGCCGCTGCGTGTAGTTCGACAGCGTGTTCATCGGGCCGAAATGCGCCTGCAGATAGATCGGCAGGTTGACGGCGCCCCAATTGAATTGCGGTTGCCAGCCGATGGTGTGCGAGGCGTGCCTGAAGCCACTGTCACCGATCTGCGACGTCAGCTCAAAGCGCCCCAGCCCGGGCCAGAACGCGCCGGCACGCACCGTGAGCCGTTCGTAGTCGGCGAACTTCAAACCCTGACCGGCCAGCGGCCCCCAGGTGATGGCCGAGTCGCTGCTCACATAGGCCTTGAGCTTGGCCCGCACGTCGTAGACGGGGGCACTGTCGTCCTGTGCGCCCCAGACCCATTCGCCCTGGACCGCCACGTAGTTCATGCCGCGGCTGATGGTGTCGAAGAAATGGCGATCGCCGCGCTCATAGGCCCGCTGGGCGTGCAGCCGGTCGTCGGCATTGCTGACGGGCTCGACGACCTGGCCGTCGGACATGTGCTCGAAGCTGAGCTGCCAGGCGCCGCGGTTGTCGCCGCCAAAGAGGCTGGCCGGCAGCCGCAGGTGCAGGCCGGGGTTGTTGACACGGTTGATGACCGGCCCCGAGTCGCGCGAGCCCACATAGAAGTCGAAGCGGTTGGTATAGGAGACGAACACCTCGGCGCTGCGCAGTCGTTCCCAGAAGTCGGGGCGCTTGCTGTCGGCCTCCAGTGGCTGGACGACGCCGGCGCTGTCTGCCGTATCCGCGGCGGCCGGTGCGGGCTTCAGTGCGCGGGTTTTCTCGTTGCGCCGCTGCGGGCAGTTCACGAGGGAGTACTTCACCGACACCTGCCCGCGCAAGGCCCGCTCATCGCGCGGCGCCCAGCCGTTGTTGCTCATCTGGTTCCAGAGCCCATAGTTGTCGTGGAAGGCAACGAAGCGTTCCGGTCCTCCCGCCTTGCCGCAGCGCTCGGGTTTCTGGTCATCCTGCGCCTGGCTGGCCGTTGCGGCCAGGGTCAGAGCCGCGAGCAGGGAGCAGGCGGCGTGATTCAGAAGGGGTTTGGGCATGACAGCGCCTCGCAGGTCGATGCGGCACTGTCCCGCCCACGCGCGTCCCTGACATCGTCAAGTCTGAGGTGGCTGCGCCCACCTCGCTGCGCTCAACCCCGGCCCACGCCTTCGAACAGCAGGGCCAACTGGCTGGCGATCAGCAGCTCCTGCCGCGTCCAGGCCCGCGTGGCGCGGGCGTCCACCAGCCACAGCGCGCCGGCCAACTGGGCACCGTCGTAAAGCGGCACCTCGATGCGCGCTTCGGCGGCGCCAGCCAGTCCGGCCAGCTCGGCGTGGCAGGGATGGAGGGCCGCGTCCGGCAGCGCCAGCGGAGCGCCATGACGGGTCAGCAGGTCCACATAACGCGGCTGCTCATTGGCATTCAGCCCAGCGCTGCCGACCGGCCAACGGATGACGCTCGCCAACCCGAGGATGCGGGCGCTGGCCGTCTTCAGCTCGGCCAGCGCTTCGGGCGGCGGCGCGGCCGCCAGGCGCTGGCGCTGGCCGCACAGATGCAGCAGCAATTCTTCCGGCGTCAGCGGCGCGGCGCCCTCATCCGCCGGCGGCGCGGCGAGCGTCGCGCGTGCCGGCAGGCTCAGTCGCTCGATTTCGGACTGAAGTGCCAGGTGTTGCCAGAGGTGGTCCAGCGCGCCGGGCGCGTCGCCCTCGGCCTGCAGCAGCTCGGCCAGTTGCAGATGGGCCTGGCGAGCCTGGGCGCGGGCCTGGATGCGCTGGGCCAGCGCGAGGCCGTGGCGGGTGGAGCGCACGGCGCCCGCGTTGTCGCCGCGGGCCAGCGCGATCTCGGTCCAGGTGCGGCTGGCCGCCGCCTCCAGCCACGGGTAGCCATGGCGGGCCGCGATATCCAGGGCCAGGCGGCAATCGGCCACGGCCCAGTCCATGCGCTGGCGGGCCAGGGCCGCGCGAGCCAGGTGCCAGTGCGCTTCGGCCTCGAAGACGCGATGGCCACCGCGCCGCGCCGCCGCCAGGCCGTGGCTGAAATGCCGCTCGGCGGCCGGCAGGTCGCCGGTCTCGATGCTGCCGACGCCGATGTTCAGCGCCAGCTTGGCGGCCAGGTAACTGTCGTCCCCGTCATTGCTGGATTGGGCGAGGTGCTCGCCGGCATCGCGCATCTGGCGCAGGCCGCGCGACCAGTCGGCCTGGGCGTAATGGATCTGGCCAAGGCCGATGCGCGCGGCCACGCCGGTCTGCAGATGGCCACTGACCTCAGCCAGGTCCAGGGCCCGCGACCACTGCTCGCTGGCGAGCTGGTACTCGCCTTGCTGATAGGCGATGCGGCCCAGCGCCTCGCACACGCGGGCGGCCTGCACCGGGAAGTGGCCGGCCGCCGCCAGCGCGCCGGCCTGTTCCAGCGCCGGCAGCAATTCCAGCGCCTGGCCTCGGGGCTCCAGCAGACCGAAGCGCGCATAGAGAGCGTCGACGCCGACAGCGGTGTCGCCAGCCGTGAAAGCGTTTACGCTGAGGGCTTCCAGCAACCGGTCCGCCGCGGCCGGATGGCGATGGGCGACGCGGGCGATACGGCCCAGCAAATCGGCCAGGGCCTCGCTGGCGGCAGGGTGAAGAGTGAACACGGCGGCAGATCCGGAAGAGAGAGCGGGTTGGTTTCTCACTGGTATTCTTGTCGATTCCGAGAGCTGATCACACTCTGACTCGGGCTGATCCTTAGCCTGATTGAGTGGCCGTAGACCAGTTTAAAACCAATTGACGACCCTCGCCGTTGGTATTAGAGTGGTATCGACTAAACCCCGTCGACCATGCCGCTTGCTCTCGATCCCTCCCTGCTGACTTCCCACGACTCCGGCCGTCCCGCGCGCTGGTGGGTCGGCATCGATGGGGGCGGTACCAGCACGCGGGCCGTGGTGGCGGATGCCGAGGGTCGCATCGTCGGCCGCGGCGAGGCGGGCGCCTCGGCGCTCAACCAGGGCACCGAGCAGGCCTGGAAGCATATTGAAGAAGCCATAGCCCGTGCCGGCGTGGCCGGTTTGGCGCTGCGGGATTGCGCTATCGGGCTGGGCCTCTCCGGCACCGGTGTGCCGGCGCAGTTGCGCGCCTTCGTGGCTGCCGATCCTGGCGTGGCACGCTTCTCTCTGGTGACCGACGGCCTCGTCGCCCTGCTGGGGGCCCATGGCGGCCGGCCGGGTGCGCTGTTGATCTCCGGTACCGGCTCGGTCGCCGAAGCGCTGTTGCCCGACGGCAGCCGCCGCATGGTGGGCGGCTGGGGCTGGCAGATCGGCGACGAAGGCAGTGGTGCCTGGCTGGGCCAGCAGGCCATGAAGCTGGCCCAGGCCGCCTACGACGGCCGCGCCGCCACCGGTCCGCTGGTGCAGGCCGTCTGGCGCCAGGCCGGCGCCACGCGCGAAGACATGCTGGGCTTCTGCGCCCAGGCGGGGCAGGGCGGCTATGCCAGCCTCGCGCCCCTGGTCTTCGAGCACGCGGAAAACGACGCTGCCGCCAGCGCGCTGCTGGCCGAGGCCGCCAGGGCGCTGGACGCCCTCGCGGCAGCCCTTCATCCCACCCTGCCGCTGGCCCTGGCCGGCAGCATCGCGCTGCGCCTCGCGCCGCGCCTCAGCCCGGCCTTGCAGTCACGCCGTGTCGAACCCCAAGGCGAGCCGGTCACCGGCGCCCTCTGGCTGATTCAACAACAAGAAATGAACCCCGCATGAGCGCTGTTTTCGCTTTCAAGCCCGACCCCAACGCGGCGTCGCCTCTCTATATGCAGCTGGCGCAAAGCCTGGCGACGGCCATCCGCGACGGCGTCTTCCACGCCGACGAGGCCCTGCCGAGCGAGCGCGTGCTGGCCGAGCAGCTCGAGCTGTCGCGCGTCACCGCGCGCAAGGCCATTGACCGTCTCGTCGAGCAGGGGCTGATCATCCGCAAGCGCGGCTCGGGCAACTACATCGCGCCCAAGCTGGAGCAGCCGCTGACGCGCCTGACCAGCTTCTCGGAAGAACTGCACCAGCGCGGCTTCGTGCCCAGCTCGCGCTGGCTGCTGCGCGGCTTCACGCCGGCGGCACCCGACGAGCAGCTGTCGCTGGAGTTGAAGAGCGGCGAGCGCGTGGCGCGCCTGGAGCGCCTGCGCCTGGCCGACTCGGTCGTCATGGCCTACGAAGTCTCGGTGCTGCCGCAGACCGTGCTGCCCGACCCGCAAAAGGTCGAGGCCTCGCTCTACACCCACCTCGGCGACCGCGCCCCGGTGCGCGCCCTGCAGCACATCCGTGCGCTGAATGCCGACGCCAAGCTTGCCGGTCTGCTGGAAGTGCCGTTAGGCGCGGCGGTGCTCTTCATCACGCGGGTCGGCTATCTGTCATCCGGCCAGGCCGTCGAGCTGACGCATTCCTACTGCCGCAGCGACTACTACGACTTCGTCGCCGAAATGAGGCGTGACTGATGCGGCTTGAAGGCGACATCGTCACGCCGCAAGGCGTGATCACCGGCCACCTGGACATCGCGCACGGTCGCGTCGCGGCCCTCAGTGGCACGCCCATCGACGTCTCGCGCGCCGGCGAGGGTGGCCGGCCCATCCTGCTGCCCGGCTTCGTCGACACCCATGTGCACGGTGGCGGTGGCCGCGACACGATGGAGGGCGGCGACGCCATCGCGACGATTGCGCGTCGCCATGCGCGCCACGGCACGACGGCCTTCCTGGCCACGACGATGACCGCGCCCGTCGGCGAGATCGAGGCCGCACTGAAGGCCCTCGGCCCGGTCTGCCGCGAGCGCGGCCGCCAGTCGGCGCGCGTGCTCGGCGTGCATCTCGAAGGTCCCTACATCAGCCCCGACAAGCTCGGTGCCCAGCCCGCTCACGCCATTCCCGCGACGCTGGAAGAGGTGCAGCGCCTGAACGAATTTGCGCCCATCAAGGTGCTGACCATCGCGCCCGAGATGACCGGCCACCTGGCCCTCATCGGCCCGCTGCGCGACGCTGGCATCCGCGTGCAGATCGGCCACAGCAACGGCGGCTACGACGACGGCGTGGCCGCCATCAAGGCCGGCGCGGCCGGCTTCACCCACCTCTTCAACGCGATGACGGGCTTGCACCACCGCGAGCCCGGCATGGTCGGCGCGGCGCTGGCGCATGGCGAACACGCCGAGCTCATCCCCGACCTGATGCATGTGCACCCCGGCGCCATCCGCGTCGCGCTGCGCAGCATCCCCGGCCTGTTCTGCGTCACCGATTCAACGGCGGCCGCCGGCATGCCCGATGGCGAGTACCGCCTCGGCGAATACACGGTTCAAAAGTGTTTGGGCGGTGTGCGCCTGGCTGACGGCACGCTGGCCGGCAGCGCACTGACCATGGACCAGGCCCTGCGCAATCTCGTGCAGGTGCTGGGCCTGGATTTGATGGATGCCGCGCGGCGCGTGTCGACCGCGGCGGCCGAGTATCTGGGCCTGGCCGACCGGGGGCGCCTCGCCGTCGGCGCCTGGGCCGATGTGGTCGTGATGGATGCCGCGCTGAACCTGCGGCGCGTGTTTGTAGAAGGTGAAGAGATCGATGTCGTCGTTGATGCTTGAGGAGGCGCTGAGCGCGCCGGACGTGGTGGCCCGCCAATTGGCAGCGGACCCGCTGAGCTATGCCCGCCTGGGCCAGGCACTACAGGAGGTGCCGCCCACCAGCGTGCTGACGATTGCACGTGGGAGCTCCGACCACGCCGCCCATTACCTCGCCTATCTCGTCATGGCGCGCCTGGGCCGGCTGGTCACTTCGCTGCCGATGTCGCTGATCACGCTCTACCAGAGCCGCATCCACTGCCAGGGCCTGTTGTCCATGGCCTTCTCGCAGTCCGGCCAGAGCCCCGACCTGATCGCGCCGACGAAGTTCTTCCGTGAGGGTGGTGCGCGCACGGTGGCCTTCGTCAACGCCAGCGGTTCACCACTCGCCGCCGCCGCCGAGCATGTGTTCGAACTGCACGCCGGCGCCGAGAAGAGCGTGGCCGCCACCAAGAGCTATATCGCCCAGCTCGTCGCCGGTGCCCGCGTCGTCGCTGCGTGGCAGCAGGACGATGCGCTGCGTGCCGCGCTGAACGTGTTGCCCGTCGCGCTGGAGCAGGCCGCCAAGCTGGACTGGAGCGCGGCGCTGCCGGTGCTGCAGAACGAAGAACGCCTCTTCGTGCTCGGCCGGGGCACGGGCCTGGCCGTCGCGATGGAAGCGGCGCTCAAGCTCAAGGAAACCTGTGGCATCCAGGCCGAGGCCTTCTCGRGTGCCGAGGTCAAGCATGGCCCCATGGCTCTCGTGCGCGACGGCTACCCGCTGCTGATCTTCGCGCCGCGCGGCCCGGCCCAGGCCGGCCTGCTGGCCATCGCCGAGGAAATGCGCGGCCGCGGTGGCCGTGTGCTGCTGGCCGCGCCCATCGGCACGCCCGGCGCCGAGCTGCCGCTGGTCACCACGGGCAACGAGGACCTGGATCCCATCGCCCTCGTGCAGAGCTTCTATCCCATGGTCGAGGCGCTGGCGCGTGCCCGCGGCTTCAACCCCGACGTCCCGCCCAACCTGGCCAAAGTCACCAAGACGCATTGATCATGACCACCTTTGATCCTGGCCGTCTCGTGATGGTCGACATTCCCGGCCCCTCGCTCGACGCGGACACGGCCGCCTTCCTGCGCGAGCAGAAGATCCGCTCGGTCTGCCTGTTCCGCAAGAACATCGGCACGGAGAGCGAGGTCAAGGCGCTGCTGAGCGATCTCATCGAAGTGCTGGGACCCGAGGCCCTGATCGGCATCGACCAGGAAGGTGGCGCCGTCGTGCGCGTGACCTTCCTGCCGCAGCCGCCCTCGGCGATGGCCCTGGGCGCCAGCGGCGACGCGGACCGCGCCGAAGCCGTGGGTGCGGCGGTGGCGCGGGGACTGAAGTCGCTGGGCATCAACTGGAACTTCGCGCCGGTGCTGGACGTCAACAACAACCCGGCCAATCCCGTCATCGGCGAGCGCAGCTTCTCCAACGACCCGGTCGAGGTCAGCCGCTTGGCGGCCGCGTGGATGCGCGGTTCGCTGGGCGCGGGCGTCGCCTGCTGCGTCAAGCACTTCCCCGGCCATGGCGACACGCATGTGGACTCCCACCATGCGCTGCCGACCGTCGACAAGACGCGCGCCGAACTGAACGCGCTGGAGCTCGCGCCCTTCAAGGCGCTGGCGGGCCGGGCGCCGGCCATGATGACGGCCCACATCGTCTATCCGCAGATCGACCCCGACCGGCCGGCCACGCTGTCGCCACAACTCATCGGTGGCATCCTGCGCCAGGACTGGGGCTATGACGGCGTCGTCATCACCGACGCGCTGATGATGAAGGCCGTGGCCGAGCGCTTCGGCTACGCCAAGTCCGCCGTCATGGCCATCGAGGCCGGCGCGGACATGGTGCTGGCCCAGGGCTCGCTGGCCGAGCAACTCGTCGCCATCAATGCGCTGCGCGATGCCTTTGCCAGCGGCCGCCTGACGCCCGAGCAGGGCGAAACGGCCAACCGGCGCCTGGACAGCCTCGCCGCCGCTTACCCGGCCCGTGCCGTGGACGACAGTGCTGCTCGCGCCGCCGATCATGCGCTGATGRCCGAGGCCTGGGCCGCCGGCCKGACGGCGCTGCGCGGTGCGAAGCCGCCGGCGCTGAACGCCCCCATCCGCGTCATCGTGCAGGGCGACGTGCCGACCGACATGGTTTCGGAGGCCGGCCCCACCGGCCGCCAGGCCGTGGCGCTGTTCGAAGCCTTCACCGACGCCCAGGTGCAGATGGTCGACGACATCGCCCAGCTGGACTGGAAGACGGTGCCGCGCGACGGCCGCGTCAACGTCCTCGTCTCCACGCGTCGCGCCCGTTACGGCCTGGCGGCGTCCGAGTGGCGGCCCGACCTGCACCTGTCGCTGTGGAACCCCTACCAGGCGCTCGACGTGCACGGCCCCACCGTGCTGACCTGGGGCTTCGCGCCCGGCGCGCTGGCCGGCCTCAAGGCCTGGCTTGAAGGCCGTGTTCAAGCCACCGGCCGCGCCCCGCAAGGACTGCAGTGATGGAGCAAGCCAAGAAACCCATGCGCTGGGTGCCCACCCTGTACTTCGTGCAGGGCATGCAGTTCTTCGTCGTCATGCTCATCGCGGGCCTGATGTTCAAGAACCTGGGCGTCGAGAACGACCAGATCGCGCGCTGGACGGCCGTGCTGAGCCTGGCCTGGGCCTTCAAGTGGGTGTGGAGCCCCTTCCTGGAACTGCTGCGCAGCAAGAAGCTCATCGTCGTCGCGATGCAGTACCTGGGCGCGGTGGGGCTGGGCCTGATGGCGCTGGCCCTGCACCTGCCGCACTGGTTCGGCGCGGCCATCATCGTGCTGTTCCTGATCGCCTACGCGTCGGCCACGCACGACATCGCCTGCGATGGCCTCTACATGGCCTCGCTGGACAACAAGCGCCAGGCGACCTACGCGGGCTGGCAGGGCGCCTTCTTCAACGGCGCGCGCTTCTTCATCACCGGTGTGCTGCTCAAGGTAGCGGGCTATCTCGAAGGCCAAGTCGGCGTGTTCAACGCGTGGAGCAGCGTCTTCGTCATGCTGGCCGTGCTGGTGGCCGCGCTGGCCACGTACAACGCGCGCTATCTGCCCGGTACGCTGAGCACCGAGCACAGTGAACTGACCGCCTCGGGCGTGGCCAAGTTGCTGAAGGACGTCGTCATCGACTTCTTCAGGAAGCCCGGCATCTGGCTGGCCGTGCTCTTCATCATCATCTTCCGCCTCGCCGAAGGTCAGGTGCAGACCATCGGCCCGCTGTTCCTGCTGGAGGCGCGCGCCAAGAACGGCCTGGGGCTGACGACCAGCCAGGTGGCCGATGTCTATGGCCTGGTGGGCACCGGGGCCTTCCTGGTCGGCTCGGTGCTGGGCGGCTATCTGGCCAGCGCGCTCGGATTGAAGCGGGCGATGCCCCTGCTCATCGTCGCAATGATGGTGCCCAACGCGACCTTCTACTACCTCGCCAGCGCGCTGCCTCAGGATATGGTGCACATCGGCGCGGCGGTGGGCGTCGAGATGTTCGGCTACGGCTTCGGCTTCGTCGGCATGATCCTCTACATCATGCAGGCCGTGGCACCGGGCCGCTACCAGACGGCGCATTACGCCCTGGGCTCGGGTGTCATGCAGCTGGGCTTCAGCATCGCCAAGTTCATCAGCGGCGACATTCAGGTCAGCGTGGGCTACCAGCATTTCTTTGCCTGGACCATAGGCTGCGGCCTGCTGCCCTTGCTGCTGCTGCTGTTCGTGCCGATGCCGCGCGCCAGCGCGGCGCCCGAGGCGGTGCCCGCGTGAAGGCCGTCACGCTGTTGCTGCTGGCCGCCGCACCTGCGTTTGCGGCCGGCGAGTTCTTCGACGACTTCTCGCAGCCCAGCCTGGCCGCCCTGCGCGACAGCGGCTGGGTGCTGCGCGAGGGCACAGGCCACCCCGGCCTGCCGGGCGCCAGTTTTAAGGCCAGTCAGCTTGCGCTGGATGGTGGCCTRCTGAAGCTGAAGATGTCCACCGACGGCACGCCCGCTAACACGACGCTGGCCCAGCTCTGCGCGCCGCGCAAATTCCTCATCGGCACGACGACGGCGCGCGTGCGCTTTCGCGACACGGCCGGTTCGCGGGATCCCATCATCCAGAGCTTCTTCCTGGCCGGCCCGCTGAAGCATGACTACGACCCCGACTTCAGCGAGGTCGACTTCGAATACCTGCCGCATGGCGGCTGGGGCGAGCCCGAGACGCGGCTCTACGGCGTCAGCTGGCATACGGTGCGYATCGACCCCTGGSAGTCCTTCAACCAGGCCTCCATCGTGCAAGGTTCCTTCGACGGCTGGCAGTTGCTGACCGTGCAGGTCGAGGCCACGCGCACCCGCCACTACGTCAACGGCCGCCTGATCGGCGAGCACAGCGGCCGCAATGTGCCGAGCAAGCCCATGGCGATCAGCTTCAACCACTGGCTGTCCGACGGCGCCAAGCCGGGTGCGCCGCGCGACTACGAATTCGAGATCGACTGGGTGCTGCACGAGGCCGGCAAGACGCTGAGCCACACCGCCATGCAGGCCCGTGCCGCTCAATTGCGCAAGCAGGGCGTGGCCCACCGCGACACCGTGCCGGATGCCGGCCTGACCAGCGAATGCAATCTATGAAGAAGTTCCTGATCGCCGCCCTGGCGCTGGCCGCGGGCCTGGCCCAGGCGCAGACGAAACCCGTCGTCGGCACCTACATCCTTGCCGAGCGCGGCGTCGACGTCGTCGAGCAACTGCAGCCCGGCCGCGTCACGCATCTGCTCTACGCCTTCCTGCTGATCTGCGGCGAAGGCGAGCGCAAGACGGAGGCCGCGGCCTGTGCCGGCAAGCCCAATTTCAGCATCGCACCGCATGCCGACCAGGACGTCTTCTCCGCCGCCTTCCAGCGTCTGAAGGTCCGCGACTCCAAGGTGCAGGTGCTGGCCTCGGTGGGCGGCTGGGGCGGCTCCGACCCCTTCTTCCACCTGGCCGCCACGGCCGCGGGCCGCCAGGCCTTCGTGAAGCACTCGGTCGATTGGCTGCGCGCCCACCCGGGCTTCGACGGCCTGGACATCGACTGGGAGCACCCCGGCTCCAATGGCGCCGTCAACGGCGTGCAGCTGGGCAGCAAGGCCGACGCCGAGAACTATGTGCTGCTGATGCAGGACCTGCGCGTGGGCCTGGACGCCTTGGGTCGCGACGCCGGCAAGCGCTATGCGCTGACCACCGCGATTGCCACCACCCGGGAACAGCTGGCCCGCATGGCCATGGGCCGCGCGGCGCCGTCGCTGGACCTG
The DNA here is from genome assembly GCF_056403315.1 of Roseateles sp. P2_H4. NCBI lineage: Bacteria > Pseudomonadati > Pseudomonadota > Betaproteobacteria > Burkholderiales > Sphaerotilaceae > Roseateles > Roseateles sp. P2_H4. Next base: position 15,385 of record NZ_JBFUFR010000056.1, on the reverse strand, counting down.
GTCTTCATGATGACCTACGACTTCGCCGGCCCCTGGACGAAGAAGGCGGCCAACCACACGGCGCTGCGCAGCGCCAAGCCCAGCGACGACACCAGCCTGGAAGCGTCCGTCGCCAACCTGAGGCGCGAAGGCGTGCCGGCGGCCAAGCTGGTGGCCGGTGTCGCGATGTATGGCCGCGGCTTCGATGGCGTGAAGGCCGATGGCAGCTATGCCAAACCCTGGCCCAACGAGGACGGTTCGGTGCCTTTCAAGGACATCGATTCGCTGACGGGCATGAAGGCGCATTTCGACAAGCGCACCCAATCCTGGGCCATGGTGGGTGGTGGCCGCTTCGTCGGCTATGACGATCCGCGTGCGGTGCGCGCCAAGGTGGCTTTCGCGAAGAAGGCGGGCCTGGCCGGCGTGTTCGCGTGGGAGCTCAGCCAGGACAACGGCGAGATCCTCAACGCGATGCAGCAATGACGGCCCTACCCCTCGCCCAGTCTCGCCCCGCTGAACGCGGGCGCACCTGGTCGGTCCCCCGAGGGGACGGCGATGCTCGCGGCATCGAGCCGCAAGCACATCGCCAGAGCGGGCCGGCTAGGGAGCGGCCCGGCGCTCGGCCCGCGGAATTCATGCGCCGCGGGCGCGTCGTGAGTCATTGAGATGGCAGCGCGTCGCATCGCGTCGGTCGACGCGCTGCGCGGCTTGGCCGTCGCGGCCATGCTGCTGGTCAACAACCCGGGCGACTGGGGCCATGTCTACTGGCCGCTGGAGCATGCGGACTGGCATGGCTTCACCCCGACCGACCTGATCTTTCCCTTCTTCCTCTTCATCGTCGGGGTGTCCGCCGCGCTGGCCCTCGGTCCGCGCGTGGATGCGGGCGCAGCGCCCGGGCCGTTGCGCAGCGCCGTCGTGCTGCGAGGCCTGCGCATCTTCGGCCTGGGCCTGGTGCTGCATCTGCTCGCCTGGTGGCTGATGCACAAACCTGAGTTCCGGGTGCTGGGTGTGCTGCAGCGGATTGGCGTTTGCTTTGCCGTCGCGGGCGTGGCGGCCCTCCATCTGCGCGCGCGCGGACAGTGGGCCTTGCTGCTGACCTTGTTGATCGGCTATGGCGCGCTGCTGCTGTTCGGCAGCCCGACGCTGGACAAGCTGGGCAGCCTGAACCAGCGCATCGACACCCTCGTGCTCGGCCGCTGGGCCTATGAATGGGACGCGGCGACCGGCATCGCTTTCGATCCCGAGGGCCTGCTGTCCACGCTGGGTGCGCTGGCCACCACGGTCTTCGGTCTGCTGTGCGGCGGCCTGCTGCGGCGCGAGCAGACACGCGGCCTGCTGCTGACCGGCATTGCGGCGGCCCTGGTCGGCTGGTGGTGGTCGCGCTGGTTGCCCTGGAACAAGCAGCTGTGGACGCCGTCCTTCGTGCTGTGGACCGGCGGCCTGTCCGCGGTGGCCCTCGCCGCGGCGCATCAGTGGATCGACCGCCTCGGTCACCGCCCGTGGGGCCGCGCCTTCGGCCTGAATGCCATCGGCGCCTATGCCGGGGCCTGGATGTGCACGGTGCTGCTGGTGGCCACCGGCTGGATGGAGCCGCTCTACCGAACGGTGTTCGGTCCGCTGGGTCCGTTGGTCGGGCCGTATGGGCAGTCGCTTGCCTTTGCCGTCGCCTTTGTCGCGGTCTGGGCCTTGATCGTCTGGGCCTTGGACAAGCGCCGCCTGTACTGGAAGATCTAGGAAGCCATGAAGACGCGACGCATCGCGATCATCGGCGGCGGCACGGCCGGCTGGCTGGCGGCCAACCACCTCGGCTATGAGCTGAGCGCCGATGCCGACGTCGAGATCACCGTCATCGAGTCGGCCGACGTGCCCATCATCGGCGTCGGCGAGGGCACGGTGCCGGCCATCAAGACTTCGCTGCGCAAGTTCGGCATCTCCGAGGCCGACCTGCTCGTCGCCTGCGACACCACCTTCAAGAACGGCATCAAGTTCCAGGGCTGGCTGGATGCGGCCAAGCATGGCAGGGACCATTTCTACTACCACCCCTTCGCCTCGCCGTTCCCTGAGGGCCTGGACATCACGCCGGCCTGGCTGGAGCAGACGCAGCGCCCGTTCTCGGATGTGTCCATCAGCACGCGTGTCGCCGAGGCGGGCCGCAGCCCGAAGGCCATCTCATCGCCGCCCTACGCTGGCGAGGTCGAGTACGCCTATCACGTCAACGCCCACAAGTTTGCCGCGCTGCTGGCGGAGAACGCGAAGCAGCGCTTTCGCGTGCAATACCGGGTGGCCACCGTCGTCGACGCGGAGCGCGCCGAGGACGGCACCATCGCCGCCTTGCGCATGGCTTCCGGCGAAGTCGTCCCCTTCGACTTCTATGTGGATTGCAGCGGCTTCGCGTCGCTGCTGACCCAGCGTGTGCTCAAGGTGCCCTTCGTCGACAAGTCGCACCAGATCCTGACCGACACGGCCATGGTCCAGCAGCTGCCGACCGATCCCGACGACGAGATCCCGCCCTACACGCTGGCCGTCGCGCACGAGGCCGGCTGGATCTGGGACATCCCCGTCACCCACCGCCGCGGCACGGGCTTTGTGTACGCTAGCGCCCACATGAGCGAGTCGCGCGCCATCGAGTGCTATGCGCGCCATCTCGGCGTCAGCCCCGATACGCTGTCGCCGCGCAAGATTCCCATGCGCATCGGCTACCGCCAGCAGTTCTGGTTCCAGAACTGCGTGGCCCTCGGTCTGGCCCAGGGTTTCGTCGAGCCGCTGGAGGCGACGTCCATCCTGGTGACGGACTTCTCCGCCAGCTTGCTGTCGCGCAACTTCCCGCGCATGCGCGACGACGCCCAGGCGCTGCGCCGCAGCTACAACGAGGCCGTGACCCTCACCTGGGAGCGGGTCATCGACTTCGTGCAGCTGCACTACCACCTGTCCGATCGCAGCGACTCGGCCTTCTGGCTGGAGAACCGGCACGAGGCCCATCTGTCGGAGGCGCTGCGCGAGCGCCTGGCCAAATGGGCCATCCGCCATCCGCAGAAGAACGACTTCGGCAGCCGCTTCGACCTCTTCGACGTCGACAACCACCTCTATGTGCTCTACGGCATGCGCTTTCCGACGCGGCCGTTGCCCATCTCGGACTTCGAGCGGCGTGAATGCCTGGCGCAATTCGAGCATGTGACGCGCGCGGCCCAGCAGGCCATCCGCACGCTGCCCAGCCACCGCGACTGGCTGATGGGCCTGCGCGCCGCCTACACACGGGCATGAGCGACGCGCCGGGCCGCCCCAAGCTAGCTCGCTCCCGCTTGGCGGGAGTGAGCCCGGACTTAGGATGCCCAGTGGGCATCCCATGCCTGGCGAACGCCTGGCCGCACTGTCGGCCAGGCAAGGCCGCAGGCCGAAGGGTGCACCAATGAGCGAGGCCTTCGCCATCCGCATGCCGCCGGACATTCAGTCCGTGCAGGTCGGCGAGCACGCCATCGTCTTCATCGACGACTTCCTCGAAGACCCGCAGGCCCTGGTCGACATCGCCAGCTGCAGCAGCTTCGAGCCTTACCCCGGCGTGGCCGATCGCAAGGGCTATCCGGGCGTGCGTGCCGTGGCACCCGCCGACTACTCGGCCAAGCTCACGGCGCTGATGGAGCCGCTGATCCGCTTGAACTTCGGCATGCCCGAAGCACTGGCGCTGCGCAAGGCCGAATGCGCCTTCTCACTGACGACGATGCCGCCCGGCGAGCTCGGGCCCTTGCAGCGCACACCGCATTTCGACGCCAGCACGCCTCACCACATGGCCGTGCTGCTCTATCTGTGCAACGAGGAACATGGCGGCACGGCCTTCTACCGCCACAAGGCGACGGGCCTGCAGCAGGTCACGGCCGAGAACCGCGAGCACTTCCTCGACGTCTATTACGAAGAGCTCAATGCCCGCCCGCCGGCCCAGCGCTACTTCGACGACTCGGATGCGGGCTTCGAGTTCCTGGGCATGATGCCGGCCCGCTTCAACCGCCTCGTCGTCTACCGCGGCAGCCTGCTGCACTCGGCCGTCGTCAACCCGCAGTTCAGCATCAACGCCGACCCGCGCACGGGGCGGCTGACGCTCAATTCCTTCTACGACTTCTAGGCTCCCGAACCCTGGTTGAACGCGCGGCCAGGCCGCGCGTTTTGCTTTGCATCGCCAAAAAAAAGCCCGGCAGATGCCGGGCTGGAAAGGAGACAAGAGGTCGCGGGTCAGAACTTGGCCGTCAGGCCGATCTTGTAGGTCGTCTCACCCTTGAAGGACCAGGCCGGATAGCCTGCCTTCAGCGGATCCTTGTGCAGGCCATCGGCCGGCAGGCTGGTCGACATGACGCCGTACTGGATGTCGTCCTGCTTGGTCAGGTTCACGGCGTCGAAGCTCAGCTTCAGCCACTTGCTGATGTTCCAGCCGAAGCTCGCGTCCAGCGTGCCGGTGTTGGCATGCATGCGGTTGCCATACCAGTAGGCGTTCTCGCGAATGATGTACTTGGAGCGCCAGTTGTAGGCCAGGCGGCCGAAGTAGTCGGCCGTCTCGTAGTAGCCCACCAGGTTCACGTTGTGCTTGGACGACTGCGTGAACAGGCCCAGCTGGTCGGCGAAGCTCTCCTTGGGCGCCGTGCCTTCGGTGAAGGTGTAGTTCGCCACGAAGCCCAGGCCGCTGCTGAAGGCATGGTTGGCCTGCAGCTCGATGCCGCGCAGGCGGCCACCGCCGGCGTTGACGAAGTTCTGCACCGTCCAGTTGTCCACCTTGCTGAACGGGTCCACCAGGCCGATCTTCTGGTTCTGCAGCACGTTGGTCGTGATGAAGTTCGAGATGTCCTTGTTGAAGAAGGTGGCCGACAGCACATTGCCCTTGCCGTAGTAGTACTCCAGGCTCAGGTCGACCTGGCTTGACTTCATGGGCTTGAGCTCGACGCTGCCGACGGTCCAGGTCTCGTTGCCGACGCGGTCGTCGTTGTAGCCGGACACCGTCACGCCGAACATGTTGGCGAAGTTCGGCCGGGTGATGGCTTGCGACGCGGCGGCGCGCAGCACCAGGTCCTTCTGCAGGTCGAAGGCCAGGTTGACGCTGGGCAGCACGTCGTTGTACTTGGACTTCTTGACGTCGTAGGTCTTGCCCCAGTTCTCGTTGCCGGCGTAGTCGCCAGCGGCGAGCGGCGTGCCGTCGAACTTGTAGCCGGTGCTCTTCACGTCGGTGGAGATGTAGCGCAGACCGAAGTTGCCGCGCAGGTTGCCGGCCTCGAAGTCGAACATGCCGTACAGGGCCTGGTTCTTCTCGTTGAGCTCGCTGAAGGCGGAGCGGTCTTCGTTCCAGCCGTTGATGTTCTTCAGCGTGCCGGCCACCATGGCGTCGATGTTGGGACGCGGGATGCTCCAGCTGGCCACGCCGACGGTGCCGTCGAACAGGCCGCTGGTCGCGCTCGAGGCGATGGTGCTGGCCCAGACCGGACGGTAGGCGCGCTTCTCGAAGGTGTGGTCGGCAAAGCGGACACCGGTCTTGAAGGTGTTGATGGCGCCCCAGTTCAGGTCGATGGTGGCGTCGAGCTGGGCGTACTTCTCCTGGTCCTTGTTCGGGCCTTGCGAGGTGGCCCAGGTCTGGGGGCCCAGCTGCGAGGGCAGTTGCGCCGCGGTGAAGGACTGGCTGGACGTCGGGCTGATGACGATCTGGTGGCCGGTCGCGTCGATGGTGCCTTGCCAATTGGGTCGCGCGAAGCCGGCGTCCCAGTTGCCGGACTGGAAGTTGGCCGTCAGCGAGGTGCCGCCCTTGGCCTTGGTGCTGCCGGCGACGAGGTCGAACTTGGCGCCGTCGAGCTTGTAATGGCCGTCAAACGTGACGCTGTCGGACGTCATCTGCGCCTGGCGGGCCCAGACCTGGAAGAACTGCGTCGGCAGCGGGTTGGCGGCGGTCGTGGTGCTGTGCACGCACATGCCGGTCGGGTTCCAGGCCGACTTCACGTCGGTGTTGCGCTTGTCGCAGTTCGGATCCTGGAAGATGTAGTCGCTGCTGTTGCTGTTGTCGCCAATCAGCTTGAGCTTGAGCAGGTTCAGGCCGAGGTCCAGGCCCTGCACCGGCTTGGCCTGCAGCGTCAGGTTGATGGCGTCGCGCTTGCGGTCCTGCACGAAGGCGGTGGGCGCCACGTCGCCCGACCAGCGGTTGTCGGCCTCGACGCCGCGGCGGATGTAGGCGCCTTCGGAATGAGCCGCGGCCGCCAGCACGCCGAAGCTCTTGGCCTCGTTCTTCCAGCTGTACAGGCCCGAGACTTCCTTTTCGGGGTCGCTGATGGTGCCCTTGCCGTACTTGACGCTGACGAAGCCGCTGTTGGCCGGCATGTCCAGGGGCTTGCGGGTCTTGACGATGACCGTGCCACCGATGCCGCCTTCGGTCAGGTCGGCCTGGGAGGACTTGTAGACCTCCATGCCGCCGATCAGCTCGGAGGGCAGCAGCGAATAGTTGAAGGAGCGGTCGATGTCGAGCTGGTCATACCAGCCCGTGGACGCGACGGTCTGGCCGTTCAGCGTCGTGTAGGTCATCTGCGGGTCGGAGCCGCGGATGGACACCGAAGCGCCCTGGCCGAAGGCGCGGCCGACGGACACGCCCGGGATGCGGCCCAGGGCCTGGCCGACATCGGAGTCGGGCAGCTTGCCCACGTCTTCGGCGGAGACGGCATCGACGACCGCACTGGCGTTCTTCTTGATCGTGGCGGCGGTCTGCAGCGAGGCGCGGATGCCGGTGATGACCACCTGCTCGAGCTGGGCCGGTGCAGGTCCAGCCGCTTCTTGTGCCTGGGCGGCGAGCGACATGCTGAGCAATGTCAGGGCGGCGGCTGCCGCGATGGGGGTCGGTTTGACCTTCATGAACTGATCCTCGTAGTGGCCGTTGGTTCGGATGGGCGGGTGGCTGCCTGGGGCCATGCATACCACCTTGAGTCCGGTTGCCGCCCCTGTTTTGTTCTCAATGCGTGCAACCAGTGCAAGGCCACTATAGCGATCGATAACGCCACTTTGCTACCAATTTGGTCCGAGTAGTTTCCCGGGTGGCTTAGGTCATGCTCTATGAAAACGAGGCTGTTTCGCTGTTGATTGCCCTCGCGACGGTGGGTGACTGGTATCTGATTGGTGCCTGAAATCCTGTTGCTCGATGACGACGAAAAACTTGCCGGCGGAAGCGACTTGCTGCTGCGGTGGATGAACTGGTCGGCAATTGGACTTGTCCGGATGCAGGGTTTGCCGGAGGCTTGGCCGCGGCGGCGAGCCAGGACAATGGCAAGCCCTGGACGCGATGCCCTGACCCCGGATGAGCGGTGACTCCCAAGCGATATGAAGCCGGTTGAAAGCTGGACGGCGGTCGACGATCCGCAACTCAAGAACCGCCTGGAGCAGCGCGCCGAACCGGTGCTGCTGAAGGGGCTGGTGGGCCACTGGGCGGCCGTGCAGGCCGGGCGCGACAGCGCACTGGGCATCTGCGACTACCTCGCCCGCTTCGACCGCGGCGTCGAGGTGATGGCCACCAAGACGCGCGCGGCGGCGCGCGGCGTCATGGGCTACAACGAGACGCTCACCGACTTCGCCTTCGTCAAGGCGCGCATGAGCCTGGCCGAATTCATGGCCAATCTGGCGGCCTATCTGCCGCTCGACAACGTGCCGGCCATCGCCGCCCAATGCGCCAAGGTCGGCGACGTCATTCCAGGCTTCCTCGACGAGAACGTGCTGCGGGCCTTGCCTGGCGTCGTGCCCAACTTCTGGCTGGGCAATGCGCTGACGGTGCCGGCGCACCATGACCACCCGTACAACCTGGCCTGCGTCGCCGCCGGGCGCCGTCGCTTCACGCTGTTCGCGCCGGCGCAGGTCGGCAATCTCTATATCGGGCCGCTGGAGCACACGCCGTCGGGTGCGCCGATCTCGGTCGTGCATCCCAAGGCGCCGGATCTGGCGCGCTATCCGCGCTATGGCGAGGCGCTGGCCTCAGGCTGGGTGGCCGACCTGGAGCCGGGCGACGCCCTCTACATCCCGCCGCTGTGGTACCACCAGGTCGAGGCGCTGGAGAAGGTGAACCTGCTCATCAACTACTGGTGGCCCGTTGTCGGTCTCTCTGGCGCCAAGGACCTGCCGGCGCCCGCCCACGCGCTGCTGCAGGCCATCCAGGTGCTGAACGCGCTGCCGGCGGCGCAGCGCGATGCCTGGGCGGCGCTGTTCGAGCACTACGTGGTGCAGCGCGAGCAGGAGCCCGCCGCCCACATTCCCGAGGCCTGGCGCGGCGTGCTGGCGCGGCGACCTTGAACGGATGCCCATGCAACCGATGAAGGAACTGGACGGCGTCACGCGCGAGCGCTTCGAGCGTGAGGTGCTGAACGCCTATGAGCCGGTGGTGATGCGCGGCGCCGTGCAGCACTGGCCGCTGGTGGCCCAGGGGCGTGCGGGCCTGGAGCCCTGCCTGCAATACCTGATGGGTTTCGACCAGGGCGAGTTGGTGGACGCCGTGCTCGCCCGGCCCGAGCCCACGCGCGCCTTTGCCTACAAGCCGGGCCTGGACGGCTTCAACTTCATGCTCGACAAGCGGCCCTACGCCGCCCTGTTCGAGCAGCTCTGGCGCTACAGCCATTTCCCCGAGCCGCCCAGCCTGGCCGCGCAGAGTGCGCTCGTGTCGGCCGCCTTGCCGGGCCTGGAGCGGGCCAATGTGCTGCCGCTGCTGGACGCCTCGATAGCGCCGCGCATCTGGATCGGCAACCGCGCCACCGTGCCGGCGCATTTCGACGATTCCCACAACATCGCCTGCGTGGCCGCGGGGCGGCGCCGCTTCACGCTGCTGCCGCCGCAATGCGCGCCGCTGCTCTACCTGGGCCCGCCGGACTACGCGCCCACGCCGGCGCCGATGTCGGTCGTGCCGGATCTGCACCGGGCCGATCCTGAGCAGTTCCCGCTTGTGGCCGAAGCGCTAGAGCAGGCCGTGGTGGCCGAACTGGAGCCGGGCGATGCGATCTATATGCCGCCACTGTGGTTCCACCAGGTCGAGGCGCTGGCGCCGCATCTGAACATCCTGATGAACTACTGGTGGCGGCCGCTGGCCGCGCCGCAGCGGCCGGATGACCTGCACCTGGCCGCGCTGCGCCTGGCCATGCTGGCGCTGAGGCATCTGCCCGACGGCGAGCGCGAGGGCTGGCGCGCGCTGTTCGCGCACTATGTGTTCGGTGCGCGCGGCGAAGGGCTGGCGCACATCCCCGCGGGGCAGCGCCATCTGTTCGGCGACATCGACGCCGCCGGCGATGCCGCCGTGCGCAAGGACATCCTGGATCGGTTGAAGCCCTGAGCCGCGCTGCGCCGGGCCGCCCCAAGCGAGCGGCCATCCCCGCGGGGGATCGGCCGATGTACCCATCGGCCGAGGGGCGGACATTTACCAGGTGTAGATCTGCATGGCCTTGTCGCCCTGACCGGGCGGGATGTCGGCCAGCAGCTCGCGGTGGTCGGGGAAGTTGGTGACGCTGCGGGCGATGAAATCGTCGACCGCGCCCAGGTTGTGGCGCGCCTGTTGAGCGCTGGGCGGCTGCAGGTCCTGTGGGTCGGGGAAGATGCCCATGCCGGCCAGCAGCGCATACCAGGACACGGTGGGATAGCCGCCACCGAAGCGGCCCGTCTTGAGGGCGGCCACCAGCGGCTTGCGCGACATCCACGTCATCAGCACGCCTTGCAGCGCGTCCGACAGATGCATGTTCTCGGCGTTCTCGCGCCAGTAGTCGGTGTCGGTGCGCGAGTTGGTCTTGTAGTGCGCCACGATGTAGTCGCGGGTGTTGTCGAAGCGCTTGTGCATGGCGGCGTTGAACTGCTCCTGCGCCGAGCTGCCGAGGTCGCCCTTCTCCAGCACTTCCACCAGCATGGACGCTGTCACCTGCACGAACAGCAGGGCCGTGGCTTCTAGGGGTTCGATGAAGCCTTGCGACAGGCCGATGGCCACGCAGTTGCGGTTCCAGACCTTGGCCATGCGGCCCACGCGCATCTTGAGGTGGCGGGCCGGGGTGTCCGAATCGAGCATCCCCAGGTGCTTGCGCAGCTCGGTCTCGGCCTCGTCCGCCGAGCAGTGGGCGCTGCTGTAGACATAGCCGTTGCCCTGGCGCTGGGTGAGGGGGATCTTCCAGGCCCAGCCATGGCGCAGGGCCGTGGACACGGTCTGCGATTCGATGGGGCCTTCGAGTGGCGTCGGCATGGCGACGGCGGCGTCGTTGAAGAGGTTCTCGCCGAAGCCGATGAAGGGCGTCTGCAGGGCCTTGCCGATCATCAGCGACGCAAAGCCGCTGCAATCGACGAAGAAGTCGGCCGCCAGCGTCTCGCCGTCGTCGAGCAGCAGGCCGCCGATGTCGCCGCGCTCGTCGAGTTGCACCTCGGTGATGTGGCGCTCCAGGTGGTGCACGCCGCGCTCCTTGGCCTTGCGGCCCAGGAACTGCCCCAGCAGCGACGCGTCGAAGTGATAGCCGTACCAGACGTCGAAGGGGAAGTTGGCCTTGGCGCGCGGGCCGCGGGCCTGGCGCGCCAGTGCCGCGGACACGAAGAAGCGGTCCGGGTGGGCGTAGACGTCCGCGCCGTCCAGGCGCGCATGCACGTTGTCCACGAAGGGATGCATGGTCATGTTGTCCAGCATCGACACGAAGGGGTGGAAGTAGCGCTCGAAGCCGGGCTTGGTCGACCAGCCATCGAAGGTGATGCCGCTCTTGTAGGTGGCATTGCACGCCGGCATCCACTCCGACTCCTCGATGCCCAGGATCTCGAAGAAGCGCCGCAGCCAGGGCGTCGAGCCCTCGCCGACGCCGATGATGCCGACCTGGGGGCTCTCCAGCACGGTGACCTTCAGGCGCGGGCCATAGGCTGTCGTGGCCAGCATCAGCGCCGTCATCCAGCCGGCCGAGCCGCCGCCGACGACGCAGATGTGCTTCACGGGTGGCGGCGCATCCGTGCTGCCGCCCAGCGGACGCGCGGCGATGTACTGGTCTATGAGGGTGGCGGTATCGCGCATGGGCAATCGGGTATGAAAAAAGGGGAGCGTGATCTCCACGCTCCCCTTTGATTGTGTTCAGCTGCGGCGCCTGCCGGAACCCGTGGGTTCCAGCAGTGCAGGCCGTGATCAGAACTTGACGTTGGCGGTCAGGTAGAACTGGCGGCCGTTCTTGTAGATGGCACGCGGCTGGATGTCGGAGGCGTAGTACTTCAGCTTCGGATCATTCAGGTTCTGCCCCTTCAGGTTGATCTCGAAGTTGTCGGTGATCTTGTAGTTCACCGAGGCCGACAGCACACCTGTGCCTTTCTGGAAATAGTCCGTGCCGCGGTCCTGGCCGATGAAGATGTCGTCCGTGAAGCTGTAGTTCACGCGGGCCGAGAAGTGGTCGTTCTCGAAGAAGCCACCCACGGTGAACGAGTTCTTCGTGTTGCCGCGCAGCACGTGGCCGCTCGAGTCCGAACCATCGGCGTAGGTGTAGTTCGCACTGACGCCGAAGTTGCCGGCGACGGGCATTTCACCCGCGAACTCCAGACCCTTGACCGTGGCCTTCTTGTTGGTCAGGCCGGTGATGACGAACTGGCGGTTCACGAGCTGCTGCGCGCCACCTTGCTGGTTGGTGTTGCCCAGCAGCACCGGGTAGGTGCCGGTGAACGTGCCGTTCGTGATGTAGGTGCCCATCTGCATGTAGAAGGCACCTGCCGACACGAAGGAGCGCGGCGCGAAATACCACTCGACGTTGGCGTCGACGTTGTTCGAGCGGACAGGCTTCAGCGCGGCATTGCCGGCCGTGCCGCCGCCGATGGCGTTGTTGTCCAGGAACATGCCGGTCGTGCTGAGCGACGTGAACGCGGACAGGGCCGTGTAGTCGGCGCGGGTCAGCGTGCGGCTGGCGGCCAGGCGGGCCACGATGTCCTTGGTCAGGTCGATGCGAATGCTGGCGCTGGGCAGCAGATCGGTGTACCTGACGTCCGACGAAGTCGCGGTGAAGTTGCCGAATGCGGAGGCCACGTCCACCTTGTCGGTGGGCAGGCTGTTGCGGAAGGCGCCCGAGGACTGCTTGGTGCGAACCACGCGCAGGCCGACGTTGCCGCTCCAGTTGCTGCCTTCGAGGTTGGCCTGGGCGTAGGCTGCCGTGGTGGTTTCCTTCACGTTGTACTCGCCGCCGTCGAAGGGCGAGCGGCGGGCGATCGGATCGCGGTTGGTGACGCGGCTGTTGTACTCGGCCAGGGCCTCGGCCGAGATATAGGTCAGATTGGTCGGGAAGCCGCTTCCCAGGCCGCTGCCGTAGTTGCCCGGGTAGGACTGGCTGAAGGCGGGCAGGGTGTAGGGCGACAGCTGGGGCGCATCGTTGCCATTGGCGTCGGCGCAGGCGCTGGGCTTGCTCCAGTCCCACGGGCCGACGCGATACGGCGTGCCGGTGGCGCAGCCCGGGCCCTGGTTCAGGGTCGCGTCGGTGTAGCGCTTGTGCTGGGCGCCGCGGACGCCGAACTTCAGGCTCTTCAAGATGCCGGCATCCAGCATGTACTCGCCGTCCACCTGGGCCCAATCTTCCTTGTCGTGCACGATGACGTGCTGGGCGCCGAAGATCCAGTCAAAGCCGACGGTGGGGTTGGTGAAGCTGAAGGAGGGGGCCGTGTCGTTGCCGTTGAGCTGGTAGCTGGCGCGCGTCGTGGCGATGTGCGGCTCGACGACGTCCTGGCTGACGGTCTGGCCCTTGCCCTTGGACGAGCCGGCATTGGCGGTCAGCGTGAGCGAGTCATTGACGCGGACCGAGCCGTCGAGGCTGAAGAAGCTGGTCTCGGCGGCGGCCTTGCGCGAGATCATGTCGTAGTAGCCGGCCGTCGAAGGCGTCGCCCAGTTGAAGGTGGCCTTCGTCAGAGTCTTGTTGCCGTTGTTGTCGGTGGCGATCGCGTAGTCGGAGATGGTGGCGCTGTTGATCAGGCCAGCGCGGGGGGCCATCAGGTAGTTGCGGTTGTAGTTGTCCGCGTCCATCTTGGACGAGAAGCCCGTCAGCACGAGGTCCACGTCCTTGGTGGGCTTGAACTGCGCGCGCACCAGGCCACCCTTGCGCTCGCGCTCCTGGGTGAAGTAGGCGGCGCCGATCAGGTCGGGCGTGTAGACGCCGTTCAGCTCGGGATGGGCGGCGACCAGGGCGGGCGCGTTGTTGGCGTCCAGCTTGTTGATGAAGCCCAGGGTCTCCACACCGTCACGGCGCAGGCTGCGCTTTTCGGAGAAGGCCTGCACCAGGATGCCGAAGGTCTTGGATTCGTTCTTCCAATTCAGGATGGCGTTGAGTTGCGGGTCGGTCTTTTTCGCCAGATCGGCGTACACGGCGCCGATGCCGGCTTCGAAAGTGAGCGCCTTGGAAAAGTCCAGCGGCTTGCGCGTGATGATGTTCACCGAGCCGGCCGTGCCGCCTTCCACCAGGGAGGCTTCGGAGCTCTTGCGCACTTCGACACGGCTAACCAGCTCGGAAGGAATCAGCGAGTAGCTGACGCTGCGACCGACGCCGGCGCCGGTCTGGTCCAGCACGAACCAGTCGCCGTTGGCGAGGCCGTGACCGTCGACCAGGGTTTGCGTCAGGCTGGGATTGGTGCCGCGGATGCCGACGCGATCGCGCTCGTCGAAGCCGCCGGAGCCGCCGGCCGGGCTGTTCAGGATGGTGACGCCGGGCACGCGGGCCAGCGAGTCGGCCACGTTCTTGTCAGGCATCTTGCCGATGTCTTCGGCCGAGATGACGTCGATGTGGGCATCGGCGTTGCGCTTGACGCTCAGCGACTTTTCCTGCGATGCCCGGATGCCGGTGATGGTGACCGTATCGAGTTGCTGAGGGGCCGGCGCTTGCTGCGCCATGGCGGCACCGCTGGCGCCGAGCAGCGCGATGAAAACCGCCTGCGAGATGGGGGTCTGCTTGACCTTCATGGTTTGTTCCTCGTTGTGGCCAATGAATTGGGGCGGCGGTGACTGCTTCGGGTGCGTTGCATACCACCTACGGTCCGGTTGGCGCCTTGTCTGCCCTCAAAAGCGCATTCCAACCAGTGCCATGCCACTGTAACGATTGATAACGCCACTTTGCTACCAATTTTTACTGGGGAGTTTCCCGAGTGGTGGCGGCAAAGGCCTCTATCCATGGGGTGGCCCCACCTGTGGAGGCGCCGTTTGCGGCTGGCTATTGGTATTTCATTGGTATGTTGTCGCGTAGAGAACTGTTGCGCTTCGGCGACGACGGGCTTGCGCTGATCGCCGACTTGGTCGAAGCGAGGCGTGCGGCTGGTAGTGGACTGGCCTGGATCTGGTCCTGAATTGGTCGCCTACCCACTGCGGGTGGCGTCTTGTCTTGTTGGCAAGCGCGTGCCGCGCTAACCGCCTTGCGCGGCGGTGCCGAGTGACTGCGTGGGGTGGTGGTGTCGACAGGCGTCGTGGCGCAGGGCCCGCATCGGCCTTCGTTGCGGGCCGGAATGAAGATCCGTCCTCTCACCTGTTTTGTTCTTGTTGGTGAGGCTCTGTTGCGCCCCCTTTGCCCTGTGCTATAGTTGCGGGCTTGCCTCAGGAGGGGTGGCCGAGTGGTTAAAGGCAGCAGACTGTAAATCTGCCCGCATAGCGTACGCTGGTTCGAATCCAGCCTCCTCCACCAAGACTTTGCAGTCGAGGCAGGGCTTGTTGGCTCCCAGGGCGGGAGTAGTTCAATGGTAGAACCTTAGCCTTCCAAGCTAATGACACGGGTTCGATTCCCGTTTCCCGCTCCATCGAGAGCGGCTTGGTCGGCCAGCGTCGACACCGGTTTGCCGGCCAATCCCATGGCTTCAAACCCGTGCCGATGCCCTTGTGGCTCAGTGGTAGAGCACTCCCTTGGTAAGGGAGAGGTCACGCGTTCGATCCGCGTCAAGGGCACCACCAATTTCTCTTTTTCTTCTACTCGTCCCAACGGGTTCGCCTCAGGAGCGCAAGATGGCAAAAGGCAAGTTTGAACGTACGAAGCCTCACGTGAACGTGGGCACGATTGGTCACGTCGACCACGGCAAGACGACGCTGACCGCGGCGATCGCAACGGTGCTGTCCAAGAAGTTCGGCGGCGAGGCCAAGGCCTACGACCAGATCGACGCAGCGCCGGAAGAAAAGGCCCGCGGCATCACGATCAACACCGCGCACGTCGAGTACGAGACGGCCAACCGCCACTACGCGCACGTTGACTGCCCCGGCCACGCCGACTACGTCAAGAACATGATCACCGGTGCCGCCCAGATGGACGGCGCGATCCTGGTGTGCTCGGCCGCTGACGGCCCGATGCCCCAGACCCGCGAGCACATCCTGCTGGCTCGCCAGGTCGGCGTGAAGTTCATCATCGTCTTCCTGAACAAGTGCGACATGGTCGACGACGCCGAGCTGCTCGAGCTGGTCGAAATGGAAGTGCGCGAG
>NZ_JBFUFR010000055.1:0-36483 GCF_056403315.1 Roseateles sp. P2_H4 | reverse complement strand
CGCCTGCAGCGCGGCCTGGGCGGCGGGCGCGGCCAGCGCCGCCAGGCGCTCGCCGGCCGCCAGGGCTGCGCGCCGGCCGGTGGCCATGGCCTCGTCGGCGCGGTAGAAGTCCATGAAGCCCATGCCGGCCAGGTCGGGGTCGATGACGATGTCACTGGCCGTGAGTTCGCGCAGCGAGCGCTGCACGTTCTGCTCGGTCAGGATCTGCAGCATCTGGTTGGCCACCATGACGGCGCTGGTGATCTCGCGCTCCTCCAGCAGCGGCGTGCCGACGTTCACCGCGATGACGATGTCGGCACCCAGGGCGCGCGCCAAGTCGACGGGCAGGTTGCGCACCAGGCCGCCATCCACCAGCGGCCGGCCGTTGACGCGCAGCGGTGCGAACACGCCCGGCACGGCCATGGAGGCGCGCAGGGCCTCGAACAGCGGCGTGTCGGCCTGGTCCAGCATGGCGCCGGAAAGCAGGTCGGTGGCGACGGCGCGAAAAGGGATGGGCAGCTTGCGCAGCGGGTCGTCGGTGCGCGTGGCCGGCAGCAGGGAGGACAGCGTCGCCTCCAGCTGACCATTGGCGGCAGCGCCACCGGGCAGCATGGCGCCGCGCTGCGGCGTAAAGCCGAACTCGATGCGCGAGGGCAGGCGCTCGTCATCCTCGCGGCGGCGTATGGACAGGCGCTCGCGCGCGGGCCGGTCGGCCAGGATGGCGTTCCAGTTCGCGCCCTTCACCAGGGTTTCGAGTTCGTCCAGGCTGCGGCCCGAGGCATAGGCCCCGCCGACGACGGCGCCCATGCTGGTGCCGACGATGAGGTCCACCGGCACCTGCATCTCTTCCAGCACGCGCAGCACGCCGATATGGGCCAGACCGCGGGCACCGCCGCCGGACAGGACGAGGCCGATCTTGGGGCGCTGGGCGGCAGGAGGTTCGGCGGCCAGCACGGAGCCGGCGATCAGGCAGCAGAGGAGGAGCAGGCGTTTCATGGCGGCCCGCACCATAGCAGCGTCAGCGCAGGCCGAACTCCGCCAGCTCGCCCTGGCGGCGCAGTTTCTGGATGGCCTGGCGCAGCTTGTCGACCGGCTCCAGCGGCGTGGCCAGGTGGCAGGCCACATAGGCGTCCACGCGGCGCAGCGTCAGGTGGTTCTCGACCGGCGCACCGCCCTCGGCGCGGATCACGGGTTCGGCGGCGAGTTCGTGGGCGACCCAGAAGTCCACGCGCCGCGCCTGCAACATGCGCAGGGCCGACACCGAATTGTTGGTCTCCTGGGCCGGGATGCCCTGTTCGCGCAGCCAGGTGGCGGCGGCGGATTCGCGCTGCACGACGACGCCGTGGCCGCGCAGGTCCAGCGGGCCTTGCAGGGCCTGGGTTTCGTTGGCGCGCGCGTAGACGACCAGGGCGCCACTGGCCAGCGGGCCGGYCCAATGGAAGGCTGCCTCGCGCTCGGGCGTGCGGGTCAGCCCCACCGCGCAGCTGCCGGGCGTTGAGCCGGCGGTCGCCAGCGCACGCGGGATCGGCATGGCCAGGATGCCCAGCTGCAGGCCGCTGGCCCGGCCCAGCTTGGCGAGCAGCTCGGCGCCTGGTCCGCTGACCGTGCCGTCAGCGGCGACGTCGAACAGGCCGGGGTTGGGAAAGACCAGCAGCTGAAGCTGCTGTGCCTGGGCCGGGCCAAAGAGCAGCGCCAGCAGCACCGGCAGCAGACGTGAACCGAATCTCATTCCCCTCCCTGAAGTCGCGCGCAGCGTATCTCGTGGCCGCGCGCCTGTCTCCCCGACAATGCCCTCATGAACGCCTTGACCTCCCTGCGCATCGGCGAGGGCTGGGATACCCACCAGCTCGTCACCGGCCGCCCTCTCATCCTCGGCGGCATCACCATCCCGCACACGCATGGCCTGCTGGGCCACTCGGACGCCGACGCGCTCGCCCATGCGATGACCGATGCGCTGCTCGGTGCCGCGGCACTGGGTGATATCGGCAAGTTGTTTCCCGACACGGCCGCCGAGTTCAAGGGCGCGGATTCGATGGTGCTGCTGGCCGAGGCCTACCGCCGCGTGCGCGAGGCGGGCTGGCAGCTCGTCAACGTGGACACGACCATCGTCGCCCAGGCGCCCAAGATGGCCCCTCACATCCCGGCGATGCGCGCGCGGCTCGCCGAGGTGCTGGGCGTGGACGTCGGCCAGGTCAATGTGAAGGCCAAGACCGCCGAGAAGATGGGGCCGGTGGGCGAAGGGCGTGCGATCGAGGCGCGGGCGGTCTGCCTCCTGGCCGCGTCAGCCTGAATCAGCGCAGGCCGAATTCGGCYAGTTCGCCCGTGCGGCGCAGCTGGGCGATGGCGAGATCCAATGCACCGATCGCGGCGGGGTCGCTGGCGGGGTGGCAGGCGAAGTAGAGATCGATGCGGCCGAAGCTGTGCAGCACGCGAGGCGCCATGCCGCCGCCGGCCCGGATGACGAAATGCCCGGCAACCTCATTGGCCAGCCAGTAGTCCACGCGCCGGGCCTGCAGCATGCGCAGCGCGGTGCTGTTGTCCTTGACCTCTTCGGCCGCCAGGCCTTGTTCCTTGAGCCAGGCCGCGGGTGCCGAGTCGCGCAGCACGACGAGGCTGCGGCCGCGCAGGTCCTGTGGGCCGTCGACATGCCGTGTCTCGTCACCGCGACCGTAGATCGCCATCGCGCCGCGTGCCCAGGGCCCTGCCCACAGGTAGCGTGCCTCGCGCTCCGGCGTGCGCGCCAGGGCAACGACGCAGTGGCCAGGCTTCTGCTCGGCGAGCAGCATGGCGCGGCTGATGGGAAGGACCTGCTGGCGCAGCGTGACGCCGCTGAGCGCCTGCATGCGCTCCAGCATGGCGCCTCCCGGGCCGCCTGGTCCTTCGCCCGGCGATGCCTCGAACACGCCGGCATTCGCGTAGACCAGGATGTCCAGGGTTTCTGCGCCCGCGAGGGGCGGCAGCAGGAACAACAGCAGGAGCCACGCGAATCGGCGAGGTGGGCGCATGGCGACAGCCGGTGGAGTCCTGGCGGTGGAGGTGCCCCAGGTTAGCTCAGGCCGCCTGCAACTTCAGCACGGTGATCAGGCCGCCGCCCTGCGCATTGCTGATGGACAGCGTGCCGCCCAGGCGCTGCACCGACTTCTCGACGATGGCCAGGCCCAGGCCGGCGCCGCTGGCCGCCGTGCGCGCGGCATCGCCGCGGTAGAAGGGCACGGTGAGGCGCTGCAGGCGGTCGGGCGGCACGCCGGGGCCATGGTCGCGCACGCGCACCTCGACCCAGGAGCCTTGACGGGTCGCGCTCACGTCCACACGCGCGGGCTCGCCTTCCGCATGGCCGTAGCGGCGTGCGTTCTCGAACAGATTGAGCAGCACGCGGCCGAGCTCGGTGTCGTCGACGAAGACCTTGAGGGCTTCGCTGACCTGCACGCGGAAGCGGATCTGGTCGGGGTCGCGGAAGCCCTGCACCTCGCGCTCGACGATTTCGGTGAGGCGGGCCTCGCGCAACTGCGTCTCGTTGGGCCGCGCGTAGTCCATGAACTTGCTGATGATGGCGTCGAGCTGGTCGATGTCCTGCGCCATGAAGTGACGCGCCTGCTCGTCATTGACGCTCATCTCCGTCTCCAGACGCAGGCGCGCCAGCGGCGTGCGCAGGTCGTGGGAGATGCCGGCCAGCATGACGGCGCGGTCTTCCTCCAGCTTGGCCAGCTCTCGGGCCATGCGGTTGAAGCCCATGTTGACCTCGCGGATCTCGCTGGTCATCGTCGTCTCGTCCAGGCGCGAGTCGTACTCGCCTTCGCGGATGCGGCCAGCCGCCTCGGCCAGCTCACGCAACGGTTGGTTGATGAGGCGGGCGATCAGCGCCGAGCCGACGACGGTGGCCAGCAGCGCGATGACCACCCACCACCAGTTGCTGGTCAGCGAGATGGACAGCGGCGTGCCGCTGGTGCGCAGCCAGAAGGCGTCCTCGCCGACGACATAGCGCACCCACAGGCCCGAGACGTCGTTGACGCTGCGGGCGATGACGGTGTCGGGGCCCAGCGTGCTGCGCAGCTCGGCGGCGAGCTGCTTGGCGAAGGGGCTGGTGTCATAGGGCAGCCAACGGTCGCTGGTTTCGGCCACGCGCACCTGCACCGTGTCGCCGCGCGACATCGAGCTGATGACGGCGACGCGGTTGATGGGGTCGGTGTGCTCCAGCGCGATGCGGCTGAGCTTGACGAGGCCGGCCAGTTGCTCGGCCGACTCCAGCGCCCGCGGCTGCGCCTCCAGCAGCTTGAAGGTGTACTGCCAGGCCAGCACCGCGCCGGCCAGCAGCAGGGCCAGCCAGGCGAAGGTGCGCCAGAAGAGATTGAGCGCGAGGTGAGGGCGGGCCATGCCTTCTAGTCGGTTGGGGACAGAACTACTCGCTGGTGCTCGGGCGGTCCGTCCCGCTAATAAGGAAACCGGTGGGGGACAGAGCCGCTGCGCTCAGGCGACCCGTCCCCAGGATCATCAGCTATTTTCGTCAGGCACAAAGACGTAGCCGACACCCCAAACGGTCTGGATATAGCGCGGCTGGGCCGGGTCGGCTTCCAGCATCTTGCGCAGGCGCGAGATCTGCACATCCAGGCTGCGGTCGAAGGGCTCGAACTCGCGGCCGCGGGCCAGCTGGGCGAGCTTGTCGCGCGACAGCGGCTGGCGCGGGTGGCGCACCAGGGTCTTGAGCATGGAAAACTCGCCGGTCGTCAGCGGCAGCTGCTCGCCGTTCTTGGTCAGGCGGCGCAGCGCGAGGTCGAACTCGAAGGGCCCGAAGCTGACCGTCATCGGCTCCTTGGACGGTGCACCCGGGGCTTCCGGCGGCGGGCGGCGGCGCAGCACGGCGTTGATGCGGGCCAGCAGTTCGCGCGGGTTGAAGGGCTTGGCAAGGTAGTCGTCGGCACCCACCTCCAGGCCGACGATGCGGTCAACGTCCTCGACCTTGGCCGTCAGCATGATGATGGGCGTCTGGTCGTTGGCGGCGCGCAGGCGGCGGCAGATGGTCAGGCCGTCTTCGCCGGGCAGCATCAGGTCCAGCACGATGAGGTCGACGGTCTCGCGGGTCAGCTGCTTGTTCAGCGCGCGGCTGTCTTCGGCCAGCAGCACTTCAAAGCCTTCCTGGGTCAGGTAGCGGCGCAGGAGATCGCGGATGCGGGCGTCGTCGTCGACGACAAGGATACGGTTGGGGCGGGGTGTCGCGCTGCTGTTCATCGCGGTTCCTGAATTTGTAACAGCGACATTGTGAGCAGGTTTTGAAACCCCGCTTTGTAGGACATCACGCAGCAGTTACAGCTCGTTGCCAAGTGGCCGGGGTAATCTGGGCTTTCCCTCCTTGCAAAGAGAGTTCCCCATGCGCGAAGTCCTGGTTCTTTCCACTTTGGCCCTGGCGCTGTCGGCCCATGCGGCCGCTGACGGGCCGCCGCGCGAGCGCCTGAGCCTGACCGCCAGCGCGAGTGCCGACGTGACGCGCGATGTGCTGGGCATCAGCTTCTCGACCACGCGCGAGGGGCCCGATGCGGCGACCGTGCAGACCGCACTGAAGCAGGCCCTGGACGCCGCGCTGGCCGAGGCGCGCAAGGTCGCCAAGCCGGGCCAGGTGGACGTGCAGACCGGCGGTTTCTCGCTCTACCCGCGCAACGACCCCAAGACCGGCAAGATCAATGGCTGGCAGGGCAGTGCCGAGCTGCTGGTGGAGGGGCGCGACAGTGCCGCCATCGCCCAGTTGGCCGGCCGCATCAACACGCTGAGCATCGCCCGCGTCGGCTACAGCCTGTCGCGCGAGGCGCGCGAGAAGGTCGAAGGCGACATCACGGCCCAGGCCATCGCGCGCTACCGCGCCAAGGCGGCGGACTATGCGCGCCAGTTCGGCTACGGCGGCTATGTGGTGGGTGAGGTCAGCGTCAACAGCGACGAGGCCGCACCGCGGCCCATGATGATGAAGGCCATGCGCATGAGCGTGGCCGGCGCCGACGAGGCCCTGCCGACCGAAGCCGGCAAGGCGACCGTGACGGTCAACGTCAGCGGCTCGGTGCAACTCACCAAATAGTCAAACTGCCGTCCAGCCGCCGTCCATGGCCCAGGCCTGGCCGCGCACGTTGATGGCGGCGTCCGAGCACAGGAAGACGGTCAGGGCGCCGAGTTCCTCCGGCGTCGTGAACTGCAGCGAGGGCTGCTTCTCGGCCAGCAGGCGGCGCTTGGCCTCCTCGTTGTCCACGCCGTCCTTGGCGGCCAGCGCATCGACCTGCTTCTGCACCAGCGGCGTCAGCACCCAGCCGGGGCAGACGGCGTTGACGGTGACGGGCGTCGTCGCCGTCTCCAGCGCGATGCTCTTGGTGAAGCCGACGAGGCCGTGCTTGGCCGCCACATAGGCCGACTTCTGCGCCGACGCCACCAGGCCGTGGGCGGACGCGATGTTGACGATGCGGCCCCAGTTCTTCTTCAGCATGCCGGGCAGGGCCAGGCGCGTCGTGTGGAAGGCCGAGGTGAGGTTGATGGCGATGATGGCGTCCCACTTCTCGACCGGGAAATCCTGCACCGGCGCCACATGCTGGATGCCGGCGTTGTTGACGAGGATGTCGATGCCGCCGAACTCGGCGTCGGCATAGGCCACCATGGCGGCGATGTCGTCGGGCTTGCTCATGTCGGCGCCGTGGTAGCCCACCTTGACGCCCAGCGCCGCCACTTCGGCCTTGGGGCCTGCCACGTCGCCGAAGCCGTTCAGGATCAGATTGGCGCCCTGCCGGGCCAGCGCCAGGGCGATACCGAGGCCGATGCCGCTGGTGGAGCCCGTGACGAGGGCGGTCTTGCCTTTCAACATGGAGGGTCCTTCTTGGTTGCTAGGATGACTCAAAGGATTGCATCATGACCCAGCCCCGACTGCGCTTCGTCAATTGCCTGGACAGTACCGGCCTGCACCGCATGGCTTATTGGGAGTGGGCCGGCCCGAGCGTCGACGCGCCGGTGCTGGTCTGCGTGCACGGCCTGTCGCGCCAGGGGCGGGACTTCGATGCGCTGGCCCGAGTGATGAGCGAGCGCTACCGCGTCATCTGCCCTGATGTCGTCGGCCGTGGCCGTTCGGACTGGCTGCGCCAGCCGGCGGGCTATCAGATTCCGAGCTATGTCTCCGACATGGTGGCACTGCTGGCGCGGCTGGACGCCGATCAGGTCGACTGGGTCGGCACGTCCATGGGCGGCCTGATCGGCCTGGGCCTGGCCTCGCTGCCGCGACCCGATGGCGTGGCCAGCCCCATCCGCCGCCTGGTGCTCAACGACGTGGGTCCGGCCATCCGCATCGAGGCCTTGCAGCGCATCGGCAGCTATCTGGGCAAGGCGAGCCGCTTCAAATCGCTGGAAGAGGGCGCGGCCTATCTGCGCAGCATCTCCGAGGGCTTCGGCCCTCACACCGACGAGGAGTGGCTGGGCCTGTCCGAGCCGCTGTTCCGCCAGGAAGGCAGCGAATGGAGGTCGCACTACGACCCGGCCATTGCCTTGCCCTTCTCGGCGGTGACACCCGAACTGGTCGCCGCCGGCGAAGCCGCGCTCTGGGCGGCCTATGACCAGCTGCGCTGCCCGACGCTGCTGATCCGCGGCGCCGATTCCGACCTGCTCAGCGCCGAGACGGCGCGCGCCATGACGCAGCGCGGGCCCAGCGCCCGTCTTGTCGAGCTGCCCGGCATCGGCCACGCGCCGACGCTGATCCACGCCGACCAGATCGCCATCGTGAGAGATTTCCTGAGTTCATGAAGACTGGCTTGATGCCCGAGGGCGCCGCGACGGCGCCCATCGTCGCGCTGCTGGATGCGGGCGCCGAACATTCCAATGCCGAGGTCGTGCGCGCCCGCGCCTTTGCCGAGCCCCTGCTGGCCGCCGAGCTGCTCGATACCGGCGAGAACGCGCTGTCACACGCCGACGGCGTGGCCGCCATCCTGCATGCGGTGGGCAGCGCGCGGGAGCTGCAGGCCGCGGCCTATCTGGTCTACGCGGCCGATTTCCTGAGCAAGCCCGAGGAGGTCGTCACCAAGGCCTTTGGCGACAGCTATGTCAGCCTGGTCACGCACACGCGCCGCCTTGTGCAGTTGCAGCGCGCCACGCGCGACGCCAAGGTGTCGAGCGACAAGAAGTCGGAGCAGCGCGCTGAGCAGACCGAGCGTGTGCGCAAGATGCTGCTGGCCTTCTCCAAGGACCTGCGCGTCGTGCTGCTGCGCCTGGCCTCGCGGCTGCAGACGCTGCGCTGGTATGCCGCCAGCAAGACGCCTTGCCCGCAGGAGCTGGCGGCCGAGTCGCAGTCCGTGTTCGCGCCGCTGGCCAACCGCCTGGGCATCTGGCAGATCAAGTGGGAACTGGAGGACCTGGCGTTTCGCTTTCGCGAGCCCGAGGCCTACAAGGCCCTGGCCAGGGGGCTGCACGAGACCCGCGTGGAGCGCGAGCAGCGCGTCGAGGCCGCGCGTGCGGCCCTGCAGGCCGACCTCTACGGCCAGGGCCTCGCCGCCGAGGTGCAGGGCCGCCCCAAGCATCTCTACAGCATCCACAAGAAGATGCAGGGCAAGGACTTGTCCCTGGACCGCGTCTTCGACCTGCGCGCGCTGCGCGTCATCGTCGCCAGCGTGGCGGACTGCTATGCGGCCCTGGCGCGGCTGCACGAGGTCTTCACGCCGGTGCCGGGCGAGTTCGACGACTACATCGCCAAGCCCAAGCCCAATGGCTACCAGTCGCTGCACACCGTCGTGCTGGGGCCTGATGGCCGCGCGATGGAGGTTCAGATCCGCACGCGCGAGATGCATGAGCACGCCGAGCATGGCGTGGCCGCGCATTGGGCCTACAAGGAAGCCGGTGCGCGCGGCTACGCCGGGGTCAGCGCAGCCGGGGAGTTCGAGGAGCAGGTGGCCCGGGCCCGCAAGGCCGTGCTGAACCAGCTGCTGGCCTGGGAGCGCGATACCCTGGAAGGCGCCGAAGGTGGCCCGGCTTTCGATGACCGCATCTATGTCTTCACGCCCCAGGCGACCGTCGTCGAGCTGACGGCGGGCGCGACGCCGGTGGACTTCGCCTACACGGTGCACACCGACCTCGGCCACCGCTGCCGCGGTGCGCGCATCGATGGCCAGATGCTGCCGCTGAACACACCGCTGCACAGTGGCCAGACGGTCGAGATCATCGCGACCAAGGAAGGCGGCCCCTCGCTGGATTGGCTCAACCCCGAGCTGGGCTATCTGCAGAGCCAGCGCTCGCGCGCCAAGGTGCGCGCCTGGTTCAACGCGCTGCAACAGACCCAGACCATCGCCAAGGGCCGCGAACTGGTCGAGAAGCTGCTGCAGCGCGAGGGCAAGACGGCGCTCAAGCTCGACGAGCTGGCCGCGCGCCTGGGCTTCAAGGGCGCCGATGCGCTGTTCGAAGTCGTCGGCAAGGACGAGTACTCGCTGCGCAATATCGAACTGCTGCTGCGCCCGCCCGAGCCGGTCCCCGACGAGGACGAACTGCTGGCGCAGCGGCATACGCGCAGCGCCAGCGGCAACCGGGGCGGCGTGCTGGTGGTGGGCATCGACTCGCTGCTGACGACACTGTCGCGCTGCTGCCGGCCCGCGCCGCCCGACGCCATCTCCGGCTTCGTCACGCGCGGCAAGGGCGTGGCCATCCACCGTACCGACTGCAGCAACCTCGCCGAGATGCAGCGGCGCTCACCGGAGCGCGTCATTGCGGTGGAGTGGGGCGGCGGTGACGCGGCAGGCAAGGGCGCACCGGTCTATCCGGTCGATGTGCTCGTCGAAGCCGGCGACCGCCAGGGCCTGCTGCGTGACGTGCTGGAAGTGTTTGCGAAGGAGAAGATGAACGTCGTCGCCGTGAACACGCAGTCGATGAAGCCCGGCGCGGCCAAACCACGAGCGGGGGGCGGCGACACGGCCTGGATGAGCTTCACGCTGGAGCTGTCCGATGCCTCCAAGCTGGCCAAGGTGCTGCGCGAACTCTGCGCCATCCCGGGCGTCCGCTCGGCGCGCCGCAAGTGAGTCTGGACTGGGCTCAAAAATCCATGCTATAGTGCGCAGCTCTTTAGGCGCGTAGCTCAGTTGGTTAGAGCACCACCTTGACATGGTGGGGGTCGTTGGTTCGAATCCAATCGCGCCTACCAGATTTAAAGATCGATCCTGTGGATCGGTCTATCGGTAGGTTGAGAATGCCTCAGATCTTCACGGGTCTGAGGCATTTTTCATTCTGGGTCAAAGACCTGCTTCAACGATCTGCTGGGGCGCCACCGCCCCCCAGCGCCGGACGCGGCTGAACTTGACCCGGGTTGAGCGCCAAGACCTCGGATACGGCGTCAACCACGAGGCCGACAGTGCGGCCGGCGATGTTGACGACGACCGTCTGCGCGTCGAGTGCTTGGGCAATGCCCAGTATGAGATCGTGATGAGCGTCGCGGATCGAGGACCCGGCATTCCACCGACCGAGCTCGATCGATCTTCGAGGCCTTCGTGCAGTCGAGCCATACCAAGGACGGGTCGGGCGGCACGGGGCTGGGACTGGCGATCTCCCGCAAGATCGTCGAGATCCATGGCGGCCGCATCACGGCTGAGAACCGCCCTGGCGGCGGGGCCACGTTCAGCATCTTCCTGCCGCAGCGGACCACGGTGACTCGCAGTTGCACACGACCTACTGAGTGCCGGCACTATGGCTTTCCGAAGGCTTGCCGCCGGACTTTGCCGGTGAAGGATCGGTGACAGAATGCTGCGTCGCCATAACTTCCCAGCTGCGCCGACCCCGTGACTCCCCAGCACATTGCTGTTGTCGATGACGAAGCTGCCATCACGGAGCTGCTCGCCCACTACCTGGCCGGACACGGCTTTCGCGTCACGCAGCTGCATTCCGGGCGGCCGCTCATGGAGCTGATGGTCAGCGACGCACCCCTGCTGGTGCTGCTGGACCTGGGCCTGCCTGGCGAGGACGGTTTCGCGATTGCCCGGCAGCTGCGCGAGCGCTGGCGCTGCGGTCTGGTCATCATCACGGGCCGTGGCGACTCGGTCGACAAGATCGTTGGCCTGGAAGTCGGCGCCGATGACTACGTCACCAAGCCCTTCGACTTGCGCGAGCTGGTCGCACGCATCAAGGCCGTGTTGCGTCGCATCGAACCGACCGTGCCGGGCGCAGCGAATGCGCCGGTGCCGCCGCCTGCGCCGACGGGCGGCGCCGTCCTGGCCTTCCTGGGCTGGCGCCTCGACCTGGCCGCCCGCCGCCTGGACGCTCCCGGCGGCGCAGAGGTGCGGCTCACGACCGGCGAGTTCGAGCTGCTGGCCACGCTGGTGCAGCATGCCGGCCGCGTGCTGTCGCGCGACTTCCTGCTGGAGCGGACCCGTGGCCGTGATGCCGCACCCTTCGACCGGACCATCGACGTGCAGGTCGGGCGGCTGCGCAAGAAGCTGGAGGCCGACGCGGAGAATCCCCAGATCATCAAGTCGGTGCGCGGAGCCGGCTACATCTTCGTGCCGCCGGTCGAACCGGTCCGATAGATGGACGCCGCACAGCCGCCCGGTGTACCGCCTGAGCCGGCGCAGGCCGTCGACGACCTGACGGTCTACCGATCGCTTTTTTCGGCCTATCCCGACGCGCTGCTGCTCGTGGACGCGGCTGGCCGCATCGTGCGGGCCAACCCTGCCGCGACCACGCTGCTGGGCTACGCCACGGAGGAACTCGTCGGCCTGAGCGTGGACGAGCTGGTGCCCGACAGCATCCGGCCGCGCCATGCGTCCTACCGCCATGCCTACGCGCACGCGCCGCGTTCCCGACCCATGGGCACGCAGATGGAGCTGGTGGCCAAGCGGCGCGACGGCAGCGAGGTCATGGTGGAGATCGCCCTGAGCCCGCTGCAGGACCATGGCCTGCCGTTCGTGGTGGCGGCCATCCGCGACATTGGCGGCTATCCGCGTGTCAAGCAGGCCTTGCAGCGGGCGCGCTACAGCGAGCATCTCGCGCAGCTGGGCCGCCTGGCCGCCGATGGCCGTGATCCGCAGGCCTTGCTGCAGCAGGTGCCCGCCATCGCTGCCGAAGCGCTGGAGGTCGAGATGGCCCTCGTCCTGCTGCTGGAAAGCAGCCGGCTCGAGTTTCGCGTTGCCGGCGGGGTGGGATTGATCGCCGGTGAATCGCTCGGCGCCATCGTGCCCAACCGCAGCGACACCCCGTTGGGCTTCGTGCTGGCCCAGGGCCGATCGGTCGTGGTCGAGGACTTTCGCGATGAACAGCGCTTTGCGGTTCCGCCGGCTTATCTCGAAGCCGGGCTGGTCAGCGCATTGGCGGTGCCTTTGCTGGATCGTGGACGCGCCATCGGTGCCCTGAAGGTGCGCTCCCGGCAGCTGAAGCGATTTGGCGACGATGAACAGCGTTTCCTGCAGGCGCTGGCCAATCTGCTGGCCACCTGCCTGCAGCGCGCCCAGAGCGAGGAGGCCCTCAACCACGCCCAGCGCCTGGAGAGCGTGGGCCAACTCACGGGTGGCATCGCGCACGACTTCAACAACCTGCTCACCGTCATCCAGGGCAATCTGCAGGTGCTGGAGGAGTTGCCGGCGCTGTCGGGCGAGGAGTTGGCCCTGCAGCTCGTGGGCGCGGCCACGCGTGCGTCCAAGCGCGGCGCGGAGCTGACGGGCAAGCTGCTGGCGTTCTCGCGCCGCCAGGTGCTGCAACCCGATGCCGTCGATGTGGGAGCCATGCTGCTGTCGTTGTCGGACATGCTGCGCCGCACGCTCGACCAGCGCATCGCCATCGAGGTCGACATCGCCCAGGGCTGCCCGGCCGTGCTGGCCGACCCCGGGCAACTGGAGTCGGCCCTGCTGAACATTGCCATCAACGCCCGCGATGCGATGCCCGACGGAGGCTCACTGCGCTTCAGCGCCGGCCTGGTGGGCAGCCTGCCGCCTGATGTGAGGCGAGAGATCGACGATGTCAGCGCCCAGGACGAGCGCTTCGTGCGCCTCGCCATCTCGGACACCGGCTCCGGCATGCCCGAAGAGGTGAAGGAAAGAGCGTTCGAGCCCTTCTTCACGACCAAGCAGGCCGGGCGGGGCACAGGCCTGGGCCTCAGCACCGTCTATGGCTTCGTCAAGCAGTCTCGCGGCGCGGTGGCGATCGACTCGGCGCCCGGTGTCGGCACGACGGTCTCGCTCTACCTGCCTCGGCCCTGGGACGAGCACCTGTCTGCCGACGAACCCGCTGAGGGTAGCGACGCCATCCCCCCGGGCCTGAAGGTGCTGATGGTCGAGGACGATGCCGAAGTGCGTTCGGTGGCGAAGCGCTTCCTCGATGCGCTGGGTTGCGAGATCACGGTCTGCGCCAGCGCCGAGCAGGCCTTGCTGCTGTTGACGCCCGAGGCGCCCTTCGAGCTGCTGTTGACCGACATCGCGCTGGGCGCGGGCATGCGCGGCACGGAACTGGCGCGGTTGGCGCAGCAGAGGCTGCCGCAGCTGTCCATTCTGCTGATGTCGGGCTTCTCGGCAGAACTGCTGGACGCCGATCGCGACTCGCCGCCGGGTTGGGAGCTGCTGCCCAAGCCCTACTCGCGGTCCGAACTG
Source organism: Roseateles sp. P2_H4 (assembly GCF_056403315.1). Classification (NCBI taxonomy): domain Bacteria; kingdom Pseudomonadati; phylum Pseudomonadota; class Betaproteobacteria; order Burkholderiales; family Sphaerotilaceae; genus Roseateles; species Roseateles sp. P2_H4. The sequence continues at coordinate 22,945 of NZ_JBFUFR010000055.1, read as the reverse complement.
GCGCAGGCCATCGCCCGCGCCCTGGTCGGTTAAGCCGCACCCAGCCGGGCAGCGCGCCTCAGGCCGACGGCGTCGGGCTGGATGCGCGCGGTGGGGCTCCGGTCCAGCCGGAACAGGCGCAGTGCGGCGCTCACCTCTTCGGACTGGGCCAGAACCTGCTGGGCCGAGCCGGCGAGCTGTTCCACCAGGCTCGCGTTCTGCTGGGTGAAGCCGTCCATCTGCTGGATGACTTCGTGCATCTGCGAGATGCCCAGCAACTGCTCCTGGGCGCCGCGGTCGATGTCGCCGATCAGGGTGGTGAAGTTCTCCACCGCCTTCAGTGTCGTGTCAATGCTCGAGCGCGCGCTGTCCGTCTGTCGTTCGGCCGCCTGCACCTGCTCGGTGGAGGCCTGGATGAGCTGCTTGATCTCGCGGGCTGCCGTGGAGCTGCGCTGCGCCAGCGCGCGCACTTCGGTGGCCACCACTGCGAAGCCGCGGCCATGCTCGCCCGCGCGGGCCGATTCGACGGCGGCATTGAGGGCCAGGATGTTGGTCTGGAAGGCGATGCTGTCGATGACCTGGATGATGTCGGCGATCTTGTGCGACGAGCGCGCAATGCCCCCCATGGTCTCGGTGACCGAGTGGACGACCTGCGCGCTGCGGCGGGAGACGCCGCTGAGGTCTTCCGCCACGCCGCTGGCCAGGTGGGTGGTGTCGGTGCTCTGGCGGACCGTGGCCGTGATCTGCTCCATGCTGGCCGCGGCTTCCTCCAGGCTGGCGGCCTGCGACTCGGTGCGCTGGGCCAGGTCGCGGTTGCCCTGGGCGATCTCGCGGCTGACGCGGTTCATCTGGTCCAGCTCGGCGCGCGTGTCGGAGACCAGCGAGCGCATGTTGACCGCCAGTTGAGCCAGGGCTTGCTCCAGCCCTCGGCTCAGGCGATCCCCGCTGGGCTGCAGGTTGTGGCTGAGGTCGCCAGCGGCGAGCTGATTGGCATAGCGCTCGACGTGAATGAGGCCGCGGTTCCGCCTCTGCTGCGCCAGGGCCGCCGCGGCAGAAGCGGCAAGGAAGACGGCGCAGGCTGCAATCCAGGGGCCCTGGCCAGCCAGTGCCACGCCCAGCGCGCCCACGGCAAGATAGCTGGGCGCCAGGCCCAGCCAGGGCTGTGAGGCCAGAGCGCGACTGATGCGCCCCAGCAAGCCGCGGCGCTGCACCTGGCCACGGTGCAGGGTGTGGACCAGCTCGCCGGCTTGCTGCTCGTCGCGCATCTGCGCATAGAGCTGCTCGGCCGCATCGATCTGGGCGCGGCTGGGGGCAGACCGCACCGACAGGAAGGCGATGGGCTGGCCGTTCTCGACCAGCGGCGTGACGTTGGCCAGCACCCAGTAGTGGTCGCCATCCTTGCGGCGGTTCTTCACCAGCCCGGACCAGGGCTGGCCGGCGGAGATCGTGGCCCAGAGGTCGCGGAAGGCCTCGGGCGGCATGTCGGGGTGCCGGATCATGTTGTGGGGCTGGCCGAGCAACTCGTCGCGCGAATAGCCGCTGACGTCCACGAAGGCCGCGTTGCAATGCAGGATGCGGCCCTTCAGATCAGTGGTCGAGACGAGGTTGCGGTCGGCCGGGACCGGGTATTCGCGATCGGTGACTGGCAAGTTGCTACGCATGGAGGTCTCCCTGCCGCGATGCGCGGCGGTACTGGTGAAAGAGGGTGGGGTGTGGTTCAGGAAGCAAGCGCCAAATCCGCCTCGGCGACCAGCCTTCGCTGCAGCGCCTCAGGCGTGTCGGGCCGGCCGAAGTGGTAGCCCTGCATCTCGTCGCAGCCCTGGCGAAGCAGGTGGTCGCGCTGGGCGGGCGTCTCCACGCCCTCGGCGACGACGCGCAACCGCAGGCGATGCGCCAGCCCGATGACGGCGTCGACGAGGGCCTCGCCGTCCGGCGCCTCGCCAATGCGGCGCACGAAGGACTGGTCGATCTTCAGCGCGTCGATCGGGAGCTGCTGCAGATAGGCCAGGCTGGAATAGCCGGTGCCGAAGTCGTCCAGCGACACCTTGACGCCCAGGTCCCGCAGCCGCTGCAGCATCTGCGTTCCGGCTTGCGGGTTGCTGATGAGCATGCCCTCGGTCAGCTCCAGTTCAAGGTAGCGCGCGGGAACCTGGTGCTGCTCCAGGGCCCAGGCCACGACGGCGTCCAGGTCCCCAGCGGTGAATTGGCGCGCGGCCACGTTGACGGCGATGGGCACCACCGGCAGTCCGGCGTTCATCCACGTCCGGATCTGGCGGCATGCCGTGTCGATGACCCAGGCGCCAATGGCGAGGATGAGGCTGCTGTGTTCGGCCAGCGGAATGAACTCGCCCGGGGAAACGAGGCCGACGCCGGTCCGGTTCCAGCGCAGCAGCGCTTCGGCCGCAATGGTCTCGCCGCTGTTGGCGTCGACCTTGGGCTGGTAGTGCAGCAGCAGCTCGTTGCGCTCGATGGCGCGGCTCAGCGCGGCCTCCAGGTCCAGCTTGGCCATGGCCTTGCCGTTCATGTCATCGGTGTAGAAGCAGAAGCGGTTGCGGCCCATGTCCTTGGCGCGGTACATGGCGGCGTCGGCATCCCGCAGCAGTTCCACGGCCGAGGAGCTGCCGTCGTCGGGGAAGGTGCTGATGCCGATGCTGGCTGTCAGATAGGCGTCCTGGCCGCAGGACAGCGCGACGGGCGCCGAGACCGCGGCCAGCAGGTCGCCGGCCAGCGTGGCGATGCAGCCAGCACCGGGTCCCCCATCCAGGATGACAAGGAATTCGTCGCCACCGAGCCGACCGAGGAAGTCCGTCTGGCGCAGGCGGGTCTTCAGCCGGTCGGCAATGCAGACCAGCAGTTCATCGCCGGCGGGATGGCCCAGGCTGTCATTGACCGTCTTGAAGCCGTCGAGGTCGAGGACCATCACGACGGCCCGGCTCTCGTGGCGGCGCGCCTTGCTCAGTACCTGCTCGAGGTGACTTTGCAGCAGCATGCGGTTGGGCAGGCGTGTCAGGGGGTCGTGGTGGACGAGCCAGTCGGCCTGGGCCTCGCTGTCCTTGAGGCGGCTGATGTCGGTGAACACGCCCACGTAGTGAGTCACCGGTCCGTCGTCCTCGCGCACGGCGCTGATGGTCAGCCATTCGGGGTAGATCTCGCCGTTCTTGCGGCGGTTCCAGATCTCGCCCTGCCAATGGCCGGTCTGGCTCAGCGACGCCCACATGTCCTCGTAGAACGTCTTGTCATGCCGGCCGGAGTGCAGCAGCTGCATGCTGGCGCCGACGGCCTCGTTCATGGCGTAGCCCGTGATGGCCGTGAATGCGCGGTTGACCAACTGGATGTGGCCCTGTGAATCGGTGATGACGACGCCGTCGCGGATGTCCTCGAAGACGGTGGCCCACTGGCGCATGCGCTGCTGCAGGTCGCGCCGCTCCGTGATGTCGCTGGAGATGCCGTAGACGCCGATGGTGCGCCCCTCGTCGTCCACGAGCCGGCCCTTGCTGCAGGCATAGACCCTCTCGCCATCGGCCATCGTCAGCCGCGTTTCGACGCAGACGGGCTTGTCCGCGCGCAGCACGGCGGCGTCGTCTTCGAGCAGGCGGCGTACTTGATCGGGTGGAAACAGCTCCGTGGAGTCCAGACCGATCAATTGCTCAGGGGTGCGTCCCAGCGACTTGCAGAGCTCGCGGTTCACGAACAGGTAGCGGCCCTGCAGGTCCTTGGCGAAGATGGCATCGGTCGAGGAGTTGGCGATGGCTTCGGCGATCTTCCAGGCGCGCTCCTTGTCCTGGCTGGCCACCGCCATGCGCGAAGCCGCCTGCAGTTCGCGCCGCTTCATGGCGCCGTAGATGACCGCCCCGGCGGCCAGCACGGCCAGGATGTTGACGATGGCCAGCGTTGCCGCGCCGGACACGGTATCGCCCTGCAGCAGGCTGCGAGGTGCCTGCATCGCGACATACCAGGCCGAACCGCGGACCGCTGCGGCCACGGCGGCCTTGGCCTCGTCGTCATGCTCCAGGCCGTCCAGCACCGTGCCGGCCAGGGACGGGCTGCTGGACAAGGTGGCCAGTGAGGCACCGGACGCATCCGGTGGTTGTGCCAGCGGCATGTCCGAGCCGTTGACGCCGATGGCCAGCAGGCCTTGGCTGGCGGGGCGGAAGAAGAGCGTCTCGGTTGTGTCGATGACCGAGCGCGACAGCAACTGGGGCAGCAGCGTGCGGCGCGGCGCGGTGCGCAGCAACAGCACCGTTTCGGGCCTGCCGTCGACGCCGGGCAGCGGCACGAACAGGTCGAACTGCAGGCTGCCAGGTTCGCCCGCCCGAGCCTGGAAGTCACTGCTGCTCACCAGGCCGCGCAACATCGCCCCGCCAGCGCCAGATGACGTGGCAGTGTCGAGGTGTCGCGCGCGGCTGTCCGGCGCCAGCAGCAGCTGACCCTGCTCGTCGAGCAGCAGCGCATCGGTGTAACGCGAGGAGGCGAGCAGCAACAGCAACTGCCGGCGCATGTCGGCGGTCAGCGCGTCATCCGGGCTGCGATGCCAGCGTTGCACGCTGGCGCGAAATTGCGTGTCGGTGGCAAGCCGCCGGGCTTCGTCGACACGCCTTTCGACCCAGCCCTGGACCATGTCCGCCTTGAGCGCGGCTTCACGGCGCAGATGGTCCAACTGCTGCTCATGGGACTTGTGGGTCGAACTCGCATAGCTGACCAGGCTGGCCAGGACCACGGTCGCCGACAGCAGCGCGAACACCCACAGCAGGTTGCCTGAGCCGGTCGGGTGCACCGCACCTCGGTTGGTACGGCGACCACGCGCCGCCACGAAGTAGATCAGGCCACTGGTCGCCAGCACGAAGGCCAGACCCTTGCCCTGGCTGACGGCCGACAGGGTCGCGACGTCGGGGGCCACGAACTGCAGCAGCCTGTCGGACAGGATGATCCATGCCAGGCCGAAGGCGGCGTATGCGGCCGCGATCTGCTTCGGGGTTCCCGGCAGCAGGCGACGCAGTGACGTCGCATCATGGTTGGGGGGCCCGCCTTCGGCCGCTGGGTTCAGAGAAGTTGCGCTTGGATCTTGATGCTGTGCATTCATGGTGTCTCCCTGGATCGCCGCGTCGCCTTCGAAGGGCGTGTCGCTCAGTGAAGACCGGCTGTCGCCGGACGGCGACTGGTGAAGGCGACCAGGGCATGGAAGTCGGGGATGCAGATGTCGCGACGGCTTTTTTCGTTGAAGGCGATCAACCGGGCCCGGGCCAGCTTTGACAGCACGCGGCTGACCGTCTCCAGCGTCAGGCCGAGGTAGTTGCCGATCTCGGCGCGGGTCAGGCGCAGGCTGATCTGGTCGGTGCGCAGGCCGCGTACGAACAGGGAGTCGGCCCAGTCGTGCAGGAAGGTGGCGACCCGGGCGTCTGCCGGGAGGGTGCAAAGCGCCGTCTTGGCCTCGCGATCGCGCATGATTTCGCTGCTCATGGCCTGATGCAGCAGGGCCATGAGGCGCGGCTGTTCGGCACAGGCCCGCAGCAAGGCGTCGTAGCGCAGCGACCAGACCTCCGCCGTGTCCATCGCGACGGCGTCGCAGGCAAAGCTGCCTTTGGCGATGCCGCCGAAGCCCAGCCAGTCGCCGCGGAACTTCAGGCCCACCACCTGCTCGTGGCCGCCCTCGGAGACGCTGAGCAGCTTGAAGCAGCCCGAGTTCAGCACGTACAGATGCTCGAAACGCTCGCCGTTGCGGTAGAGCACGTCGCCAGCGTGCACGATGCGCCGCGTGGGCTTCAGTGTGGCTTGCAGCAGCGCCAGGTCATCGGTGATGCGTTGCCCGGTCGACGCAGCCGTCCGCGTGCTCGACCCGTCGGGGGCAGGAAAGGCCGGGGCGTCTGGGCGCTGGATGGCGCTGTGCGGGGTGGTGTGCATCTGGGGCTCCGGTGAGGGCTGATTGATGCGATGGATGCTAGGTAGCGCCCGCCAATGCGATGCCAACGGGCGGCACCAGTCGGTCGCACTGCGTAACACTCGGTGAACAGACGGTGACGGAGCTTCGCAACACCAGGCCGGATCCAGCGGCGTTGACCTGCGTCAATGCCCGCGCATGTCGCGTCGCTACGCTGGCGGCCAATGTCTGCAAAACCTCGTCAAGGCGTCACGAGCGCCGACTTCTCCAACCCCGAAGATGCAGCCGCCCTGGTGCTGCAGGCGCAAGCGCTCTCCAAGCTCGGCAACGGCGCACTGAAGCTGCTGCAAGGCAAGAAGCTGGCACTCGTGTCGCCCCGGCCGGGCGAGGAGAGTGAAGGCGAATTCGTCCATGCCGCCACGGCGCTGGGTGCGCATGTGTCATATGTCCACCTGGGGCTCGACGAGGACAGCAGCGCACAGCAGATCGCCACCACCGCGCGGGTGCTGGCCAGGCTTTACGACGCCGTCGAATGCCAGCACCTGCCGGCCACACTGGTCGGGCAGATCGCAAGCAGCACCACCATTCCCGTCTTCGCCGGGCTGGCGACCCAGGACCATCCGACGGCAGCGCTGGTTGATTCCGTTGGCATCGACGCGGCGCCCGCCGTCAGGCGCCGCGCCATTCTTCAGGCGGCGCTGGTGCTCAGCGTGCCGTGAAGGCAGCAGCCCGACCCGCGAGCTGGATTGATCCAGCGCAATGGTCGGGGCCGGCTGTCGGGCTACCTTGGGGCCATGACTCCCCAAGCGCGCCATGTCCTGTTGATCCTTGGCCATCCCGACGGCAATGGCAGCCACCTGTGCCACGCGCTTGCGGATGCCTACGCAGAAGGTGCCGGCCGGGCCGGGCATGAGGTTCGCCGCATCGACGTCGCCCAGCTCGACTTCCCGCTGCTGCGCAGCAAGCAGGAGTGGGAGGAGGGGCCGGTGCCGCCCGCGCTGCGGCCTGCGCAGGCCGACATCGAGTGGGCCGATCACGTCGTGCTGTTCTTCCCGCTGTGGCTGGGCGACATGCCGGCGCTGCTCAAGGCCTTTCTCGAACAGGTGGCGCGCCCCGGTTTCGCGGTCGGCAAGGCCGGCCAGGAATCGCTGGGCACCAAATTGCTGAAGGGGCGCTCGGCCCGCGTCGTCGTGACCATGGGCATGCCGGCGCTGGTCTACCGCTGGTACTTCCGGKCACACAGCGTGAAATCGCTGGAGCGCAACATCCTCGGATTCGTCGGCTTCGCGCCCGTGAGCGAGACCTTGATCGGCGGCGTGGAGGGGTTGGAGGAAGCCGGCGTTGCCAAGTGGCTGGCGCGCATGCGCAAGGCCGGCGAGCGCGCCGACTGAAGCGCGCGGTCAGCCTACCGCGCGGCTCGCGACGAAGACTTCGGGCGGCTGCATGCCGTCCGCCTGGATGTCGAAGCCCATGGGCTTGAGCAGGTTCAGCATGGCGCGGTTCTCGCGCAAGACATGGCCGACCAGGCGCTGGGTGCCGCGCGACGCCGCATAGTCCAGCAAGGCCTGCATCAGCAATCGGCCAAGGCCCTGGCCCTTGAGGTCGCTGCGCACCAGCAGGGCGAACTCAGCATCGACGTTGTCGGGGTCGCGCACGAGGCGACCCACGGCCAGCGTGGTCGGGCAGCCCGGTGCCTGCTCGTCGACGATGAGCAAGGCCATCTCGCGCTCGTAGTCGATCTGCGTCATGCGGGCCAGATCGTCGTGGGTCAAGGCGTGCGGCGCCTGGAAGAAACGCATGCGCAGGTCTTCAGGGCTGCAGGCCTCCAGGAATTCGCGGTGCAGGGCCTCGTCTTCGGGCCGGATCGGGCGCATGACCAGGGTGTTGCCTCGCCAGTGCAGCGTGCGGACCAGTTCGGCTGGGTAGGGGCGCACTGCAAAACGCGCCATCCCCGAGGGCGCCGAAGAGGACAGGCGCACGCGCGCGTCCAGCGCGACAACGCCGTGCTCGTCGGCCAGCAGCGGGTTGATGTCCAGCTCGGCCATTTCGGGCAGGTCGGCCAGCATCTGCCCGACCGCGATCAGCGTGTCGCACAGCGCATTGAGTTGCGCCGGTGGCCGATCGCGGTAGCCCGCCAGCAAGCGTGCCACGCGCGTGCGGTCCACCAGATCGCGAGCCAGCGTGCGGTTCAGCGGCGGCAGCGCCACGGCGCGGTCGCCCAGCACTTCCGCAGCGATGCCGCCCTGGCCGAACAGCAGCACCGGGCCGAAGATGGCGTCGACATGGGCGCCCACGATCAGTTCCTGGGCATGGGGCCGCTGCACCATGGCCTGCACGCTGAAACCCTCGATGGGGGCTGCGGGGCGCGTGGCCTGCAGCTGAGCCAGCATGTCCCGCGCCGCCGCCCGCACGGCGTCCTCGTCGCGCAGGTCCAGGCGCACGCCGCCGGCATCCGACTTGTGCAGGATAGCGGCGGACACCACCTTCAGCACCACCGGCCCGCCAATCTGGCGAGCCGCATCGACGGCAGCCTGTGGCGATGCGCCGACGCGCAATGTGGGCACCACGGGAATGCCGTAGCTGGCCAGCAATGCCTTCGCATCGACCTCATCCAGCCACTCCCGGCCCGCTGCAATGCCCGTGTCGATGATGGCGTGCGCCTTGGCGCGGTCCGGCTCTGCCTGCGTGCTGGCGCTGGGGGTCTGGCGCAGCGCGGCCTGATTGCGCCGATAGGTCTGCATCAGCGAGAAGGCCCGCACGGCTTCCTCGGGTGTCTCGTACCCGGCGATGCCGGCCGCCTCGAAGGCACGTCGCGCCGGCGCGGCGCTGTGGCCGCCCATCCAGCAGCTCAGCACACGGCCGCTGTGTTCTGCCATCAGCGGGGCGCAGGCCCGGGCGATGGCCTCGCTGGGCACGATGGCCGTTGGTGCATGCACGAACAGCACGGCGCCAGCTTCAGGGGCGTCAAACAGGGCCTTGAGCGTTTCCACATAGCGCTGCGCCGGCGCGTCGCCAATGATGTCGATGGGGTTGCCATGCGACCAGTTGGCGGGCAGCACGGCGTTGAGTCGCTGCATCAGCGCCGGACCCGGCCGCGCCAGCGGCACGCCCATGGCGGAGGCCGCGTCGGCCACCATCACGCCAGCGCCGCCGCCATTGGTCACCACCATCAGCTCGCGGCTGTGGTTGTCGCGAAAACGCGCCAGCGTCTGTGCGGCGATGAAGAGGTCTTGCAGGGTGTCCACGCGCAACATGCCGGCGCGGCGTATGGCCGCGTCGAAGGCGAAATCCTCGCCCGCCAGGGCCCCGGTATGCGAGGCCGCCGCCCGGATGCCGGCCGGCGCGCGGCCGGCCTTCACGACGATGACCGGTTTGGTGCGCGCAGCAGCGCGCGCCGCCGACATGAACTTGCGCGGCGAGTTGATGGACTCGATGTAGAGCAGGATGGCGCGCGTGCGCCGGTCCGCGGCCAGATGGTCCAGCAGGTCGCCGAAGTCGACGTCCATGTGCTCGCCCAGGGAGATCAGGTGGGAGAACCCGATCTGTTCGGCATTCGCCCAATCCAGCAGGGCGGTCAGCAAGGCGCCCGACTGTGACACCAGCGCCAGCTCGCCAGGCAGGGCGCTGGCCTGGGTGAAGCTCGCGTTCAGGCCCAGGTGAGGGCTCAGCAGGCCGATGCAGTTCGGACCCAGCAGCCTCAGCGTGTGCGGTCGCGCGGCGTGGAGCGCGGCCTGCTTCTGCAGCACCGTGAGACCGGCAGTGACGATGATGGCAGCGCGCGTGCCGAAGGTGCCGAGCTGTTCGATCAGCGGCACGATGGTGTCTGGTGGCGTGCACAGCATGGCCAGTTCCGGCACGAAGGGCAGCTCGGCCACGGCGCTGAAGCATCGCGCGCCGTCGAGCGCCTGCAGCCGCGGGTTGACGGGGGCCAATGCCCCCTTGAAACCCCCGGCGGCCAGATTGCGCCAGACGGTGGTGCCGACCCGCCCGGGCTTGTCCGAGGCGCCGAAGACGGCCACGGACTCTGGCGCCAGCAGTCGGTTGAGATGGCGTTGGGTCATGGGACGCTGCGCTCAGTGGGACATCAGTACCGGTGCGGTCATCGACGCCAGCAGGGTGCGCGAAACGCCACCGAACAGCCGCTCGGTCCAGCGCGCATGGCCATAGGCGCCCATGACGATGAGGTCGGCGCCGGTGTCGGATGCAGCGTTGAGCAGCGCGTCGCCGATGGACACGGTCGTGACCTCGTCGCGCACCTCGGCGTCGACGCCCTGGAAGGCCAGCCACTGCCGGATGCCGGCCAGACGCGCCAGCGGCCCCGTGCCTTGCGCATCGCGGCGCCAGTGCATCAGCGTGACCTGCCCGGCACGGCGCAGCAAGGGCAGGGCATCGGTCAGGGCGCGCACGGATTCGGGGCTGCCATCCCAGGCCACCAGCACCCGCTGCGTGCGGACCGGCTCCCGGTGGGTGTAGGGGATCAGCAGCACGGGCCGGGCGCAGGCGAGCAGCACCTGCTCGAGCTCGGCTTCCTGCTGGCGGTGGCCGGGCACCGAGGGGTCGGGTTGGCTCATGATCAGCAGGTCGGCGCATTGGGCGCGCAGCACGAGCGAGGTCGATGCCGGGGACGGGTCGGCCAGCGCTTCAAAAGACGGCAGCGCCTCCGACGTGCAGCGTTTGCGAAACCCTTGCGCGCTGGCCATGGCCTCGGCCAGCAGGAGTTCGCTGGCGGCCGCTGCCGCGTCGGCCATCGCCGCGGCGCCGTGTCTGGCCTGCGCATCCAGGGCAGCCGTGGGCGCCAGGCCGATCAGATGCGCCTCGAACTGGCGGGCCAGCGCGATGGCGATGTCGGTACGGGCCCCATTGGCCGGTGTCGCATCGAGTGCGACGAGGATGCTGCGATATGTCATGTGGATCTCCTTGAGGGGTCACTCGAAGCTCAGCACCGCCCGGCCATCGATGCGCCCCAGCCGCAGCTCATCGAAGATGCGGTTGATGTCATCGAGGCGGTGCGTGGTGGTGCTGGCGTGCACCACGCCGTCGGCCGCGAACTGCAGCGCTTCATTCAGGTCCTGCCGCGTGCCGACGATGGAGCCGCGCACGGTCTTGGCATTGAGGACGACGTCGAAGATCGGCAGCGCGAAGTCGCCGGGCGGCAGGCCGACCATGGACATGGTCCCGCGCTTGTGCAGCATGCCCAGCGACTGGCCGAAGGACTCGCGCGACACGGCGGTCACCAGGGCGCCGTGCACGCCGCGCAGCTCGCGCTGGAGCACGGCGACGGGGTCCTCCTCGGCCGAGTTCACGCAGAGTTCGGCGCCCAGTTGCTTGGCCAGCCGCAGCCTGGCGGTGTCGATGTCCACCGCCACGACGTGAAAACCCATGGCCCGCGCGTATTGCACGGCCAGGTGCCCCAGGCCGCCGACGCCGACGATGGCCACCCACTGCCCCGGCCGGGCGTCCAGCACCTTCAGCCCCTTGTAGACCGTCACGCCGGCGCACAGGATGGGCGCCAGCGATTCGAATGACAGGCCGTCCGGCAGATGGCCCACATAGCCTGGGTCGGCCAGCACGTATTCGGCGAAGCCGCCGTTGACGGTATAACCCGTCATCTGCTGGTGATCGCAAAGCGTCTCCCAGCCTGTCATGCAGTGCTCGCAGTGGCCGCAGGCGGTGTGCAGCCAGGGCACGCCGACGCGATCGCCCTCGCGGATGCCCTTGACGCCCGCGCCCACGGCGGCGACATGGCCGACCCCCTCGTGGCCAGGGATGAAGGGCAGGGGCGGCTTGACGGGCCAGTCGCCGTCGGCCGCGTGCAGGTCGGTGTGGCACACGCCGCAGGCGGCCACCTTGACGAGGACCTGCCCGGCCGGCACCTCCGGAACGGGGACTTCCTCCAGGCTGAGGGGCTCGCGATAGGCACGAACGACGGCGGCTTTCATCGTGGGCATGACAGCTCCTGCGAGCCTGTGGCTCAATGGCCGTGAGCCTAGGTCGAGCGATCGAATCAGACCTTGCGCCTGATCAAGCGCTGCGAGTCGGGGTGCGCGGGTCTTGTCGCGGGCAGAGGCTGTCGAATTTGACGAGCCCCAGGTAAACCCGTTCAGAGCGGCTGTCAGCTCTGCCTAGAATTTGCTGCACTGCACAGGAGATCAGCGCATGGCGACTGCCCGCAAGAAAGCGGCACCCGATCAAGCCCAGGCCGGCGACACCAAGCCCAGCCTGCGCATTCTCAAGAAGTACCCCAACCGCCGCCTCTACGACACCCAGACCAGCAGCTACATCACGCTGGCCGACGTGAAGCGCATGGTGCTGGAGGGGATCGACTTCGAGGTGCACGATGCCAAGAGCCAGGAAGACCTGACGCGCTCCATCCTGCTGCAGATCATCCTGGAGGAAGAGACCGGCGGCGTGCCGATGTTCTCGACCAACTCGCTGGCGCAGATCATCCGTTTCTATGGCCACGCGATGCAGGGCGTCATGGGTGGGCTGCTGGAGCGCCAGATGCAGGCCTTCACCGACCTGCAATCGCGCTTTACCGAGCAGACGCCAGGCGGCGTCCCCTTCACGCCCGACGCCTGGACCGGGCTGATGGGCGGCTATGCCGAGCAGTCCAAGACGCTGATGAACCAGTGGCAGGAGCAGCTCAAGCAGGCGGGCGTGATGTTCCCGTTCGTGCCCAAGAAATAGCCACCCCCGCCGCGCCGGCCCGACCCGCGTAACAGTGGGTGAGGCCTGTTAGCGGCGCCTTGAGCTTGCGCCGACTGGCCGCAGGTGCTCCCTCCGATGTGGACGGGAGCGAGCATGATCCAGAAAGAACACCAGCGGCGCATCCATGTGCCGCCGGGGCACCAGCTGAGGCCGACGGGCACCGAATCGCTGCAGCGCGAAGGGGTGGAGACCCGTCTGTCCTACTTCGAGGTCGTCGACCCCGCGGGTTTGCGGGTCGGCAGCTATGTCGTGCGCGAGGCCCGGTCGACCCAGCCGCCGTTCGCGGCCTCCGTCACGGTCGAAGCGGTGGAATAGCGGTTTTTTCAGTGAAGCCCGGTGGTTTCACGCGGCCACGCGACAGCTGAAAAGTACGCTTGGCGCCACATCGCCGAAAATACGGGGATGAATGAACAGATCACCCCCGCCGCGATCCCGAAGATTGGCTTCGTTTCACTTGGCTGCCCGAAAGCGCTGACCGACAGCGAACTGATCCTCACCCAGCTCCGCGCCGAGGGCTACGAGACCTCCAAGACCTTTGCCGGCGCCGACCTGGTCATCGTCAACACCTGCGGCTTCATCGACGACGCCGTCAAGGAAAGCCTGGACACCATCGGCGAGGCCCTGGCCAAGAACGGCAAGGTCATCGTGACCGGCTGCCTGGGCGCCAAGGCTGGCGCTGCCAGCACGGATGCCGGCAGCCTGGTGCGCGAGATCCACCCAAGCGTGCTGGCCGTGACCGGCCCGCATGCCACCCAGGAAGTCATGGACGCGGTGCACACCCATGTGCCCAAGCCCCACGACCCCTTTGTCGACCTGGTGCCCAGCTACGGCGTCAAGCTGACGCCCAAGCACTACGCCTACCTGAAGATCAGCGAGGGCTGCAACCACCGCTGTTCCTTCTGCATCATCCCGAGCATGCGCGGCGACCTGGTGTCGCGCCCCATCGGCGATGTGCTGAACGAGGCGCGCGCGCTGTTCGAGAGCGGCGTCAAGGAACTGCTCGTCATCAGCCAGGACACCTCGGCCTATGGCGTGGACGTGAAATACCGCATGGGCTTCTGGGACGGCAAGCCGGTCAAGACGCGCATGCTGGACCTCGTCGCCCAGCTCGGCGAGATCGCCAAGCCCTTTGGCGCCTGGGTGCGCCTGCACTACGTCTACCCCTACCCGCACGTCGACGCGGTGCTGCCGATGATGGCCGAAGGCCTGGTGCTGCCCTATCTGGACGTGCCCTTCCAGCATTCCCATCCCGACGTGCTCAAGCGCATGAAGCGCCCGGCCAACGGCGAGAAGAACATGGAGCGCATCCTGCGCTGGCGCGAGGCCTGCCCGGAGCTCGTGATCCGCTCGACCTTCATCGCCGGCTTCCCCGGCGAGACCGAGGCCGAGTTCCAGCATCTGCTGGACTTCATGCAGGAAGCCAGGATCGACCGCGCCGGCTGTTTTGCCTATTCACCGGTCGACGGCGCCAGCGCCAACGACATCCCCGGTGCGCTGCCGACCGAAGTCCGCGAGGAACGCCGTGCGCGCTTCATGGCGGTGGCTGAAGCCGTGTCGGCCGCCAAGCTGCAGGCCCGCGTCGGGCAGACGCTGCAGGTGTTGATCGACTCCGCGCCGGCCCTGGGCCGCAAGGGTGGCGTGGGCCGTTCCTATGCCGATGCGCCCGAGATCGACGGCACCGTGAAGATCCTGCCGCCCGAGAAGGCCAGCAAGACGATGAAGGTGGGCGACTTCGTGCGCGCCCGCGTCGTCGCGGCGGATGGGCACGACCTCGTGGCAAGCCTGGTCTGATGAGCAAGAGAGCAGCAAGCACCAAGCTGATCCACCACCCTTACCGCGCCCCCGAAGGCTGGGATGCGGTGCCCGTGCCCGTGGCCAAGGCCTCGACCGTGCTCTTCAAGAACACGGCCGACCTGCACAAGCCGCGGCCGCGCGATGGCCTGACCTATCGCTACGGCCTGCATGGCACGCCGACGAGCTACACGCTGGCAGCGCGCATTGCCACGCTCGAGCATGCCGAGCATTGCCTGCTCGTGCCCAGCGGGCTGGCGGCCGTGACGCTGCCGTCGCTGGCCGTGCTGCGCCCGGGCGACGAGGTGCTGGTGCCGGACAACGTCTACGGCCAGAACCGCTACCTGACCGAGTCCTGGCTGCCGCAGTGGGGTGTCAGACATCGCTTCTACGACCCGCTGACGGTGCCGGTGCTGCACGACAACACCAGGCTGGTCTGGCTGGAGGCCGCGGGCTCCATCACGCTGGAGTTCCCCGACCTGCTGGGCACGTTGGCCGCCTGCCGTGCGCGGGGCATCACCACGGCGCTGGACAACACCTGGGGCGCCGGCCTGGCCTTCAACGGCTTCGAGCCGGCACCGGGCACCCACCCGGGCCTGGGCGCCGACATCGTCATGCAGGCGCTGACCAAATACGCCAGCGGCGGCGCCGACGTGCTGATGGGTTCGGTCTGCACACGCGATCGCAAGCTGCACGACCGCCTCAACCATGCCCACGAGCACCTGGGCTATGGGTTGGGCCAGAACGACGTCGAACTGGTGTTGCGCGGCCTGCCGACGCTGCCGCTGCGCTATGCCGCCCAGGACCGCGTGACGCGCCAGCTCGCCAGCTGGATGGCGGGCCGGCCCGAGGTCGCGCAGGTCTTCCATCCGGCCCTGCCGGGCTCGCCGGGGCATGAGCACTGGCTGGCCGTTGGTGGGGCGGGTGCCGCCTGCCTGTTCTCGGCCGTCTTCAAGCCCGACTACAGCGCAGCGCAGGTGGATGCCTTCGTCGACGCGCTGCAGCTTTTCGGCATCGGCTATTCCTGGGCCGGCCCCATGAGCCTGGCCGTGCCCTACGACATGAGCCGCAGCCGTGACCTGCCGCTGCCGTTCGACGGCGGCACGCTGGTGCGATTTGCGATTGGCCTGGAAGACGGCGCCGACCTCAAGGCCGACATCGAGCAGGCCTTGTCAGCTCTTGTTTGAGACCTTGTGTCTCATCAATTGCCCCTTCTCGCGCTCCCAATCCCGCTTCTTCTCGGTCTCGCGTTTGTCGTGCTGGGCCTTGCCCTTGGCGAGCGCGATGTCGGCCTTCACGCGGCCGCCCTTGTAGTGCAGGTTCAGCGGCACGAGGGTGAAGCCGCGCTGCTCGACCTTGCCGACCAAGCGCTTGATCTCGGCCTTGTGCATCAGCAGCTTCTTGGTGCGGTCGGCCTCGGGTGAGACGTGGGTGGAGGCGCTGCGCAGCGCGTTGATGCGGCAGCCGATCAGGAACAGCTCGCCGTCCTTGATCATCACGTAGCCATCGGTCAGCTGGACCTGGCCGGCGCGGATGGCCTTGATCTCCCAGCCGGAGAGCACGACCCCCGCCTCGAACTGCTCTTCGATGTGGTAGTCGTAACGGGCGCGGCGGTTCTCGGCGATGGACATGAAGTGGGATGTGGGGCCCGAGGCCCTTCTTACAATCCTGGCATTCTATGAAGCAGGTCAAAAAGTCCGTTCTGCTCTGGTACACGCCGCGCGAGATGTACGAGCTGGTCACCGCGGTGGAGCGCTATCCCGAGTTCCTGCCCTGGTGCAACAAGGTCGAGGTGCTGGCCCGTGAGGCCGACACCGTCACGGCCCGCCTGCACCTCGCTTACGCCGGTGTGCGCCATGCCTTCACGACGCGCAACCGCAACGAGGACGGGCGCAGCGTGCGCATGGAGCTCGTCGACGGCCCCTTCTCCCATCTGGATGGCCTGTGGCAGTTCCAGCCCCTGAACAAGCCGGGGGCGGATGGCGAGGCCACGGCCTGCAAGATCGTCTTCGAGCTCAGCTACGCCTTCAGCAGCGGGGCGCTGGAGGCCGTGGTGAGCCCGGTGTTCGACCGCATCGCCAATACCTTCGTCGACAGCTTCGTGCAGCGCGCCGAGAGCCAATATGGCCCGCGTTGAGCTGGTGTGGAGCCCGCAGCCGGGCGATGTCCAGCACCGCTGGCTGGAGGTGGAGGAGGGCGCCACCATAGCCGCCGCCCTGCGTGGCTGTGCCGATTTCATGGCCGCGCAGCAGCAGCCTCTGGAGCAATTGCAGGTCGGGATCTGGGGCCGTCTGCGACCGCTGACGACGCCGCTGCGCGAGCGCGACCGCATCGAGGTCTACCGCCCGCTCACCGTCGACCCCAAGGAGGCGCGGCGCCTGCGTTACGCCAAGCGCGGCGAGCGCATCGTGTCGCGGCACCGGCCGCAGGCGGGCAAGGCCTGATCAGCGGCACTCGCTGGTGATGGCGTCGCGCGCACGGCCGACTTCGGCGGCGATCTGGGCCTCGTCCATGAAGACGCGTTCGCCCTTGTCATTGGTGCGGGTCAGGCGCGTGCCGCTCTGCAGTTCGCGCAGATTGGCCTGGGCGCGGCTGCAGTTCTCGCGGCGCACCGCGGCGACGCGGCGCTCCTCTTCCTTCTTCTTGGCGGCGTCGCCTTCCTGGTCCTGCTTTTGGCGCGCAGCGGCCTCCTGCTCGGCCTTGGTGGGCGCGCTGGCGGCCGGCTTGGGCGCCGAAGCGGCACTGGCCTGGGCACCCGGTGGCGCGACGACGATGGTCTGCTTCGCGACATAGGGCCGCTGCAGGATGTCCTTTTCAGGCGTGCCGGGCGGCGGCGGCATGTCGCTGTACTGCACATTGCCCTTGGCGTCGCGCCACTTCCACTGCGCCTGGGCGGCGCCGGCCATGACGAGGCAGAGCAGGGCGAGGACGATGGGGCGAAGGGCTTTGCTGGGCATGCGTGCAGTTTAGCTGGGCGACCTCCGTATAATGCCGCTTTGCGTCTGGAGCTTTCCTCATGCGCCTTCTCGGCAAAGCGCTCACCTTCGACGATGTTCTGTTGGTGCCAGCGTTCTCCCAGGTGTTGCCCCGCGACACCAGCCTTGCGACCCGCCTGTCGCGCAATATCCCCCTGAACCTGCCCCTGGTGTCCGCTGCGATGGATACCGTGACCGAAGCACGCCTGGCGATCGCGATCGCGCAGGAGGGTGGCATCGGCATCGTGCACAAGAACCTGAGCGCCGAAGCCCAGGCTCGCGAAGTCGCCCGGGTCAAGCGCTACGAGAGCGGCGTCGTCCGCGAGCCGCTGACCATCGGCCCCGACGCCTCGGTGCGCGACGCCGTCGAGCTGGTCCGCCAGCACGGCTTCTCCGGCTTCCCGGTCGTCGAAGGCAAGCGTGTCGTCGGCATCGTCACCGGCCGCGACCTGCGCTTCGAGACCCGCATGGACGCCAAGGTCAGCGAGATCATGACGCCGGCGAACAAGCTCATCACGGTGCGCGAAGGCGCGTCACTTGAAGAAGCCAAGGCGCTGATGCACGCCCACAAGCTGGAGCGTGTCGTCGTCATCAACGACGCCTTCGAGCTGCGCGGCCTGATGACGGTCAAGGACATCACCAAGCAGACCAGCTTCCCCAATGCTGCGCGTGACAGCCACGGCAAGCTGCGCGTCGGCGCGGCGGTCGGCTTCGGCGAAGACACCGAGCTGCGCGTGGAACTGCTGGTCAAGGCCGGCGTCGACGCCCTCATCGTCGACACCGCCCACGGCCACAGCGCCGGCGTGCTCGAGCGCGTGCGCTGGGTCAAGCGCGCCTTCCCGCAGGTCGACGTCATCGGCGGCAACATCGCCACCGGTGCCGCGGCCCTGGCCCTCGTCGAGGCGGGCGCCGACGGCGTCAAGGTCGGCATCGGCCCCGGCTCCATCTGCACGACCCGCATCGTCGCCGGCGTCGGCGTGCCCCAGATCACCGCCATCGACAACGTCGTGACGGCCCTCAAGGGCACCGGCGTGCCGGTCATCGCCGACGGCGGCATCCGCTACTCGGGCGACGTGGCCAAGGCCATCGCGGCCGGCGCCGACACCGTCATGATGGGCGGCGCCTTCGCCGGCACCGAGGAAGCCCCGGGCGAGACCATCCTCTACCAGGGCCGCACCTTCAAGAGCTACCGCGGCATGGGCTCCATGGGCGCGATGGCCAAGGGCAGCGCCGACCGCTACTTCCAGGACACCTCGGCCAACAACCCGAACACGTCCAAGCTGGTGCCCGAAGGCATCGAGGGCCAGGTGCCCTACAAGGGCTCGGTCGTGCAGGTCATCTTCCAGATGGCCGGCGGCCTGAAGGCCTCGATGCACTACTGCGGCTGCGGCTCCATCGCCGACATGCAGGACAAGGCCGAGTTTGTCGAGATCACGACGGCGGGCATGCGCGAGAGCCATGTCCATGACGTGCAGATCACCAAGGAAGCGCCCAACTACCGCAGCGAATGAGCTGCTGACGGCGACAACGGGGCGAACGAGAGTCGCCCCGTTTCGCTTTTCAAGAAGACGATGAGTCCCTCCACGCAACGCACCCCGGCCATGGGCTTCATCATGGCCGCCGTGCTGATCGACATGATCTCCATCGGGCTGATGGTGCCGGTGCTGCCGCATATCGTCGGGACCTTCACGCACAGCAATGACGAGCAGACCTCGGCCTTCCTGCTGGTGACCATGGCCTTCGGCGTGGCCAACTTCATCGGCTCGCCCGTCCTGGGCTCGCTATCGGACCGATTCGGCCGCCGCCCGGTGCTGCTGATCGGCTTTGCGGGCCTGGCGCTGAGCTTTTTCGTGACGGCCGTGGCCACGGCGCTGTGGATGCTGGTTGCCGTGCGCCTGTTCTCGGGCGCCATGCAGGCCAATATCGCGATTGCCAACGCCTACGTGGCCGACATCACGCCGGCCGAAGACCGCGCGCGCCGTTTCGGCCAGCTGGGCGCGATGTTCGGCGTCGGCTTCATCCTCGGCCCCGTCATCGGCGGCTGGCTGGGCCACTACGACGTGCATTGGCCTTTCCTGGCTGCCGGCTCGATGGCCGTGCTGAACTGGTGCTACGGCTTCTTCGTGCTGCCCGAGTCGTTGCCGCTGGACCGGCGCACGGGTTTCAACTGGAAGAAGGCCAATCCGGTCTCGGCCCTGCGCGGCCTGGCGGCGCTGAAGGGCGTCGGCTCCCTGGTCGCGGTCATCGCGCTGGCGTCGCTGGCGCAGTTCATGTTGCACATGACCTGGGTGCTTTACACCAAGTTCAAGTTTGGCTGGGGGCCGCTCGAGGTCAGCTGGTCGTTGTTCGCGGTGGGCATCGTGTCGGTGCTGAGCCAGGGCGTGCTGCTCAAGCCGCTGCTGGCGCGCTTCAGCCCGCGGCGGCTGGCCCTCATCGGCATGGGCTCGGCGTCCCTGGCCTATCTCGGCTTCGGCCTCGCGACCGAGGGCTGGATGATGTATGCCGTCATCGGCTTCAATCTGCTCGGTGGCGTTGCCACGGCGGCGGTGCAGAGCATCATTTCCAACGCGGCAGGGCCGACCCGGCAAGGCCAGGCCATGGGCGCCGTGTCGTCGCTGAACAGCCTGATGGCCGTCATCGCGCCCATCGTGGGCCTGACCCTGCTGGGCTGGGTGTCGCACTGCCCGGCCACCGACCCGCTGATGGGCCTGCCCTTCTATACCTGCGCCGCATTGCAACTGATCGCCCTGATCCTTGCCTATCGCTTCTTCCACGGCCAGCGCACCGCTTTGCAAACTGCCTGAGATCACCATGCAACACGACAAAGTCCTCATCCTCGACTTCGGCTCCCAGGTCACGCAGCTCATCGCCCGGCGCGTGCGCGAAGCGGCGGTGTATTGCGAGATTCACCCGAACGACGTGTCGGACGAGTTCATCAAGAGCTTCGCGCCCAAGGCCATCATCCTGTCGGGCAGCCACGCCTCCACCTACGAGGACCACGAGCTGCGCGCGCCGCAGGCCGTGTGGGACGCCGGCGTGCCGGTGCTGGGCATCTGCTACGGCATGTTCACGATGACGGTGCAACTCGGCGGTGAGGTCGAGGCCGCCGACCACCGCGAGTTCGGCTATGCCGAGGTGCGCGCGCATGGCCATACCAAGCTGCTCGAAGGCATCCAGGACTTCGAGACGCCTGAAAAGCACGGCATGCTGAAGGTCTGGATGAGCCATGGCGACAAGGTCACCGTGATGCCGCCGGGCTTCAAGCTGATGGCCTCCACGCCCAGCTGCCCCATCGCCGGCATGGCCAACGAGGAGAAGCGCTACTACGCCGTGCAGTTCCACCCCGAGGTCACGCACACCGTGCAAGGCGATGCGCTGCTGCGCCGCTTCGTGCGCGACATCGCCGGCTGCCAGGGCGACTGGCAGATGGGCAGCTATATCGACGAGTCCGTGGCGAGGATCCGCGAGCAGGTCGGCGACGAGGAAGTCATCCTCGGCCTGTCGGGCGGCGTCGACTCGTCGGTGGCCGCGGCGCTCATCCACCGCGCCATCGGCGACCAGCTCACCTGCGTCTTCGTCGACCACGGCCTGCTGCGCCTGAACGAGGGCGACATGGTCATGGACATGTTCGCGGGCAAGCTGCACGCCAAGGTGATCCGCGTCGATGCGAGCGAACAGTTCATGGGCAAGCTGGCCGGGGTGACCGATCCCGAGCGCAAGCGCAAGATCATCGGCGCCGAGTTCGTCGAGGTCTTCCAGGCCGAAGCCAAGAAGCTGAAGAACGCCAAGTGGCTGGCCCAGGGAACCATCTATCCCGACGTCGTCGAGAGCGGTGGCACCAAGACCAAGAAGGCCACGACGATCAAGAGCCATCACAACGTCGGCGGCCTGCCCGAGACGCTGGGGCTCAAGCTGCTGGAGCCGTTGCGCGAGCTGTTCAAGGACGAAGTGCGGGCGCTGGGCGTGGCCCTGGGCCTGCCGGCCGACATGGTCTACCGCCATCCCTTCCCGGGCCCGGGCCTGGGCGTGCGCATCCTCGGCGAGGTGAAGAAGGACTTCGCCGACCTGCTGCGCCGGGCGGACGCCATCTTCATCGAGGAACTGCGCAACACCATCGACCCGGCCAGCGGCAAGAGCTGGTATGCGCTGACGTCGCAGGCCTTCGCCGTCTTCCTGCCGGTGAAGAGCGTGGGCGTGATGGGCGACGGCCGCACCTATGACTACGTCGTCGCGCTGCGCGCCGTGCAGACCAGCGACTTCATGACCGCCGACTGGGCCGAGCTGCCTTACTCGCTGCTCAAGCGCACCAGCGGCCGCATCATCAACGAGGTGCGCGGCATCAACCGCGTGACCTACGACGTCAGCAGCAAGCCGCCCGCGACGATCGAGTGGGAGTGAGGGTCAGGTCTGCTATTGAGCTGAAGGCGTTGCGCGTGATCGATGTAATGCGCCGACCGGTTGAGCCCACCGTGGTCCAGCAGTCGCTTAGCCGGCAAACCGTTCTTTGACCGTTGCCGCCGCTAGCGGCCCTTGGATCGCGAAATCTGGGTGACAGCAGCCAGCCGATTCTGTTGAAAAACTGGAATTTGACGAGTTCGCACGAACGATTCGGGCCTTAGAACTCTCGACGTCGAGCATGGCGTCCCGCCGGGCCAAGTCCTATGGAAATCGCGTCTGGAAGCCTTTGCGTGGCGCGCAGCGCCAACCACGCGAGGCACCTGTCCTGCGGCCAGAAGATCCGCCCCTCGCGGCAGCCTTGGTCAACCGAGTTTTTCAACAGAACCGGCCTAGAGCCCACGTCCGCACAAGGCTGTCCGACACCGGCTTTGCAGGGCGGACGACGGCTCTAGGCTGGCCCAGGGGGCGGTTGGGTTGGAGCAGGCCCCGGCAGGATCTCGACGAAGCCGTCGCCACCATGGACCCGAATCCAATGGCCGTCGCAGATCAACCGGGTAGCCCCCTGCACGCCCACGACGGCGGGCAAGCCGTACTCGCGCGCGATGACTGCACCATGTGTCGTCGGCCCGCCGACTTCCGTGACCAGCCCGGCGATGGCGACGAACAAGGGCGTCCAGCTCGGATCCGTGAACGGCGTGACCAGGATGTCACCGGGTTGCAAATCGGCCCGCGCTGCATCAAAGACCACGCGGGCCCGGCCTTCCACGCTGCCTGCGGACACCCCCATGCCGACCAGCGCACCAGCGGGCAAGTCGTCACGGCGGTGAACCCCGGCGACTGCCTCGCCTTCCGACGTCAATACACGCGGTGGGGTCAGTGTCGAGTGCCATTCGAAGGCTTGCTTGCGCTCGCGTATGAGCTCGCGATCGACCTTCTGCATGCGGACGGTGTCCTGGAGTTCCTCAAATCTCAGGCTGAAGATGTCGTCCACGCCGTCGATCACGCTGGCCTCGACAAGGCGCTGCGCCTCCTGGATCAGCGCCTGCCTGTAGAGGAACCAGCGGCACATCCAGGCGTACTTCGGGTACTCACGGTAGCCAGCCAATGCGCGGGCCCGGTCGATCATCTTCTTGACTTGCATGGCCTTGCGCTCACCGTCGGGCAGTGCGCGCAGGCTGTCGAGCACCTCAAGCTCCTTCAGCCGCGCGCGCTGCAGGCC